>NEUO01000018.1 GCA_002304315.1 Verrucomicrobiia bacterium Tous-C4TDCM
CCTGGGGCTCCTTCGCCTTCGAACACTGGAACTCCGCGATCGAGATCGGCCGGGCACCCGTGGGCTCCCCTTCCGCCTTCGCCGACAAGATGGGGAGGGGCCCTTTCCCAACCAAGGAACCGCTACCGCCGGTCTGGTGGCCGGCGGTGGAGGCCAAGCGTGACTACTACGGCCGGCCCTATGTCCGGGTCCCGCACTGGCTGCTGGTGTTGGCCTACATCGTAACGTGGTCTGCCGTCATTGGCGTCCGCCGACGGCACTGGATCAAGGCCCGCCAAGCCGCTCAGTTGACCACCTCGTAAACGATCCGCAGGAAGCGCTTCGAGCCAACGCGCGGAACCTCGTAACCGCCAGGGATGGCCTGCACCCCGTCGGTCGTCCAAGACTGGAGGCCTGCGGAAGTCTCGGCCGAAAACACGATGCCCAGCGGCGGAGGTGGAACCATCAGCCGCATCGTGGTCGCGGTGAGCACCGGCTGCAGGCGGGGAAGCGAAGATGGGTTGTTAGGAAGCGTCCCGAAGGCATACTCCCCGGCATTGTCCCAGCCGTCGCCATCAAGGTCTCCGGACGCCGCGGCATCCGGATCAGCCGGATCGGTGAACGTTGAAATCCACGCCGTGTAAGCGGAACGGATGACCAGGGTTCCGCTCGCGCTGCCGCTGTAGCCGGGTGATGTTACGGTCGCGGAAACGGCATAACTTCCAGCATTGGAAGGCACCACCGGCGAGCCATCGTAGGTGACGGAAACCCCGATCCCGGCAGGATCGGTGATGACGGTGACAGGTTTCGCAAATCCATCGAAGGTCACCACCAGATTCGACAGGGTGATCGACGCGGGTTGCACCGGCAGATCCTCGATGGCCAATGAGACCGAAGCGGGAGCAGCGGGTGCATAGCCGGACTGGTTGGCCGGTATCGAAAGCGTGGCCGATTCCGGACCTTCCGCGAGTCCATCGGCAATGGCGAAGATCTCGAGGTTGCTGCTGGTCTGGCCGGCGGGCAGCGGCATGGTGAGCGGAACCGAGAAGTCCGCCGCTCCGGCGGAACCGCTGCGTCCCAGAATGACGGTGACATCCGAGGCGAGGGGCAGCGGGGTCGAAAGCGTCAATGTCACGCCGGTACCCGGTGTTTGCTCCGAGAGCTGGGTTCCCGAAGCTGCGAGGGACAAGAGAGGCCGGAAAGGATCGGCAGTTTTCACCGTGGAGCTGAATTTCACATCGTCCACATTCCATCCGGTGACGGTCGTGGCGCTGTTATGGGCGAGCCGCCAGCGGAAAACGATGCTCTCACCTGCCCACGCGGCAGGCATCCGCACCCGGCTGGTGACGAAGGCGGCCACGGAACCGGTCCAGGCCTGGCGACCCCGGATCGCGGAACTGGAACCGAAAGAGATGCTTCCGTTGTAGTCGCCCGCTTCCACCGTCGCGGCGGAGTTCATGAGATCGAACCACGCGCCACCGTTGCGCGAGGCTTCCAGCACGCCGCCGTCCCGCGACGATTCCAACAGATAGCGGTGGCTGAATTCCAGCACGGTGCCGCCATCCGGCCCCACACCGACGGCGGGGGAAACAAGCAGCGCCTCGCCGTTCGGGCTGACCGAGGGCGAGAAGGCGGAGTTCGGAGTGCTGTTAGAACGATTGGTCGAGATCACCCACGGGCTGCCGGCACCGGAGACCGACTGGCTCCAACCTGCGGGTAGGATGCTGCTGCCGTCGAAATTCTCATCGAGCAGGACAGCCGTCGTCGTAGTCCCCAGCGTCAACGGCAGACTCAGCACTTCCGCATAGCCCGGAGCTGCAAGCGAAAGCTGGAGATTCACCGTGTCACCGGGCGCCCCTCCGACCGCAAAGGTGAACTGCCGCTCGTCCGAAGCTCCGGGGGCGAGCGTTCCATAGTTCGCCGTCGGCGCGAAAAGCGTGGAGCCGGGGGGAGCGGAGAGCGTCGCAACCAGTCCGGATGCGGTCAGATCGCCCTCGTTCGTCAGCGTGAAACCATAGCGCACCGTTTCGCCGGGATCCGGCACACCGTTCGTGCCGCTGTTCGACTCCGCATCCAGCCGCGTGGCGGTGACCGCCATCCGCGGAGCCGGCGGCGCGTCCACCCGGAGCACCTCCATCCGGTAGAGTTGCGCCCGGTCCGTCGTGCCGCCCCGGACGCGAATGAAGTGGGTCCCGTCCGCAGGCAGTCGGAAGGTGACGATTTCCTCCGTGACGCCCGCCGCTTGCGAAGGGGCGGTGGCGACAACCGTACTGCCGTTCGTCCCGAGGAGGTCCAGGACCAGGTCCTGCTGGGTCGTCGGGTCGAAGGGCGTGCCGCCGTCACAGTTGGGATACGCGGTCGGGGAGCCCTCGAGATAGGTGTCGTTGACCGGATCATTCGGCAAGACGGGGTCCGACGGGATGATTCTCACGGTGACCTGATGGTCGCGCGTGCCGCTGAACGAGTAGTGATCGATGTCGCTGTTGTCATCGATGCTCAGCCACTGCCACGAGGCCTGGCTGCCGGTTGTTAGCGCGAGTGCCGTGGCATTGGCAGGTATGTCGTTGGTGCGGAGCGAACCGTGGACTTCCAGCGGGTCGCCGTAGTTCCGCTGGTGGGAGTAGATGTCGTCGAACTGCGAGCCGCGGAAGGAGGTGCTCAGCGAAGGTTCCATCAACTTCGTGTTATTGATCGGACAGACATGATCCAGGCCGAGCGAATGCCCGATCTCATGCTCGATGACGTTGCGGAGCCGGATCGAGTTGTTGCTGATCGTGTTATAAAAGGTGTCGTCGGTATCGATCACAATGTCACCGCCGTCCGGAAAATAGGCATACGCGAGGGTATTGCTGTTGCCGTCGATGGGGTGCCCGCTGACCCGGATATCACCGCGCAGGCCGAGGGCACCGGGAAGCGAGCCGTCGGCGATGCCCGTGCCATCGTCCGCCGGCTCGTAGACGAAACGCAGGCCCGAGTTTGCCGCGAGATTGTCGAAGGTGGCTTGGAACACCGCGAACCACGGTTGGTCCCGCGGGTCGCCGGCCGCGCTGCCCCCGTAAATCTCGGCAAGCCGGGCGCGCAGCGTGCTGTTCGCGGCCGGCTCGCCGACCCCGCCGCTGACCGGGGTGCCGTCGGGTACGATGCTCCACGTGAGCGTCACCGGCAGGCCCTGTGTGTTTTGCCCACTGCCGTTCGTCGCCGTGCGAAACCAGTGGGGGCCGACTTGCAGTGCCTTCAAACCCAGGCCGGCCACGCTGCCGATCTGGTGCTCGACCCTCCGATAGGCGCGGACAATTTTCTCCGGAGTGCCGGGAGCCCAGCAACGTATGGCGGGGGTGTCGGAAGTCGCCAGTTGCCCGGCATACATCGCCAGCGACACCCGGTGCTCCGGCGGTAAATCCGCGAATGATCCGGCATCGCCGAGGATGCGGTCGAGCACCTCGAGCTTCCTCGCCCGGCGCTGCTCCGGGCTGAGTTCGCGGGCCGCAAGCTGCTCGGAAAGCGGCACCGGCAGGCCCGTGGCCGCCATCGTGGCATGGCCGGCGACCCGGGCCGCGGACTCGCTGTCCTCGATCGGCGCGGTCGTGCCGGATGCCTGGCCCGGTCGGGCATCGGAACTGCGGATTGCCTTTGACGGAAGCGGGGTAAGCCCTGCCTCGGATTGCGTATCGTTGCGGAACACCAGCCCGACAAAAGTCAGCAGCGCAAAGAGGGTGAGCAAGGGCGCTTGGGATCGCTTCACGTCGCAGGACCATAAATGATTCATTCGAAGTGACAAGGGACCTTGTCAGGCAGCCCCCGGGCACGAAAAAGCCGGGAAGGTTTCCCTCCCCGGCTTGGAATCTTTCGTTCGACCCGCTGCGGATCAATCTTCCGACGGGCTCCACTCTTCGGTGGAGAGCGATGCCAGATTGAAGGCCTGTTCGAGACCCACCATTTCGGAGGACGGGCGCAGGCTTTCGAAGCTGGCGCTCTCCTTCTTGAGATCGGCCTCGTTGTAGTTCACGGCCTTGATCGAGAGGCCGATGCGGCGCTCGACCTTGTCCACCTTGATCACGCGGGCTTCGACCTCGTCGCCGACCTTGATCACGTCCTTGACCTTCTCCACGTGGTCCTCGCTGAGCTGCGAGATGTGGATGAGGCCGTCGATGTCGCCATCGAGGCTGATGAACGCGCCAAAGGAGGCGATCTTCGCGACGGTGCCCTTGACCAGGTCACCGACCTTGAAGCGCTCGTCGATGTGGCTCCATGGATCGTCCTCAAGCTGCTTGAGACCGAGCGACACGCGCTGGTTCGGCTTGTCGATGGAAAGCACGATCGCTTCCACTTCGTCGTTCTTCTTGAGAACTTCGGAGGGGTGATTGATCTTGCGGGTCCAGGACATGTCCGAGACGTGGACCATGCCGTCGATGCCTTCTTCGAGTTCGACGAAGGCGCCGTAAGCGGTGAGGTTGCGGACGGGGCCCTTGATGGTGGCACCGATCGGGTAGCGGCTCTCGATTTCGTCCCAAGGATTCGGCTCGAGCTGGCGGACACCGAGGGAGATCTTCTGCTCCTCGATGCTGATGCCGAGCACGACGGCCTCGATGACCTGGTCGAGTTCGAGCACGTCGCTCGGGCGGGTGATGCGCTTGACCCAGGAAAGCTCGGACACGTGGACCAGGCCTTCGACACCGCGCTCGAGTTCGATGAACGCGCCGTAAGGCAGGAGCTTGGTGACCTTGCCCTTGACGTTGGAGCCGATGGCGAACTTGCGCTCGATGTCTTCCCAAGGATTGTCGGACATTTGCTTCAGGCCGAGGGAGACGCGCTCCTTCTCGCGGTCGACGTCGAGAATAACGACGTCCACCGGCTGGCCGATGATGAGCATTTCCGAAGGGTGGTTGATCCGGCCCCACGACATGTCGGTGATGTGGAGCAGGCCGTCCATGCCCTGCAGGTCGACGAACGCACCGAAGTCGGTGATGTTCTTGACCGCGCCGGTGACCTTGTCGCCGACCTTGACGCTCTGGAGGAAGTGCTGGCGAAGCTCCGCGCGCTCGGCTTCGATGACTTCGCGGCGGGAGAGCACGATGTTCTTCCGCTCGTCGTTGACCTTGACGATTTTGAATTCGTAGACGTTGCCGACGTATTCGTTGAGATCCTTGGGCGGGATGATGTCGACCTGGGAGCCGGGAAGGAAGGCTTCGACACCGACGTTGACGGTGAGGCCGCCCTTGACGACCGCCTTGACCTTGCCGCGGACGAGACCGCCGTCCTGGAAGACCTTGACGATCTTTTCCCAGTTCTGCTTGTGGGCGGCTTTCTCCTTCGAGAGGACGACCATGCCCTCGTCGTTTTCGAGGCGCTCGAGGAGCACTTCGACTTCATCGCCGGCTTCGATTTCCTCATCCTCGAACTCGTTCGATGGAATGGCGCCCTCGGACTTGTAGCCGATGTCGACGAGGACGACTTGCGGGCGGATCTCGATGATCGTGCCCTTGACGATGGTTCCTTCGCGGAACTCGCGGAACTTGGCGTCGATGAGATCGCTGAGTTCCTGGTTGGTATTTTCAAGCACTGCGGTGCTCATGTTGGTAGCGGGGTTGGGGTTAGGTTGGTTTGGTTTCGCTTTTCCTTCCGGCAAATGCCCCGGTGGAAGAACTGGCGGGCCACGGGGCTCCAACTGCACGCCAGCAAACTGAAAGGTGAAACGGGGCCGCGAAGCTAGAGGCCCGGACCGGCATGGCAAGCCGAAAATCCCCGGTTTTCAGGGAGTTCCGGGGGCGGCGGCGGGGGGACGCGCTTGGATTGACGATTGAGGAATGTTGATTTTCGATTGTTGAATTGACCGAAAGGCAAAATCTTCTACCTCCAATCAAAAATCAACATTCCTCAATCATCAATCGTCAATCCTCCCCGAGGTCGGCCAAACTGCGCATCCCTTCGGAGCTACTTCGCGCCAAGCAGCTTCACCATCGCCTGGCCCATTGCTTCGCCGACGTCCATGTAAACCTCGGCCTTGCCGCCGTAGTGGCCGTTGCCGCTGCCACCTTGCGCCATGGGATTTGTATAAATGGTCGCGACGTTGCCTTTGAACTCGGGGTATCTGCCTGAGGTGCCGTCCACGGCGAGATGGGCTTCGAGGATCTTGCCGCCGTTGCCGCCGCCGCCCTTTGCGGACTCACCCATCGTGCCGAGCACGAAGGGCGCGCTGGGGGCGTTGAAGTCCTTGCGCAAGGCCTTGATGAGCTGGACCAGATTTTTCTCATAGTGAGCCGCCCAGACTGGATTGCCGGCGTCCTTTTCACCCTGCCAGTAAAAGAAGCCGCCCACCTCGTAGGTCTTCGCGTCGGGGTAGTGCTTCCCGATATCCGCAAGCACCTTCCTGGTATCCGAGGTGTCATCGTCATACTGTTTGCCGGCATACCAGCCCGCCGGTTGATCCCCCTTCAGGGTTATCGTCCCCTCTTTGATGACGGGCGGACTTGGTTCGGTTCCTTTGGCCCATGAATCCGGAGCATCTCTATATCCGGCATACACTTTCCCTCCTTCTTCAAACCGCGTGCTTCCAGGAGGCAGAAGATGCCAGCCAAGGGCGCGGTTGCCGATGCAGCTCTTGAGAATCATCACGGGTGCATCGACCGCATCGCCGACCCGATGTCCGATCCCGAACTCCGGCCCGATGGTGCCGCCCTTGATGCCCAACCACTCGTTATTCATCAACCCGTCTCCCTGCATCATCCGGACGAACCGAACATCCTTTCGCTCGGACCAGTTGCCGGCCTCGTCCACAAGATAGGAATACTTCATCTTGCTCTTCACCGCATGCTCGAGGGATCCCTCGGGTCCGGCTTTGCCCTCAGCGCTGATCCTGCCGAGGCCGACCATGTTCGACTGGCCGAGCAGGATGAAGACTTTCACGGGTTTGCTCATGTCGGCGGCCCTGCCGTCCGGCTTCGGGATCGGCGGTTCCGCCGCCGAGACCATGGCCGACGGCGGACCGAGTGCCGCGAACACGATGAATGTCAGAGCAAAAGCACGGCAGGTAATGAGGTTTGGGTTCATGGGTGGGATTCTGGAACCGGAAAATCTCCGGAAGGGAAGTGCGTGGAAACCCTTACGCCGTGGCAGGGGATCACTTTCATGGTGCCGAACAATCGCTCCCGACGGCCTGCCAACCGGCGCATCCCCCTGGAGACCATGCCGTCCCGCTACCCCGGATTCGTCCCAAAGTCCGCCGCGGGCGGCGGGAAATGCAGAATTGCGACTGCCGGGCGGGGGAGCTACTTCGCTTTATCCCGGATGCTCTTGGTGACAGCGACTCTCTCTTTTCCTGTCGTTTTCTCCGATGCATCCATCAGCGCACTCAAATTTTTGGTCTTGGTGGGCAGTTCCTCGATCAGCGCTAAATCGCGGCCCAGGTTTTTTTCCAGCTTGGGTGGCGGAGCTGACAGGGTCCTATCCACAACGAGCGCGACGGAGGCTTCACCGCGCAGCGCCTTGGAGTAGGGGCATGTTTGGTGAGCTTGTTCCATGATTCGCCGTGCTTGATCGGGATCCATGCCGGGGAGCAGCGCATGGAGCTCGATGGCCAGGCCGTAGGCCCCCTCCCCATCCTCGACCAAACTCACCATGGCGCGCACGGTGGATCCTTGGATCGGAGTGCCGAGCTTCTTGGCCGCATTGACCAAGGCACCGTGGTAACAAGCGGAATTCATGGAGATAGAATGATCGATGGGGATGCGATTACTTCTGGCGCGGTGATTCGAGTTCGTCGCCCGGCGCCTTCCGGCCTTTGCGCATTTCTGTCACGGCGTCCATCAACGTCAGTGCGGCGCTCCTCGCCTCTTCCATGAACGCAGTGTCACGATCCAGTGCCTCATGGCTGGTGGCGTAGGGTTCGTAATAGCCGATGTAGCGATCAAAGACCGCGGCAGCTCCGGCGGGGGCGAGTTCCATATCGGTCAGCCAGTCGTGGATCTGGCCCATGTAATGATTGGGATAGCAGGAACACGGCCAGTGGCAGAGCGGCATGGCGGTGGAGACGCACGCTTTGCAAGGGTGAATCTGGCGGCCGTATTCGGAGTTGATCCGGCTCAGATCGAGGAAGTCCACGGTGAAGCCGCTGTTCCTTTCGATGCATTCGCGCACCTCTGTGGTCACCCGGAATGTTTTCGCCATCTCACCGGGGCAGGTTTCATCGGTGCGTGGCGAGGCGGAAATCAGAAGGATGCGCGACTTGCCGCC
This sequence comes from Verrucomicrobiia bacterium Tous-C4TDCM, assembly GCA_002304315.1. GTDB lineage: Bacteria > Verrucomicrobiota > Verrucomicrobiia > Verrucomicrobiales > Akkermansiaceae > Haloferula. Next base: position 8,209 of record NEUO01000018.1, read on the forward strand.
GTGATCCTCGAAGCGCTGCTGAGCCTCCTTTATGGCCGCTCGCGTTTCCAGCCATTCGAGCGGGAGTTCATGCTCCGGATCGGCAAACTCCGGCCCGGCCTTCCGCGAGTGCGGGCTTTTTCGACTGTCCTCGTAAGCCTCCCACGCGATGGTCGTAAGCCGCTCGACTTCCGGTGTCGGAGCGTCGAAAGCAGGGTCCGCAAACTGCGCCCGGTAGCGGTGCTCGAACTCCGAGCGCGACAGTCGGGTCGAACCTTGACCGGTGCGAACCGTGGGTAATTCGTTGCTCATAGGGGATGCGAGGCAAGTGCCGAAGCCGGTCACGGTTTTCAGCTGGGGAGATAGGGGAGTTGGAGGTTGTGCTTGCTGCAGCGATGACCACTGTATCCCGAACGCTAGGCGTGGCTATGGGGTCCAACCCTACCTTTCCAAAAAGGGACGATGCCAAGGAGGATTGCCATTTTCCGCAAGGGTCTCCCATTTCACGACCGCCAGCGCTTCCAAGCCTGCTCCGCGGCGACCGGCACCCTTTTAAAAACTTCCCTTGCCTCCCTGCCGCGCCCCCGCTATCCCCGCCGCCCCGCACGATGCCGGAAAGCCCCGACAGAACCCTCAAGCTGGCCATTCCCAAGGGATCCTTGGAAGCGCCGACCCTCGACCTTCTCGCGAAGGCCGGCTACGAGGTTTATGTCTCGTCACGTGGTTTGCGGCCCTCGTCGAACGACCCGGAGCTGGATCTCTACCTGATCCGCGCCCAGGAAGTCGCCCGCTACATCGACCAGGGCTTTCTCGACTGCGGCATCACCGGTCTCGACTGGGCCAGTGAATTCTCGGACAACCTCGTCGACCTCGTCGAGTTGCCGTTTTCACGCGCCTCCGCCATGCCGACCCGCTGGGTCCTGGTGGTCCCGGAAGACTCGCCGGTCCGCAAGCCGGAAGACCTTGAAGGCAAGCGGATCGCGACGGAGGGTGTGGCAATCACCGAGCGATACCTGAAGGCAAAGGGGATCAATGCCGAAGTCGAGTTTTCCTGGGGTGCGACCGAAGTGAAGGTGCCGGACCTGGTCGACGCCATCGTCGATGTCACCGAAACCGGTTCCTCGATCAAGGCCAACAAGCTGCGGATCGTTGACACCTTGTTGACCTCCTTTCCCCACTTCTACGCCAGCCAGGCTGCCTCGGCTGACCCGTGGAAGCGCCAGAAAATGGAGCGCCTGACCCTCCTTCTGAAGGCCGCGCTCGAAGCCCGCGACAAAGTGGGCTTGAAAATGAATCTTCCCGCGGACAAGTTGCCCGCCCTGCTCGAACTCCTGCCCGCGATGCGCCGGCCGACCGTGTCCCACCTCTCGGAAGAGGGCTGGGTGGCTGTCGAAACGGTCATCTGCGAAAAGATCGTCCGAGACATCATCCCGACGCTCAAGGAACTCGGTGCCGAAGGCATCATCGAGTATCCGCTGAACAAGATCGTCCCCTGAAATTTTCCCATCCACCCGTAACTACCAAGCACCACCATGGGCTCGCTGAAGAAACGCCGTAAGACCAAGATCAACAAGCACAAGCGCAAGAAGCGCATGAAGCAGAACCGCCATAAAAAGCGCCTGCGTTACAAGTCCTAGTGGCTTGCGTGCCACGGGCGTGACCCGTGCTTGAAGTGAAATGTTCTTCCCGACAGGGATCCGGTCATACCGGGTCCCTGCTTTCGCGTACTAGGTCCAGGGGGACTCCGCCCCAATCGAGGAATGAGAACCACGGAAGACTCGGAATACACGGAAGCTTGGAAAACTTCGAAGTTCCGCGGCTTGCAGCAGTCTTCAAGGTATCGGTCCACTGCATCCATCGGGTTCCGCGTGTTCCTGTATTCCGTGGTTTTCCTTCTTCCAAAGATTCAGCGGTTCAGGAACACGATACCGCCATTCAGCCAGGTCGCGTAGGTAACCCAGGCCCAGTAGGGCAGCAGCAGCCGGGCGGCGGTCATGGAGACCGGCTTGGCAGCGCGGACGGTGAGGCCAATCAAAATTCCCATCGCCACGATGATCGCCAGCGCGGCGGCCGGCTGTTGCAGCGCGAAGAAGACTGGAGACCACGCAAGATTAAGCCCGAACTGGACCGCGAACAGCCGGACCGCGCACCAGGCCTTCTTGACGATCAGCAGGCCGCCCGCCCAGCCCATCAGGAGGTAGAGCCCCGACCACACTGGCCCGAAAACCCAGGAGGGCGGGGTGCCGGGCGTTTTGACGAGGTCGCGGTACCAATCACTGCTGCCGCCACCGGCCGAGGACGCGCCGGAAAGCCCGCCTGCCACGAGGCAGATGAGCGCCATGCCAAGCGGCCATGCCCAAGAGCGGATCGCGGTGCTCATCAGGATTCGAGGCGCTCCAGCGCGTGGTTGATGGTTCCGATCGCCTTTAACTGGTCCGTCCATCCGGCGGAAAAGGCGTCCGCCCCGTGCCGCGCGCCCATCAGCAAGCCGAGCATCAAGCCCCGCGCCGCCGAGTCACCGCCGAGCATCGCATTGGCGGATAGTGCTTCCACCGGTTCGTCCTCATGGCAAAGCGCCAGCGCCAAGGTGATCGGAAAGGCCCCGGCGATGTCGCAGCCGAGTCCGAGCGCGGTTGCGTGCTCGACGAGGTCACTCGAAGCATGGCGCGCCACCATCAACCAGTCGCTCGCGGGCAGCGCCGAATACGGGAAGAACGCAGATTCCTCAAAGGCTTCAGCAAACTCCGCTCCTTCCCCGACCGCAAAGGCCGCGCGGGCGAAGAACTCGGCGGCGTCGATCACCCGTGCATCGCCATGGGTCAGCGCGGTTTGCATGCGGGCGGCAGCGACCAGCGGCGTGACGTCGCCGTGGACCGCGAACAAGGGCGCGATTCGTGCCGCACCCGCGAGGTCGCTCGAATCCGACGGCTGCTTTCGACCTTCGGCGAGATTCCCGAGGGTCCCGCGCGTTGCCCCGTCGAAATAGCTGCTCTTGTCGTCCCGGATCCGCTCCGCCCACGCCCGCCAGTCGGTTGACCACGCGGCAAATGAACCGCCGTGATCGGCCAGCGAGCCAAGGAGCGCCAGCGTCTGGTCGCCGAGGTGGGTGAAGTCCCCCGCCGACTTGCCCGGGTGGTATGAACTACGAGGATCGTCGTACTCGCGGATCCCGCCGGGGTAGAGGGCGGCGATTTTCGAAGGGTCGTAAATCCAATGCGGCCCGAGGGCCAGGGCATCGCCGAAGAACGAGGGGAGGATGAAGTCGCGGGCGGTCATGGATTCAGTTTTCAAGGACGATGCGGTAGCGGGCCTTGCCGGCGCGCAGGTGGTCGAGCGCGGCGTTCACCTCGCTCATCGGGAAGCTTTCGGTCTGCGCGGCGATGCCGTGACGTGCGCAGAAATCGAGCATGTCCGTCACGGTCGCGATCGACCCGAACGGCGATCCGCTGATCCGCTTGCGACCGCCGATCAGCGCGAAGGCGGGCACCGCCACCGGCTCCAGCACCGCACCGACGAAGTGCAGCCGCCCGTCCGGAGCCAGCATGTCAAGGTAGGCGTTCCAGTCGAGCGGGACATTCACGGTGGACAAGATGAAGTCGAAGCTGCCGGCGGCGGACTTCATCGCGGCGCTGTCGCGGGAGTTCAGCACCGCGTGGGCACCGAGGGCCTTCGCTTCGTCTGCTTTCGAATCGGTGGAGGTGAACGCCGTGACGTGGCACCCCCACTTGTTGAGAAACTGAAGCGCCAGGTGGCCGAGCCCGCCGATTCCGATCACACCCACCCGGTGGGTCGGCTTGACGCCGAAATCGGCGATCGGCCCGAAAACCGTGATCCCTCCGCAGAACAGCGGCCCGGCTTTCCGCGGATCCACGCCTTCCGGCAGCCGGATCGCCCAGCTCCAGTGGCAGCGCACCCGGTCGGCGAAGCCGCCGTGGCGGCCGACGATCGTCTGCTCGGAGTTCGCGCAGAGGTTCTGGCGTCCGGACAGGCAAGGGTGGCAGCTCATGCAAGAACCGGCGAACCAGCCGAGCCCGACGCGGTCGCCGGCCTTCACGCCTTTCGCGAATTCGCCGACCTCCTCCACGATCCCGACCGCCTCGTGACCGGCGACCAGCGGGAAGACCGAGTTGCCCCATTCGTTGTCGATCATCGAAAGGTCCGAGTGGCAGATCCCGCAGGATTCGATGCGGATCTGCACCTGTTCCGGACCCAGCGGGCCGGGCTGATAGTCGAGCGGCTTGAGAACGGCACCGCGGTCGGCCGCGGCCCAGGCGTGGAAGGTTTCTGACATGCTCTCCCATCCGCCCGTTCTGCGCGGTTGGCAAGTCCCCGCTCAGCAGCGGCTGCAAATCGGCACCACAAAACGAAAAAAGCCATCCGGGATCACCCGGATGGCTTTGAAAACGTGCGCCGGTCAGGCCGGGATGAGGCGGCCGCTACTCAACTGGGAGAGATGATTCAGCATTTCGCGGGTTTCCTTGCTCCAGTTGCGGATCGCCTTGCGCGAAAGTTCGACGCGGTCGGCCATCGCCTTCTCCAGTTCCTGGTAATTGGCGCTCAGACGTTCGCTCAGGGCATTCATGGCTTCGAGGGCCTTGTCGCGGAGCGGGTGGTCGCCGGATTCTTTCAAGCGGGCGAGCTCCAGATCGGCGCGGCGGCGGGCTTCCGCCATCTCGGCGAGCAGCACCTTTGTGTCCGGCACACGGCGCAGTTCGCTCGCCAGACCGAGTTTTGAAAGCAGCCAGATCGACCATTTGGTGGGGTCGAAGTTCCACGGCTTCACGCCGTTGCGGTAGTCGTGCTGGAACTCGTGATGGTAGTTGTGGTAGCCCTCGCCGAAGGTCACCAACGACATGACGAAACTGTCGCGGGCGCTGCAGCGGGTCGAGTAAGGCTGGTTGCCGATGGTGTGGCAGAGCGAGTTGATGAAGAAGGTGCACTGCTGGACCACGAAAACCCGCATCACGCCGGCGATCATGAAACCCCCAAGGGCACCGGTGGCACCGCCGGCGAAATAGTAACCGAGCACGGCGGGTAGGATCAGACCGACCGAGAGGGCGATCAGCTTGTCCCAGCGGTGTTGCCACATGACCAGCTGGTCCTTGCGGAGATCATTCACGTTGTCGAGCGGTGGCTCGGGCAATCGCTTGAAAAGGATCCAGCCAATGTGCGCCCAGAGGAAGCCTTGGGAAATGTCATAGGGATCGTCGTCGTGATCCGTATGCTTGTGATGGCGGCGATGGTCGGAGACCCAGTTCAGCGCGGAGTTTTCGAAGGCGCAGGCTCCGAAAACCAAGGTGAACAAACGAACCGGCCATTTGGCCTTGAACGAGAGGTGGGAGAACAGGCGATGGTAGCCGAGCGTGATGCTCATGCCGGTCGCGATGCAGTAGAAGGCGAACATGCCGCCGATGAAGCCGTTCATGCCGTGTTGCCACAGGTAGATCGGTGCCGCAATCACGGCGAGCAGCGAGATGATCAGGAGGAAGCCGGTGTTGATCCAGTCAACCCGCTCAAAGGAAAGACGCATTTTCATGAGGAATGACGCCCCGGAGGGCGCGGCTTCATAGCTGCATCCGGGGCACCGGTCAATGTCCCAACCACTTGATCCCCGATTCTTTTTCATCGAGGAGAGCAAAATGCGTGGAAACACTAAGTAAAGCTTGGGGAAAGTTTTTCAAATCGGTACTTGCCCCCCCCATCCGCTCCGGTCATGGTTTCCTCGCGCTCGCCGCCCTGGCAGATTCAAGGCATGGAGGGTCATCAAGTGAATTGCATTCAGTGGTGATTTGAAACCCGGTTCGCGGGAACAGTCGAAGAAGAGACAGTAGGAAAGTTCGGGCCACCTGATTGCAATGAGTAACAAGATGTATGTGGGGAATCTCCCCTTCTCCGCCGGCGAAGAAGAACTGAAGGAAGCCTTCGGTGCCTTCGGCCCTGTCAGTGAAGTGAATTTGGTCATGGACCGCGAAACCGGTCGCCCACGTGGCTTCGCTTTCGTCTCCATGGGATCCAAGGAAGGCATGGAAGCCGCCATTCGCGGCCTCGATGGCAAGGATTTCGGCGGTCGTAACTTGACCGTCAACGAAGCCCGGCCCCGCGAAGACCGTCCGTCCTTCGGCGGCGGTGGTGGTGGTGGCGATCGCCGCGGCGGCGGCGGCGGTGGTGGTTACGGCGGCGGCGGCGGCGGCGGAGATCGCCGTGGCGGCGGCGGCGGCGGCGGCAAGGGCGGCTACGGCGGCGGCGGCGGCGGCGGTGGTGGCGGCGGCGGCGGCGGTGGCCGTCGCTGGTAATCCCGGCTCTGCCCTTCCAAAGGCAATTTCTCAAGGCGGATCTCCTCACGGAGGTCCGCCTTTTTCGTGCGCGGACAACGCACTGACGGTTGCCGGAAACAAAAAAACCACTCCCCGAGGGAAGTGGTGAAAAGGATCGCAACCCGTAGGGGAATCGAACCCCTATTGCCAGAATGAAAATCTGGAGTCCTAACCGTTAGACGAACGGGTCTTGCTATCGTGCCGTGTGAGGCGGGCGGAAAACTAGTCGTCCGGCCCACGGTGACAAGCCAAAATTCACATGAAAGTGCTCGTGTCGCATTTCTCCCATGAATTCGTCACCGGATACTGCCCCGCTTGCGGCTTGCCAGCAGGGTTCCGCCCCCTAACCTCCGCGCCCTGTCCGACAACTTCGAACCGCTCTCATGAATACCGCCCTTCTCTCCCAAGCTGCCAGCCAGGCCCGCGGCCTCGCCATGGACGCCGTCCACGCCTGCAACTCCGGCCACCTCGGACTGCCGCTCGGCTGCGCGGAAATCGGTGCCGTCCTTTACAGCGGTGGCCTCCGCCAGAATCCCGACGCCCCGAAGTGGCTCAATCGCGATCGCTTCATCCTCTCCGCCGGCCACGGCTCGATGTTCCTCTACTCCTGGTTGCACCTCAGCGGCTACGATCTCCCGCTTTCCGAACTGAAGAACTTCCGCCAGCTCGGCTCGCACACCCCCGGCCACCCGGAGTCCTTTGAAACCGTCGGCGTCGAAGCCACCACCGGCCCGCTCGGCCAAGGCATCGGAAACGCCGTCGGCTTCGCCCTCTCCGGCAAGCGCGCCGCGGCGAAGTTCAACACCGCCGACCACGTGATCTTCGACCAGCACGTCTTCGCCCTCCACGGCGACGGCTGCCTTCAGGAAGGCGTCGCCAAGGAAGCGATCGCCTTCGCCGGCCACAACGGCCTGGATAACCTGATTCTGATCTACGACTCCAACGACGTCACCCTCGACGCGATGGCGGTGCAGACCCAGGGCGAGGACGCGGAAGCCTACTTCACCTCCCAGCAGTGGGACGCCGTAACCATCGACGGCCACGACTTCAACGCCATCGCCGCGGCGAGCGCCAAGGCAAAGGCTGACAAGAACGGCCGCCCGAAGGTGATCATCGCCAAGACCCTCATCGGCAAAGGCATCCCGCAGGTCGCCGGCACCGCCGCGGCCCACGGGGAAGGCGGCGCGAAGTTCATCGACGAAGCCCGAGCCGGCCTCGGCCTGCCCGCCGACCAGCACTTCTACGTCTCCGACGAGGTCCGTGCCCACTTCGCCGCGGTGAAAGCCGAGTCGGTCAAGGCCTTCGAAGCCTGGCAGGCGACCTACGAAGCCTGGTCCGCCGCCAATCCGGAACTCGCCGCCGAACTCACCGCTTGCGTCGCCGGTGCCGTGCCGAGCGACCTTTCCGCCAAGATCCCAGCCTTCGCCGCCGATTACAAGGACGCTACCCGCGGTGCCGGCGGCGTCGTCATCCAGGCGGTCGCCAAGGCCGTCCCGCAGCTCATCACCGGCTCGGCCGACCTCTACGGCTCGACCAAGAACTACATCAAGGACGGCGGCGACTACTCCGCCGCCAACCCGCTCGGTCGCAACATCTGGTTCGGCATCCGCGAACACGCGATGGGCGCGATCTGCAACGGGATCGCCTACGACGGCTTGTTCCGCGCCTCCGGCGCGACCTTTCTGGTCTTCGCCGACTACGTCCGCCCGGCGATCCGCCTCGCCGCGCTGTCCAAACTCCCGGTCACCTACATCTTCACCCACGACTCAGTCGGCGTCGGTGAGGACGGCCCGACCCACCAGCCGGTCGAAACCGTCAGCGGTCTGCGGGTGATCCCGAACCTCGATGTCATTCGCCCGGCCGATGCCGAGGAAACCGCCGGCGCCTACGTCGCCGCGATGCTCCGCACCGACGGCCCGACCCTGCTCAGCCTTACCCGCCAGGCCGTCCCGCTGATGAACGAGCTGTCCGTCGAAGCCCGCCGCGACGGCGTGCTGCGCGGCGCCTACATCGCGAAAAAGGAAAGCGGTACGCTGACCCACATCCTGATGTCCTGCGGCTCCGAGCTGCAGCATTGCATCGCCGCCGCCGCGGAACTCGGCGATGGCGTCCGCGTGGTATCCGTCCCCTGCTGCGAGCGCTTCGACCGCCAGGACCCCGCCTACCAGGAAAGCGTATTGCCGAAGAGCTGCACCAAGCGCCTCGCCATCGAAGCCGGCGTCTCCGGCCTCTGGTGGAAATACGTCGGCCTCGGCGGCAAGGTCCTCGGCATCGACCGCTTCGGCATCAGCGCCCCGGGCAATACCGTGATGAAGGAACTCGGCATGACCAAGGACCACGTCCTCGCCGCCGCCAAGGCGCTCTAACAAGCCTCCGCTTTTCCAAGGCGCGCTTCCCAAACCGGGGAGCGCGCCTTTTTTCAGCTCTGGTCATTGGACCTTGTACTCGGCACGGACGATCGTGATGATGTCCTTTTCGTAAGCCGTGGTGTCATTGTTCCCTTCGCTCGATGTAGCGGTGGAATTGGCAGGGTTGATATTGATGATCCCCATCGACGAATACACCAGCGGCCCGAGCTCCGCATTGCCCGCGGACCTGAGGATGTTCTCCGCCCGGCTGCGGGCATCCTTGGCGGCCTCCGACAGCATCTCCAACTTCAGCTCGCCGAGACGGGTGTAATAGTATCGCGGCAGGTGGGAGGTCACGAAGACATCCTGCTCCAGCAGCGACGTGATCTCGCGGGAGGCCTTTTCGATCAGCGGCACATCGGGGGATCCCACGGACACCAGTTGAACGGCCCGGAATCCGGTGGATTTCTGGGTCTCCGTACGCAGCGGGATGTTGGTTCCCTCCAGCACCTTGTCTTCGCGCACGATCTCAAATTCCTCGGTGATCGTGGCGGACTGGATCTTGATATCGTCCGCCTTGAGGCCCTGCGCCTTCAGAAAGGCCACCACCTTTTCAGTGCCACTTTTGAGCGAAATGTAGGCCGCGGTGCGGTCGTTGCCGCTGCCCTCGATGGTGGCAGACCACTCGATATGATCCGAGACGATCCTCTTTTTCGCGGAGCCGGTGATCTGGATGTTGTTCTTCTCGGAAGGCTTCCGGACGTCCCGCCAGGTGCTTGCGGCAATGTAGGTGGAAGTCGCAAGCCCGATGGCGAGCGCGACGGCGGCAAGTGGCGGCAGGCTGATACTGCGGACGGGACGTTGTGAACCGGGATCGTTGCTCATGATGGATTTCGTAATTGAGGGTGCGGGTGGCGGATGTCACCCGGCCCGTTCCACACCCCAAGGTCATGGATCGGGCCGGGCTTCATGAGCCATCCGCCAGCAGGTGCGGAATTTTTCCGCAGAACGGATCAGGAAAATTTGATCCCCGGGCTTATTTGTCCCGATTCCTGGCAGGCGCGATTCCGTTGCGGATCAGGTGAGGACATCGGATCGCCACGCTTGGCAGGCCACTACGGCACGGAAAACGAGCACCCTCTCATTTCACCGGTTCCTTCTCTTGTGGAGGAAACAGCTCGTGCCGGATCCCGATCTGATCCGCGGCGGAGGCAAGTTGCCTGAGGCGGAAATGATAAACGGCATCCGTCGGTTTCGCCCCTGCGGGCAAGGTGACTTTCAGCCGGCGTGACGGGCTTTTCCCGCTGCCATCATCGTCAAGCGGTGTGGCGAAGGCCTTGAGCAGCACGGGATAGGCGACCAACTTGCCGTTGTGATAGAACTGACCGCGTTCGTTCATGTCCAAGGCAGTGATGTGGCTTCCAAAGAGCTTGGCTCGCACCAGCCCGACGGCCACATCGGGGTTCTTCGATTCCATTAGGAGCTGCTCCAGTTGTTCGTTGGCCTGCTGAAGTCGTTCGATTTCCTCCGTGTAGCGCTCTTGGTTCGCCACCTCGCTGCTAACCTTGTCGAGCAGTGCCTGGTTTTCTTTTCGCAGCGCCTCGAACTCCGCGGGAAGCTGGGCTCCGCTCTTACTCATGCTCTGGATCTCTCCGAGCATCTCCTGGTTCGACTCGAGGAGGCCTGAAAGGCGCTCCTTGTAGTCGACGAGCGCGAGCTTCTGCCGGTCCAGCTCCTGGTTTTTGACCGTCAGCTCCTCCTTGGCGTCGAGCGCCCGCTTCATGCCAATGGATGTCCCCACCGCCCCGAGGAGCAAGGCCGTCAGCAGCGCCGCCCCCGCAATGACCGGACTGCGGTGGCGGCGGGCGAAGCGCTGCATGAGATAGGCCATGCTCGGCGGGCGGGCCTCCACGGGCTTGTGCTGGAGAAAGCGGTGCAAGTCCTCCGCCAAGGCACCCGCCGACTCGTAGCGCCGCTCGGGATCTTTCTCGAGCGCCCTTAGCACGATCCAATCGAGATCGCCTCGCAGCGCCCGGGGAGAGACACCGGTATGAGACAGGGGAACCGATCCCGGACCGGCAAGGGACGCGGTGAGCTTGGTACTGGGTCTCGGCGGGATCACCTCCCGGATCAGACGCTGGACTTCCGCGTAGGACGCCGTGCGGAGCTGTTCGGCATTCAACGGCGTCGCCCCCGTGAGGAGCTCATACAGAATAACGCCGAGTGAATAGATGTCGCTGCGGGTGTCCACTGTCTGCGGATTGAGCTCGGCTTGCTCGGGGCTCATGTACTGCGGTGTCCCGATCATCCTGCCCAGTTGTGTGAAAAGGGTCTTCCCGGTGGACTCGCTGCCGATTGCCTTCGCGATTCCGAAGTCGATCACCTTGACGAGCGGCTCGCCATCGTGGACCGGGACCAGGATATTGGCCGGCTTCAGATCGCGATGAATGATGCCCTTCTGGTGCGCGTGCTGAACGGCGGCGCAAACATCGATGAAAAGACCCAGTCGCTCCGCCATATCAAGATCCTCCGCCCCGCAGAAGGCCGTGATCGACATGCCTTCGACCAACTCCATCACGAAGTAAGGTCGACCGCTTTCGGTCGTCCCTGCATCGTGCACTTTGGCAATGTTCGGATGATTCATCAGCGCCAGCGCCTGGCGCTCCGATTCGAAGCGGGCGATGACTTCCCTGGAGTCCATGCCCGGCTTGATCACCTTGAGAGCCACCTGGCGTCTCACCGGCGCACTTTGATCGGCCAGATAGACCGTGCCGAAGCCCCCTTCACCGAGTTGCCGGATCAGCTTGTAGCGGCCGATCATGTCCCCCGCCCCCTCTCCGCGGATCTCCTCCCAAAGAATCCGATCAGCCGGTGCCATGAAACTCTCATCCGCGAAATGAGCGGCGACGAGCGAGTCGACCTCCTCACGAAATCCCCGGTCACCGCGGCAGGCCTCGTCAAGGTAGCAGGCGCGCTTCTCCGGAACCGCGAACTCCAAGGCGGCTTGCAGGATGATCTCCAGGGTGGGGCGTTCTGGCATGGTTCCGGGTGATGGGTGAAAGCTCGCGGGAGACATTTCACGGGATCCATTTCATGCGAAATAACCCCGGAAAATGGATCAAAAACTTTCACAGGAACTGCGAATTCCTCCAAACCAACCGGCATTCAATCCGACTCGCGGCTCAGTTCCCGGAACAACCAGGCCCGGGCGAATGTCCAATCGCGCTTCGCCGTCGGCGTCGAAATCCCAAGGGCTTCCGCGGTCTCCTCGAGGGTCATTCCCACGAAATAGCGGAGCTTCACCACCTCCGCCTTGCGCGGCTCGATCAGGGCGAAGCGATCCAGGATCCCGCTGATGGCAAGGATCTCGTCATCCTGCGCGAATGGCGCCGCGATGACGTCTTCCGCAAATTCAGCTCGCTGCAACCCGCCACCATGCCGCACGGCCTTCCGATGCCTCGCGCGGTCGATCAGAATGCGGCGCATCGCCTCGGCGGCGGCGCTGAAAAAGTGCCTGCGCCCTTCCCACTGGCTCTCGCCGGGCGAAAGCTTCAAGTAGGCCTCGTGCACCAAGGCGGTCGCCTGCAGGGTATGCGCCACCGCTTCCTGCCTCAATCGCCAGGCCGCCAGCTTGCGCAGCTCGGCATAGACCAGCGGAATGAGATCCTCCGCCGCCTGCCGGTCACCATCGCATGCCGCATGGAGCGTGCGGGTCACATTCTCATCTCCGATTTCCTGGGTGGCTGACATGGGTGCGGGAACGGTTTGGCAGAATTGCTCGCCTTTCTCAAAGGCAGAGAACGCGCTGCAAAGGATCCTGCTTTCTCAGAGAACCGCCATTGTGCGATGAAAGCGATGCAGCCGACAAACCGGCATGAGCAAAACTTGAATGGCCTTTGATCCTTCTCAGGATCACGATGCCGAAATACCGAAGCGCCGTCGTTTGGGATCTTGTCCGTCCACGGTGCAGGACCGAGGGTCATTTCGACTCGGGGCGGGCAGACGGTTTTCCTCCACCGTCCTCGCTGCGTTTTGTCCAGAAACCCTTGAAGGCGGGGTTGAGCTTCCGATCCTCCGTCAGCAACTGTGGCGCATCGGGAAAACGGCGGCGCATGTCGGAAGCCATGTGCATCAACCCAAAAGCCGGGAAACTTCCGGTCTCGGAATCGGCGATAACGGTGTCGAACTGGGAATAATCGCCAAACGCAGTCTGCAAGGCGGAGATCAAATAGGCTCTCTTCATCGGATCGTCCTGATCCTTGATCGCGGCCAGGAGATCGGAGTGCGCGGATCCGCCGATCTTCTCAAGGGCACTTGGCAAGTAGCCGTATCGACGCACCCAAGGTGAGTTCTTCTCAATACTGGCGATGGTCGGTCGGATCGCCCGCTCGCCGAAGAACACGATCCGATCGCGAGCAGCTCGAGAGGACTCTTCACCCTTGCCGGTGGCCAGCGCCATCGACCAGACGGCAAGCTGCGGCAACACCAACCATCCGCCGATGGAGATCGCGGCGAAGCTGGTTAGGATGACATTGCGGCGACGCATGGGATTGAGCGAACGTCCGAAGTCCTCCAACGCCTAACTGGGGCGAGGGATCGACTGTGGGTTGCTGGAGGAACGCTCATGGCAATTGGAACTGCCGGCCGGTCAGTCGTTGGGATCGACGGCGTCGGCGACTTTTGTTCGCGGACGAACAAGCAGCAAGATTCCCGATACACTCCAAATTGCTGCAAACTCACCGAGAATGCCCGCGGTTTGCATCCCGGTCCTCATCATGATGTAAAACCAACGCTGGGGATTCGACGCCACATCTGCAAAGCCAGCGCTATTCACACCAGCATCTGTAAAAGCCCAACGTCGCAATCCGAGCAAACCGTGGGTGAGTGACCAGACAGTTGCGGCAAGATGACCGATAAGAACGCACCACAGGAGTTGCCTCAGATGGAAGCGCAAGGTAGGGCGAGCAATGAAGAGCGGGAAGGCCAATACCCAAACAAAGGCCAGCACGTGGGCCGGGATGGTCCCGACGTTGATGGGGAACCAAAGCTCATACCACGGTATCGGAATTGCGATTGAACCCAGCATGGCGTTTCAGATTCTTTGCCCAACAGTATGGATCACCAAACGGTCGGACTACCCCCTGTTCCCCGACCCGTCGGAGAACCGAAGAAAAGCCGACACCGGGGATTCGAAGGTCGCGTGGATCGTTCAAGCCCGACTTCTAGCAGCGCAACCGGGATCTGCCAAGAAACGAGTCTGGAGAAGCGCTGAGGCCCACGATTGGCCCCATGTCATCTCCGCGATCCCTCCCCGACCTCTGCGTCTCCGCGGCTCGTTTCGTCTTAACTCCTGCAGATTTCCCATCGTCATCCCGCCCCTCACTCCCCATCCTCCCCCCGAATGAAACCCTAGACCTTCGCTGCCGCCGGCATCGCCCTCCTGCTCGCCTCTTGCGCCGGACCGGGGGGGAGTGGTGGCTTACAGCACGACAAATGGGGCCACCGCCCCGGGCCGAAAGGCTTCCACACCGTCATCATCGACGCCGGCCACGGCGGCAAGGACTCAGGCGCGATTTCCCGCAGCACCGGCGCGCAGGAAAAGGATCTCGCCCTCGACACCGCCCAGCGCCTCCAGCGCCAGCTCTCCGGCAAGGTCAAGGTGGTGATGATGCGCAAGGGCGACTCGTTCATCGAGCTCGACGACCGCGCGTCCCGCGCCAGCGGCAAGGACGGCACCGTGCTCATCAGCATCCACTACAACTCCAGTAGTTCCGGCATCCGCGGGCCGGAGACCTGCTACTGGCGCGTCGACAGCCACGGCCTGGCGACCCGAGTCCAGCGCGCGATGGAATCCGTCTCGCCCGCCGAATCCGGCAACCGCGGCAAAGTCCGCCGCCGCCTGCGCCTGACCCGCAATCCCGACGTGCCCTGCATCCTCGCCGAACCCGGCTACCTCAGCCACCCCGCGGAAGCCCGCCTCTGCTCCGACCCGGCCTACCGCGAACGGATGGCCTCCGCCCTCGCCCGCGCCATCCTCGACCAGCAGGCAAACGGCGACGCCGGCTCCTTGCCCAAGCCGATCTACGCCCCGCCCAGCCGCCCGACCGATCCACCGGGCTCCTGATCCCCTCACCGGCCGCCTTCGACCCGTAGCTTCACGTCGCGCAGCATCCCGTTGTAAGCGGATTTTCCCATCATCATCGGTTCGCGGACGATCTCCCCGTCGACCGTGCTCTGCTGCGCCACCTCGACCTGGCAGGTCACGGTGAATTCCGAGCTGCCCGTGCTGCGCCAGCGCACCGTCGGCCGGATCATCACCGGATTCGGGTTGTCGATCGTCGTCCACGCGATCTCCGCGCTACGCCCGCCGCGCTTCTGGAAGGTGATCATTCCCGGGCTCTGCGAGAGCACGGAAAACTCCTGCGCCTGGAACACCGAAATCACCGAACGCCGCACCGCATCGGAGGAAGTCGTCCGAATCGTCGTCGAAGCCAGGCTGTCCACCCCGCCGCCACCGACACCCACCGCCGCGCCGCAGCCGGACAACACCAGACACCCGAGCCCCGAAAGCCATGATCTGCGATTCATGAGCCCACGATGCCTCGCCCGCTTTTCCCGTCGAGCGCCAAGTCCGAAGTCGCCGACGATGCCAGAGCACAATGACAGACCCCGCAGCTTCACAAGGTAAGCCGCCCATGTCCGCCAAGCTCTCCCTCCTCGCCTTTCTAACCATCGCCACCACCGGCCTCCGCGCCGCGACCCCGCTCAACGCCGCGGCCCTGCTCCCCGAAGGCGCCCGGCTCGCCGTGGTGGGCGACTCGATCACCGAACAGAAGCAGTACACCCGCTTCATCGAAGCCTACCTCGTCGCCTGCGCCGGCCGGTCCGACGTGAAGGTCTTCCAGTTCGGCTGGGGCGGCGAGACCGCCGGCGGCTTCGCCCAGCGCGCCATGAACGACCTCGCGGTCTTCAAGCCGACCACCGTGACGCTTTGCTACGGCATGAACGACGGCGGCTACCGGCCCTTCGATGAGAACGTCGGCAAGGGTTACACCGAATCGATGCGCGCCGTGATGACCGTCCTCAAGGACATCGGCGTGCCGCACGTGGTGGTCGGCTCGCCCGGCGCGGTGGACACCTTCTTTTTCAAGCGCGACAACTTCGCGCCGAAGTCCGGTGCAGACGGCTACAACGACAACCTCCGCCAGCTCGGCGAGATCGGTAAAACGCTCGCCGGCGAGTTCCAGCAGACCTTCGCCGACGTCCACCAGCCGATGATCGACGCGATGCGGATGGCCAAGCCCGCCCTCGGGGAAAACTACGACGTCTGCGGCGGCGACGGCTTTCACCCGAATGCCAACGGCCACCTCGTGATGGCGATGGCCTTCCTCAAGGCCCTCGGCTGCGACGGCAACATCGGCGAAATCGCGATCGACATGAACGGCCCGGCCACATCCAGCGACGGCCACAAGGTCCTCACCAGCGGCCCCGGCACCGCGGAGTTCGAAAGCACCCGCTACCCCTTCTGCTTCCAAGGCGATGAAAAGTCATCCTCCGGCACCCGCAGCATCGTTCCCTTCATCCCCTTCAACCAGGACCTGAACCGCTTCATCCTCAAGGTCGCGAATCTCCCGTCCGCCAAAGCCAGCGTGACCTGGGGCAGCGAGACCAAGGAGTTCACCAAGGAACAACTCAGCGCCGGGATCAACCTCGCCGCGGAGTTCCCCGTCACGCCCTTCGACGCCAACTTCGCCGCCTACCTCGGCCAGCTCGGCGGCAAGCAGCAGTTCGAGACCGTCCTGATCAAGGAACTGGTCACCCGCTTCCGCGCCTTCGACGGCGAAGCCAAGGCCGACCCGGAAGTCGCCGCCGCCTTCGACACCCTCCGCAAGAAGCTCCCCGCCCGCCAGGCCGCCCTTGACGCCCAGGCCCGCCAGGCGCTGGCCCCGGTCAAGCATGGCCTGAAAGTCACGCCGCTCTGACCCCCGGGAGCGCCGGTCCTCAGACCGGCAGAACGGTCCCCAGGAGCCAGCCCCACCTCTCAAGCCTGCATCGGCCCAGCGTCGCCTTGCAGATCATCCCCCAACCGGGGGTGCAACACCCAGCCTTCCGTGGAGGCCCTGCGTGCGAGGCGGCATGAGGACCACCTCGCGGGACCATGCCGAGATTCGGCAGCAGACCGCCCAAAAGGACCATTCTGCGAGGCGGAGCCTCCGCGCACCCGGTGGAAGCCCGCCGCCCGCTCAACCCCGCACCACCACCAACCTCCCAGCCCGCCTTCTCATCACCCACCCTCCCGGCAGATTCACCGCCGGCCCCGCCGCGGGATCCATCAAGCCCAGACAGCGCTCCACCACCTCCCGCGAAAGTTCCGTCACCCCGGAAGTACGAAGGTAATCGTAGATGCAGGCCGCCTGCACCGCTTCCGGCAGCGTCCTCAACCGCGGCACGTGCAGCCGCCCCTGCGGATCCACCGCCGCCGCCTGCGCCACCGCCCAGCGTTCGATCTCCCGCATCTCGGCCGATCCTTCTTCCGCCCGCCGCAGCGATTCCCCCACATCCCGCCGCGCAATCTCCGCCAACAGTGGCAGCGCCTCGTTGCGCAAACGGTTCCGCGCCGCCACCGGCTGGGCATTGCTCGCGTCTTCTCTCCAAGTCAGCCGTTCCGCCCTCAGCCACTCCCGCAACTGCTCACGCCGCGCCCCCAGCAAGGGCCGCAAGCATTCCACCAGCTGCCCGCCGAGTTTCAGCACCTGGCTTTCCTTCATCCCGGTGAAACCCCGGCTGCCCCTCAACAGGTTCCATAAAATCGTCTCCGCCTGATCGTCCGCATGATGGGCAAGCAGCAGCCGGTCGCAGCGATACTTCCGCGAGCATTCACCGAAAAACCCATGCCGCGCCTCCCGCGCCGCCGTTTCCATCGAGGCGCCGCTCGACTTCATCAGCGCCCGCACCTCCGCCTTGCCCGACTCACAGCGATAGCCCAGCGAAGCCGCCAGCTTTTCGACAAAGCGCGCATCCCCCGCCGACGCCCGCCCGCGCAGCCCGTGGTCGAGGTGGCAAACCACCACCTCACGGAATCCATGCCGGTGCAGCAAATGCAGCAGCGCCACCGAATCCGCCCCGCCCGAAATGCCCGCGAGGTAGCGCCGCCGCTTCGGCGCTTCACGAAACCAGGCGATGTCCGGCAGCGGCACGAACCATCCATGCCATCGCCGGAGCGAAGGCGGAATCCGAAACTCCCGCGGCTTGCCTTCCGCGCCGTGTCGCTCAATCCTGCCTGCCCGTTTGAACACCTCGCCCGACATCCACGCCTTCTTCGACGACGAGCTCTGGCACGAGCGCTTCGACGACGAGTGCCTGCAAGCCGGCCAGCGCCTCCGGCCGAAGGTCCGCGAGCTCGTCGCCGAGTGGCCCGACGCCGACAGCATCACCCTTCGCGCCGAAGTCGCCGGCGAGCCCTGCGAAGTCTCCCTCTGGCCCTCCGGTGGCGGCTGGGACTTCGAAAGCACCTGCACCTGCGAGGTCCGCAGCTTCTGCCCCCACGCCGCCGCCCTGTTAGAAGAAGCTGCCAAACCCAAGAACCTCCCCCGCCTGCTCGATGGCAAACCGGTCCGCACATCATCCCCCGTCCTCCCCGGGACCGTCCCCGGGACCGCCGGTCATCAGACCGGCTCGGATCCTGCCGACACCCCCCACCTCGAACTCCGCCCGACCTTTCACCTCGACGTCGTCCGCGAGGAAACCTCGTCGAAGGTCGTCCGCCTCCTCCTCCAGGCCCTCAAGATCCCCGACCTCGGCGACTGGGTCGTCGCCCGTCCGCTCGCCCTCTACGGCGAGCACCGGATTCCCCTCGGCGGCATCCCCGGCCCGCGCGAACTCCGCCTCGACACCCCGCAAGGCCCGCTCGTGCTGCGCCGCGACATCGCCGCCGAGATGAACGCCATCATGGCCCTCCAGCAAGCCGGCCTCGCCAGCCTCTCCGGCCATTCGCAGTACCGCTTCCTCCTCGGTCTGGAATCCAGAAATCAACAATCAACAATCAACAATCGTCAATCGTCCGCCCTCTGGTTCCCCAACCCCGCCCACGGCAACCTCCCCGAGTTCTGGCCCTGGCTCCGCGCCACCGGCGGACCCATCCTTGAAAGCCAAAACTGGACCGTCGCCTTCGCCCCGGAAGTCGGCCACGAGATCATCGACCTCGATCCCGAAGGCTTCGTCTATCAGCTCGAGGACGACGGCAGCGGCTGGTTCCACCTCTCGGTCGGCTTCGATGTCGGCGGCAAGCAGCTCGATCTCCTCCCGATCCTCGCCCAGTTGTTAGAGCGCGGCGCGATGGAGTCCTCGCTCGAATTCCCCGCCGACGGCCACTTCCTCCACCACCTGCCCGACGGCCGCGCCCTGCGCCTCCCCGCCGCCCGCATCCGCCGCATCCTGAAGCAATTTTCCGCCCTGATCGACCCGCGCCGCTTCAAGGGCTCCAAGCTCAAGCTCCACCCGCTCGACGCCGCCGCCATCGCGACCTCCGAGGAACTTGGCATCCAAGCCCCCGAACGCCTCGCCGAACTCGCCGCGAAGCTCACCAACTTTGCCGGCATCGAGAAGATTCCGCAGCCCGCCGGCATCCAGGCCCAGCTCCGCGAGTACCAGACCACCGGCTTCCACTGGATGCAGTTCCTCGCCCGCCACGAACTCCACGGCATCCTCGCCGACGACATGGGCCTCGGTAAAACCCTGCAAACCATCACCCACATCCTCGCCGAAAAAGACAGCGGCCGCTCGCAGGGCAAGCCGGTCCTCGTCGTCGCGCCGACCAGCGTCGTCCCGAACTGGCGCGCCGAAGCCCAGAGGTTCGCCCCCTCACTGCGTATCCTCATGTTAGACGGCCCGCAGCGGAAAAAATACTTCCGCTCCATCCCCTACGCCGACCTCGTCCTGACCTCCTACGCCCTGGTCCAGCGCGACATCGACGCGCTCAAAGGCCACCGCTTCCACCTCGCCGTCCTCGACGAGGCGCAGTATATCAAAAACCCCGCCGCCAAGGTCGCGCAGGCCGCCTGCCAGCTCGATGCCCGCCACCGCCTCTGCCTCTCCGGCACCCCGGTCGAGAACCACCTCGGCGAACTCTGGAGCCTGATGAAGTTCCTGATGCCCGGCTTCCTCGGCGGCCAGGAAGAGTTCAACCGCCGCTTCCGCAACCCGATCGAAAAAGACGGCGACGAGGACCGCCGGCTCGCCCTCAAGGCCCGCGTCGCCCCGCTCATCCTCCGCCGCAACAAGACCGAGGTCGCCAAGGAACTGCCGCCGAAGACCATCCTCATCCACCCGGTCGAGCTCAACACCGCGCAGAAGGACCTCTACGAAACCGTCCGAGCGACGATGGACAAACGGGTCCGCCAGTCGATCGCGATCAAGGGTCTCGAAGGCTCGCGGATGGTCTTCCTCGAAGCCCTGCTCAAGCTCCGCCAGATCTGCTGCGAGCCGAAGCTGCTGAAGTTCGAGGGTGAATCGAAGCTCGAAGCCGACGCCGCCGGCTCCGCCAAGCTCGACTACCTCGCCGACCTGTTGGAGACGCTGATCGAGGAAGGTCGCCGCATCCTGATCTTCTCGCAGTTCACCTCGATGCTCGAAATCATCGAGAAGCTCCTCCAACTACGAAAGACACCTTACTTGAAGCTCACCGGCGAATCGAAGAACCGCGGCGAGCTCGTCGAGAAATTCCAGACCGGCAACTTCCCCGTCTTCCTGATCTCGCTCAAAGCCGGCGGCACCGGCCTCAACCTCACCGCCGCCGACACCGTGATCCACTACGACCCCTGGTGGAACCCCGCCGCCGAGGCCCAGGCCACCGACCGCGCCTACCGCATCGGCCAGACCCAGCCGGTCTTCGTCCACAAGCTCATCTGCCAGGGCACCGTCGAGGAACGCATCCACCAGCTCCAGGCCAAGAAAAGCCAGCTCGCCGACAGCCTCCTCTCCGACGCCGCCCGCGCCGCCGCGCCGGATGAAAGCACGCTGTCCGCGCTGCTCGCGCCGCTGGGGTGAAGTGTCGTCTCACACGGCCGTGCGGTCCGGCGTTCAGCGCGTGTTCGCGGTTCTGACTCCGGGGTAGTCGAGCAGCACTTGATCCGAGGTGAGGAGGGTGAGGTCGTGGTGCCGGGCGGTGGCGACGATGATCAGATCCATGGGATCCTTGTGGACGTTTCCCTGGCGGTTGACGAATGGCTGGGGGAGCCGGGTGGCATCGACGGCAATCGGAGGAGAGACATCGAGGAGAATGATTTTCCCTTTGGGCAGCGCGATGCGCTCGAACCACTCGGCGCAAGGCATGGAGATGCTGATGTCGCCGCGCACTTCTTTTCTCGCGAACTCGATCAGGCTGACGGAACAGAGATGAAGCGGGGTCTTGCTCGCGATGATCTTGCGGACGGACTGTCGCAGCTTCTCGGGAGCGAGGAGGGCATCGATCCAAGCACAGGTATCGAGGAGGTAACCGGGCATGGATTTCAACGGTTCATTTCCCAATCTTCCTCATCGAAGGCGGGGGCGTGCGGATCATAGGATTCGTTGAGGGTCGCGGTGGCTTTGCCGGCCCCAAGGAGCGTCGCAATCGGTTCCTCCACGGGTTTGCCAACCACGGCAATGGTTTTGCCGTGGCGGGTGACCTGGAGGATCACGTTGCCTTTTTCCACTTCCCGCATCTCCTCGGTGCAGTGGGCCTTGAACTCGCTGATGCTGATCTGGCGGACGTTCATGAGATGATGCATAATTTGATCAGAAAAATGGTCAAATTCAAAATCGCGGCCAGCGTTTGCGTTTCGGCCAGCCGGTCTTCCTCCACAAGCTCATCTGCCAGGGCACCGTCGAGGAGCGCATCCACCCCCTCCAGGCCAAGAAAAGCCAGCTCGCCGACAGCCTCCTCTCCGATGACGCCCGGGCTGCGGGCAAGCCGGTTCAAGGAGTTACCGAAAAGTCTCCAGAGCATGGTTGAGCCGATTGGGCAACCTAATCGGCTCACGATTTTGCTAGATATCGAGCCGATTATCGGTCGTATTCGGCTCATGACCTACAATTGGCAGCAACCCGACTGGCCGGAGTTCCGCTTCGACCTTGGCGATGTGGCTGCTCTTCTGACCTCATTCGCCGACCATGCGGGCCGGGTCGGCGGGCTGCTCGAAGGCTTGCCGGGAGACCTGGAAACCGAGGCCGTGCTCGATTTGATGATCGCCGAAGCCGTCCGGTCCTCGGCCATCGAGGGCGAGGTTCTAAGCCGCGACGACGTGAGGTCGTCGATCCGTAATCGTCTCGGGCTCAATCCCGTGCCGCAACCGGTGGACAGCCGTTTGGCCGACGGTGCCGGCGAGCTGATGGTCGCGGTCCGCAACGGCTTCCAGGAACCCCTGTCCGAAGAAATGTTGTTCGCATGGCACCGAATGCTCCTCGGTGGCAGCACCGACTTGCGGGTCGGCGGCTTGCGCGAGGGCGGGGATCCGATGCAGGTGGTCTCGGGCCGGATCGACCGGCCGACCGTTCATTTCGAAGCGCCTCCGTCGGCACGCGTTGCCGAAGAGATGGCGCGATTTATCCGGTGGTTCAATGACAGCGCCCCCGGCGGTCCGCGCGAGATTCCGCAGCCTCCGCTGCGCTCGGCGCTCGCTCATCTTTACTTTGAGAGCATCCACCCTTTCGAGGATGGCAACGGCCGCCTGGGCCGAGCGCTCTCGGAAAAGGCGCTATCCCAAGGACTCGGTCGACCGGTCGTGCTCAGCCTGTCCCGGACGATCGAAGCCGAACGGAACGCCTACTACGACGCCCTGAAGGCCGCCCAACGGAGCAATGAAGTCACCCCGTGGGTGCATTGGTTTGTCGGCATCGTCGTGACTGCCCAGCGCGATGCGGAAGCCCAGGTGCGCTTCGTTCTCCGGAAATCAAAGTTCTTCCAGCGCTTCGAACGCGAACTGAA
Source organism: Verrucomicrobiia bacterium Tous-C4TDCM (assembly GCA_002304315.1). Classification (GTDB taxonomy): domain Bacteria; phylum Verrucomicrobiota; class Verrucomicrobiia; order Verrucomicrobiales; family Akkermansiaceae; genus Haloferula. The sequence continues at coordinate 30,813 of NEUO01000018.1, forward strand.
CGAGCGCCAGCTCAAGGTGGTCCGCCGGATGTTCGAAGCCGGACCGGAAGGCTTCACCGGCGGCATGAACGCCCGCAAATACGTCGCCCTCACCGGCAGCTCCAAGGCCACCGCGACGCGCGACCTTCAGGAGCTTGCCCGGCTCGGAGCGCTGGTTGCCGTCGGCGGCGGACGCAGCACCCGCTACGAACTCACGTCGGCTTGATCTGGCCTAAAACGGCAGGTCGTCATCCTCCCGCCAATCGTTCTCAATCGGAGCCGGCGGCCAACCATCAGCCCGTTCGCCGGTGATCACGCCCGGCCCGCACACCATGAACCGGGTGCGTGGCAGGCGCTGCATGCCCCAGCCGCGGAAATGGTTCATCAGGCGGTCTTGATCTTCCTCGCCGTCGTTCCATGGAAGCTCACGGATTTCATCGTCGAACTCATCATAATCCCCCGGCCGGCGTTGCAGCGGGCGCGCATCCAGCAGCACCGCGCCGATCCGGTGGTCCGCGCAGCAGCGGACGACTTCGCGCAAGATCTCAAGCCCGAGTCCCTTGCGGCGAAAGGCAGGACGCAGCGCGATGAAATCGACGACGATCAACCCCGGCGCGTCCCGGAGCATGCGCGGCAGGGGTTCGCGGAACTTGGTGTGCCCCGGATTGATGATGTCCTCGTAAACGCCGCAAACATCGCCGTCGAGATCCCACAACTCCATGAAGGCCCGCGGCGAGTCGAGCTTGTCGGCGGTGATATACCAGACGAACAACTGCCCCGCCTTCTCGCCCTCGACTTCGATCCGGCCTTGGATCGTCAGCGCGCAGTCCAGCGCGATCACCGGATCCGAATCCAAGTCTTCGTCAATGCGTTGGACTGTCCAGTGGATGTTCATGGCTTGAGAGAGGGTGACGTTTCGAGTGATCGGGATGATTTTGCCCGTCTCCTTTCCCGGTGCAAGCCCGGCTTCCGCCCGCTGTGCCGGGAGCTGAATTCCGCCGCCACTTGCACACTCGACTCCGCCCGGGCACCCGCGTAGGCATCCGCCATGTCCGCTCCCTTGTCCATCGCCATCCTCGGCTGCGGTTCCCGCGGCCGGACCTACGCCAAGATCGCCGCGTCCTTCGGCGATCGCTACGAACTGACGGCGGCGGCCGATCCGGTCGCAGTCCGGCGAGAAACGGTGGCGGCCCTCGGTGAGGACGTGGCCGTATTCGATTCCGCCGACGCCCTCTTCGCCGCGGGCAAGCTCGCCGATGTGCTGGTCATCGCCACCCAGGACGCCCAGCATTTCGGTCACGCCATGGCCGCGCTGGAGACCGGCTACGACGTGCTGTTAGAGAAGCCCGCCGCGGAGTCGCTTGAGCGCTGCGAGGCCATCGACCGCCGCGCCCGCGAACTGGGCCGCCGCGTGGCGCTCGGCTTCGTGCTGCGCTACACGCCCTTCTACTCCACGGTGAAAGAAGTGGTCGAAAGCGGTCGCCTCGGCCGGGTGATCTCGATCCGCACCCACGAAGGCGTGGAGCCCTATCATCAGGCGCACTCCTTCGTCCGCGGCCACTGGCGCAGCGCGAAAGGCTCGACGCCGATGATCGTGGCGAAGTGCTCCCACGATGCCGACCTGCTGTGCTGGCTGGGCGATGCCGTGGCGGCATCGATTTCCTCCTATGGAGATCGTACTTGGTTCCGTGCGGAGAACGCCCCGGCCGGCGCGCCGGCGCGCTGCACCGATGGCTGCCCCGCCGCGAAGGACTGCCTCTACGACGCCCACCGCTACCTCGGCGACAAGCGCCGCTGGCTCCGCATGGTCCTCGATGGCTCGGAAGAGGCGGAGGACGAAACCATCCTCGAATTCCTGCGCACCTCGCCGTGGGGTCGCTGCGTTTACCGCTGCGACAACGACGTCGTCGACCATCAGGTGCTGGCCTGCGAGCTGGAGAACGGCATCACCGCGACCCACACGATGACCGCCTTCGACTGCGGCCGGACGATCGAGATTTACGGCACGAAAGCGGCGCTCAAGGGTGGCACTCCTTACGAGGAAGCCGGCGCATCCGAGCTCTGGCTGCGCCATCACCTTGACGGCCGGATCGAGCCGGTCGAAATCCTCAAGCCTTCCGACGACGGTTACGCGGGCCATGGCGGCGGTGACTACGGCATCGTCGATGCCTTCGACCGCCTGTTCCGCGGCCCCGACGCCCTCCCGCCCGGCCTCGACGGCCTGGCCGGCCACCGCCTTGCCTTCCTCGCGGAAGCGTCACGCGTTGCGACGGGCAGGGCGATATCACCGGATTCGACACCAGCTTCCTGAATTCATGCTTCGCACCCTCCACCTCCGCGGCTACCGCTCGCTCCGGGATTTCCGGCTGTCGCTCGGGCGGATCACCGTGGTCACCGGCGGGAACGGCGTCGGGAAGTCGAACCTCTACCGCGCGCTGGCGATGCTCCAGCGGATGGCCGACGGACGCTTCGCGGAAGCCGTCGCCCAGGAAGGCGGGATGCCGAGCCTGCTGTGGGCGGGCGAGCGGCGGAAGGAGGAGCTGAAGCGGATCACCTGGGAGTTGAGCCACGCGGACTTCGACTTTTCGATGGAATGCGGGCTGTCACCGGCCGACCGCAATCCCGTGGAGCCGTCGAAGTTCCAGACCGATCCCGACATCAAATCCGAGTCCATCCGCTTCGGCGGCGAGAAGGGCCGGCTGATGGCGAAGCGCAGGGGACCGGTGATCGACCTGCGGAATCCCGAGGGCAAAATGGAAGCCTCGCCGCTGCCGGTCCACGCGCCGGAGTCGATGCTCAGCGAGATCCGCGACGGCCTTAACTTCCCCGCTCTAACAGCCGTCCGCGAGACCCTGCTCGGCTGGCGTTTCTATCACCAGTTCCGCACCGATCCCGACTCGCCGCTGCGCCGGCCGCGGATTGGATCTTGGTCGCCGGTCCTCGCCCACGACGGATCGAACCTCGCCGCCGCCTTGCAAAGCATCGGGGAATCCGGGTGGAGGATTCAGCTCAACGAGGCGGTCGAGGCCGCTTTTCCCGGCACATCATGGCGGGCGGTCGATGACAGCGGCGGCTTCCAATTGCAGATCGCCCGACCCGGTGTCGACCGCTGGATGGATGCGAGCGAGCTGTCCGATGGCACCCTCCGTTTCTTCTGCCTCTGCGCCGCCCTGCTCACGCCGAAACCGCCGCCGCTGCTGGTCTTCAACGAGCCGGAAACCAGCCTTCATCCCGATTTGTTAGAACCGCTCGCCGAACTCGTGCTGAGGACCCCGCCGCAGACCCAGATCCTCGTCGTGACCCATGCGCAGCAGCTCGCGGAAAGGATCGCGGAACACCCCGACGCGAAAATCACCCGCCTGGTGAGCTTCGAAGGCGAGACGCGGCGGGAAGGCGAGGACTCGGGCAAGCGGGTCTGGACCTTCGACGGCTGATCCGGCACGCCCTTCCGAAATCGCCCCGGTTTTCTCATTGATCCTCCCTTCCCGTCTCTCCAATCTGCCCGGGCATCTACCCCTCCACACCTATGGGACTCCTGGACTTCATCAAAGGCGAGCTGCTTGAAATCATCGAGTGGCAGGACGATTCACGCGACACCATCGCCTGGCGCTTCCCCGACGACGACAAGGCGATCAAGAACGGCGCCCAGCTCATCGCCCGCGAAAGCCAGACCGTGCAGTTTGTTTACCTCGGCCAGTTCGGCGACACCTTCGGCCCCGGCAAGCACACGCTGACCACCGACAACATCCCGGTGCTGACCCGCCTCAAGGGCTGGAAGTACGGCTTCCAGTCGCCCTTCAAGGCCGACGTCTATTTCGTCAACACCCGCCTCTTCACCGGCAACAAGTGGGGCACCGCCAATCCCATCATGCTGCGCGACGCCGACCTCGGCGTGGTCCGCGCCCGCGCTTACGGGACCTATGACTTCCGGGTCGTGAACGTGCAGACTTTCCTCAAGGAAGTCGCCGGCTCCGATCACGACTTCCGCGTCGACGAATTCGCCGACACCATGCGCTCGCGGATCGTCAGCATCTTCTCGGATGCCCTTGCGAATGCCCACGTCCCGGTCTTCGACGTTGCCACCCGCTACACCGAGCTCGGCGATGCGCTGATGCCGCTGATCAATCCGGTGATCTCCGCCAAATACGGCATCGAGGTCGCTTCGTTCGTGATCGAGAACGTCAGCGTCCCGCCCGAAGTCGAGGAAGCCATCGACAAGCGGTCCGCGATGTCCGCCATCGGCAATCTCAACGACTACGTCAAATACCAGATGGGCCAGGGCATGGCTGCCGGCGGCGGCGGTGGTGCCGCCGGCACCGCCAGCGAACTGGCTGTCGGCTTTGCCGTGGCGAAGGAACTCATGGCACAGAGCAACCTCGCCGGCGGCACCCCGCCGCCGATCCCCGGCGCGCCCGCTGCCGCGGCCCAAGCGAATCCCGACGTGCTCGATCCCGCGACGGTCGCCCGCATGCTCGGCGTGTCCGAAGCCGATGTGATGGCCGAGATCGAAGGCGGCACGCTCCCGGCGAAAAAGATCGGCTCCAGCTACCGCGTCACCCGCGCCGCTCTCGACGCCTTCCTCGCCCAATAGCATGGCTGCGGCATCCCTGCCCCTCGTAGCTTTAGCGAAGTGGGGCTGCCGCAAGCCAGCTTCACCATCCGCTGTCATGACCACGCGCATCACCTACTGGATCGAATCGGACGGCCGCTACCTCGGCTTTCTCAACGACTGGCCGGATCACTGGACGCAAGGGGATGACCTCGATGACCTTCGCGAACAGTTGCGCGACCTCTTCGACACCTTCTCCAAGGAAGCGCTGACCGGAATCCGCAAAGTCGAAGAACTCGAAGTCGCGGGAAGCGCCGCGACTTGATCGCCAGACTGGAGAATGCCGGGTGCCGTCTGCTTCGCCACGGCAGCCGGCACGATATCTACCATAATCCGGCGAACGGCAAGTCGGAGCCCGTCCCGCGGCACAACGAGATCAACGAGCTGCTGGCGAAGAAAATTCTCAAAAGCCTCGTACCTTAATGCGAATGGCCCAAGAGCCACCACTCCTCCCTGATGACGGCGACCTCCGCGAAAACGAAGCCGGTCCGCCGCTCGAAGTCCCGCGCAAGCGCATGCCGCCGCCGCTTCCGGGCGACCGCGGCGTGGCCGCGGAGGTGCGTTCCCTCGAAAGACACGTCTGCCCCGAATGCGGCGGCAAGGGCGAGTGGGATCCCGGCAAGGCGGAGCTGGTTTGCCCCTACTGCGGCAACCAGTTCGCCCGCATCGCCCCACCGCCGCCGCCGGGATCCATCGTCGAGCACGACCTCGACGACACCCTCTCCCGGCTCGGCGAAGGCGGCCGCACCGTCAACACCGCCGAGCGCCGCGTGCAGTGCAACAACTGCCACGCCGTCATCGTCCGCAGCGCCGAAACCGTCGCCCAGCACTGCGACTTCTGCGGCTCTCCCGAGCTGCTCGATTACCAGGACATCTCCAGCCCGATTTCCCCGGAGTCGCTGCTCCCCGCCATTGTCTCGAAGGAGAAAGCCTACCACGCCTTGAAGGCCTTCCTCGCCGCGAAATGGTTCGCGCCAAACGACCTCAAGCGCCGCAACCTGATCGACCGGATTAACCGCGTCTATCTCCCCTACTGGACCTTCGACTCCTCCGCCGAGTGTCCGTGGACCGCCGACAGCGGCACTTACTACTACGTCACCGTACAAAGCCGCGACTCCAACGGCCGCACCGTCTCCCGCCAGGAACGCCGCACCCGCTGGCGGCCCGCCAGCGGCCATGTCTCGACTTGGTTCGACGATATCGTCGTCTCCGGCTCCCGCGGCCTCGACATCGCTCTGCTCAAGCACCTCGAGCCCTTCCCGACCAAGGAGCTCGTCCCTTACGAAACCCGCTTCGTGTCCGGCTGGCAGGTCGAGCACTACCAGGTCCCCCTGCTCGATGCCGCCCGCAACGGCTTCGGCACCATGGAAGCCATCCTCCGCGAAATGTGCGGCCGCGAGGTTCCCGGCGACACCTACCGGAACCTCCAGATCCGCCCGGAGTTCTCCAACAAGACCTTCAAGCACATCCTCGTCCCCATCTGGCTGCTCGCCTACCAGTACCGCGGCAAGACCTGGCAAGGCGCCGTCAACGCCGTCACCGGCACCGCCCACGCCCGCTTCCCGCTCAGCGCATGGAAGATCGCGTTTGTCACGTTGCTGGTGATCGTGGTCGTGGCACTGATCGCCTTCCTGGCGAACTCAAGGTAGCGGATCGGCTGCGCCGTTCCGCTGGGGACGGCCCGCAAAGCGATCAAGCGCGCCCCAATCCCCGGGGAACTCCGGCCGAAACGAAACGACGCAAGGCGTATCGCAACCTCCCGGGCTTCAGCGCGGGTGCATCAGGTCCTTGTCCTCCAGCCCCGTGAGTTCCCGCAGGCCTTTCAGCAGCCGCATCAGGGTATAGACCATGAATCCCACCAGTGGTGCGCCGATCACCACCAGCCCGGCCCAGGTCATCTTGCTGATAATGCTGTTGTAGGTCTCCGTGGCGTCCGCCGCGTTCGCGTCGAAACTCCGGAACAGCCAGAGGGCGAGCGCGATGTTCAGCGGCGCGCTGATGAAAAAAGAGGCCGCGAAGAGCTTGGTGGCAGCGGCGATGAGCTTCTGATAAGCGCTTTCCACGGACCGCTCCGCAATCCGGTTCTCGATCCTCGCGATGTCGAAGATGTTGTCGTTGTAAATGAAGACACGCAGCATGGGAGTACCGAAGCGCAGCGAACCCAGCACCGCGATTCCCAGCATCAAAGGCACCAGCGCCTCCTTCAGTCCGACCAGCATCCCCGCGTTGGGCTTCACCGTTCCGTTGGCGTTCCACAAGTAAAGCGTGAGGCCGCCGGTGAACAGGATCGAAACCAGGCCGATGCCCGAGAAGAAGTTCAGCTTCCGGGTTTGGGTGAAGTGCCAGATCCCGTAGCCCAGCGGCAGCGCCAGCGCGATCGCCATCGCCCACCCCGGCCCGACGTGCCACAGCTTCGCCCCGAGTTTCTCGGGATTCTTGCTGAGATGATCCAATGCCATCACCGGGATCAGCACGTTGATCAGGATGTTGGCGAGCGGATGCTCCTGCTTCGGCTTGGGATCGGGCATGACGGGCTTCGCCGGAGATAAGCGACTTATCTTCGCGATGGAAACGAAAAAGGCGACAGGTTTCGCCAGGCGGAAAACGCCCCCCGGAGACGATTCACTTCAAATCTTCCAGGATCCTGTCCAATCCGCGAAATTGATTCCCCCCCAAGGGGATACTTGCCTCCACCGCAACGGCTACTGCCAAAATCAGGAGAAGTCGCTTCATGTTCTTCGCCCGAGCGATTGAGCGCTCCCACGGGCGCGATTGAAAGTGCCTGAAGTGAAATTGCAGGGCATTCGCGTCAGTTTAAGGCTAGGATTCCTGATTCCACCGCGGATTGGCGGGCTCGCTTGTCTCGCGTGACGTGTCTCGGATCGGGATTGAAAGCTGCGACCGCGGCAAGGTCCGTGGACTTG
>NEUO01000180.1 GCA_002304315.1 Verrucomicrobiia bacterium Tous-C4TDCM
GGCGATGCCATCCACCAAAAGATCGAGCTCGCCGCGGACGATGTCACCATCGACCAAGCGGGCGAGCTCGGAAAGGGTCAGGGCCACGGGACGGGGCGCGTGGCGGGGATCACTCGCCGCCACCGGCGGGAGCTTCGGGAGCGGGGGCGACGGCGGGCTCTTCGGAAGGCGCGCTCTCGGCCGGCGCGTCCTTGTTGAGGTCCTTGAGCAGCACCGCGGTGATGTCGGTGGCGTCCTTGGTGTAGAGGAAGAACGGGACCTGCGAGGTGCTGAGGCCGGATTTGTCGAAGACGTAATCGTAGTCTTCGGTCTTCGCCTTTTCTTCCACCAGCTTGCGGATTTCCTCAAGGATGCCCTTCATCCGCTGGACCATCTTTTCGTTCAGCGACTGGTTCCGGCGCTGGAGGAATTCGCGGCGCTCGCGGTCGAGGGCGATGCCTTCCTGCTGCTTGATGTTCCACTCGTTGAAAGTGGTCTGCTTCTTCGACTCGGAGATCGAGGGATCCTCCAACTGCTTGCGCATGCCCTGGAGCTCGGTGTCCAGCTCGCGGATGTGGGCGAGGCGGTCGTTGTTGTCCTTCTGGATCCGCGCGCGCTCGACGTTGATTTCCTTCTGCGCCTCGTTGGTGCGGTGGTATTCCTTGAAGAGCTGCTGCATGTCGACCGTGGCGATCTTCAGCTTTCCTTCCTGCGCCGCAGCGGTCCCGCACAGGGCGGCAGCAAGGACGAGGGCGGTGATTCGGCGAATGATGGTCATTGAATAAATGGGGTTCCTCTCGGGATGGGCGGGACGTTGAACCGAAATTCCGGAGGCGTCAACGCCCCATCCGGGCCTTGCGGAAGTGGGCGGGAGAACCAATCCTGACCGCGCCATGCGGATTTCCCGAACGCCTGATGACCTGCGGCTCCAACTGGCCGTCCTGCCCCGCCGCCGCGCGCTGGTGCCGACGATGGGTGCGCTCCACGAGGGCCACCTCGCCTTGATCCGCCGGGCCCGCGAAGCCGCCGGGCCGGATGGCACCGTGGCCGTGTCGATTTTCGTCAATCCCATGCAGTTCGACCGCCCGGGCGACCTCGCCGCCTACCCGAAGCCACTGGCGGACGATCTTGCGAAATGCAAGGCGGCCGGGGTTGACCTCGTGTTCGCCCCGGAAGCGGGCGCGATGTATTTCCCGGACCGCTCGATCACCGTGACCGAGTCGCTGCTTTCCACCCATCTCTGCGGTGCGACCCGGCCCGGTCACTTCGATGGCGTCTGCACCGTGGTGCTGAAGCTCTTCAATCTCTTCCAAGCCGATGCCGCGGTGTTCGGGGAAAAGGACGTCCAGCAGCTCGCGATCCTGCGCCGGATGGTCCGCGACCTCGACGTGCCGGTGGAAATCATCGGCCACCCGACGGTCCGCGAGCCGGATGGACTGGCGATGTCCTCGCGCAACATTCGCCTGACCCCGGAGCATCGCGCCGACGCCCCGCGGATCCGCCGGGCGCTGGAGGGTGCACGCTCGCTCCTCCCCTTCGGCGAGCGCGCGGCCGCGCCCTTCATCGCCGCTGCCCGCAAGTATCTCGAAGACTCGCCGTTCCTGCGGATCGACTATCTGGAGCTGGTCGATGCCGAGACCTTGCAGCCGGTCGGCCACATCAAGCGCCCCGCCGTGCTCGCGACGGCGGTGTTTTATGGCGACGTGCGCTTGATCGATCACGTCACGCTGCTGCCGTGACGTCCTTGCGAACGCGAGTCCCGGACCGGGTGGATCAAATGGTGATCGGCTCGCCGCTGAAGCCGTTGAAGTTGCACGTTCCCGGGTCCTGATAGTAGGTCCGCTTCCAGTCCTTGAGGGCCGCGATGGCCACCGCCTGGCCGAGCAACAGGCCTTCATGGCCATCGCTGCGCCAGTGGACGCCGGCGAGGTTGCGGCCGATGGCGATGTTGTTGGCCAGCTTGTTGAGCTCGCCCTCGACCGTGAGAGTCACGGCGAGGGACTGGAGGGCGGTTCCGTTGGATCCGGGATCGACCACCACCGGCGACGGGATGACGTGGCTGCCATCGAAGAAGGCCTTCAGCACCGTCACGCAGGCACCGGCGATGGCGGCATGTCCCGCGGGGTAGGTGGGATGGGTGGGCGACCCTTCGGCGAATGCCATCGGCAGGAACCAGGTTCCGGTTTTGGCCCGGATGGCCGCGGTGAGGGATGAGCTCAACACGTCGGTGTGAATCGGATGGCTCGCCCCGCCATCGAGCACCTGATGGACCCGCCCCCCGAAGACTTCCGGCCGGAGCCGGCGGTGGCACCGCCATTTCTGGAACCATGCGGCTTTCAAGGCCGACTGGGAAACATCGGCAACCCGCGCCAGGACATCAGGAGCGCCGAAGGTGACGAACGCACCTTGGTTCAAGCTGGTCTTGTAGGGATTCCCAGTCCGCACCGGGGCCCCCATGCCGAGGAGGATCAGCGCGGCGTTGAGGAATGCCTGGTAAGGGTGGTCGCGGTGGACGTATTCCCCGAGGTCGCGGGCGGTGGAGAGGTAGCGGGCGGTGGTATCGTAGGCGATGCTGGTGGTCGGCGCGCCGCCGCGCAGGATATTGAGCCAGCTCGCCGCCGAAGTCATGTGGTCATCCCCTTCCATCGGGACCTTGTAAGTCTGGTGGATCGTCTGAGCACCATAAGGCACCGGCAGCAACAGGAATTGTGAGATGTAGTTTCCGGTGAGATCCCCCGGCGTGATGCCGCGGAAGAGGGTTCCGGCGGTCACCACGCCGCCGGCTTTCGGCCCGCGGAAGTTGGACAAGGCATTGATTCCCGCGATGACGGGCGGCACCAGCGGGTCGGATCCGTAGCTTTCGAAAGGCACGTCCCGCAGCAGGGCATGACCGTAGAGTTCCACCATTTCCCCGGCGGTTTCGGCACTGGCGAAGGCAGGCGGCGGGGGCATCGAGATCGCGTGGGAATCGGCTCCCGCCAAGTCGTAGGCGAATGCGGCCTGCGGGTTCGCCTGCTTCACCGTGCCGCCCTTGGGGACCAGGTCGAAATCGGCGGTCACCCCGGTTTCGACGGCCTTGATGAAGGCCGCCCATGCGGCGGGATCGACGATGCCGGACGCGTCGTGCGGCATGGCTTTGGTGTAGGAGCCGAGTGCGTTGGAATAGAGGCTTTCGTCATCGTTGGTCAAAGGAGCCGAGACGGCGACGCGCCTCTGGGAGAGGGCGGCCCGGTTCCGGACTTCGAAGCACTCGCTTTTCCGCCGGGCCATGCGGATGGCGGAGAAGTTTTTCGGAGAAAAGACACCGGGGACGGCGGGTGCCGCGGCCGCCCTGCCGGAGGTGAGAAAGGCCAGGGATGCGACGGCGCCGAGACCGAGGAAGGAACGGCGGGACGCAACGGTTGATGATGCGGGGGTGGTGTTCATGGTGACTTGGGTAGTTTGGGTTTTTGATTGGAACGAGCGGAGAACTTAAGAGGGAAACTGCGCCCGCGAATCGAGGGCTTGCTGGACTTGGGCGTTGATGTAACCGCCGTGCGGATCACGGCTTCCCGAAGACCGGATCGACACTGCGGACCTTGAAGAATTCACGGGGAGCTCCGCGCGTGGCAGGCAGGGAGAGATCCATCACCCCGTCCATGCCGAGGAAGCTGCCATCGGGTCCGGTGATGATGCGGTAGCCCGCGGTCGGCCAGATGCGATTGCCGCCGGGAGCAAGGTGCGACAGATCGGTACTGGACCAGGCTTCATATTCGTCGCCCGGTTCACTCCAGGTGCTGAGTTGCATGACCGGCGAGCCGAACAAATCAGCGAGCGCGATGCCGCTGACGGGCAGGGTTCCGCCGGGTTCCGGGAGCGGGAGCGGGCCGGTTCCGCCGGACTGGAAGCGGATCTCGCTGCCCAGGATCTCGTAGCCCTGGGCATTGTTGCAGAGCCGCAGCCAGACGGCCTCGACCAACTTCGGATCCACTGGCACGACCCCGCCGCTGCCGCCGGGTCCGACTACCGCCAGGTTCGCCGCCGCCAGCATCGGCACCGACTCGCCGGGCGGGATGCTGAGGCGCTGGACCATCTCGTTCGCATCGGCCGGCCATGGCGGTCCGCTGGCGGCATAACCCGTATTGCCGCCGGTATCGAAGAGGATGATGTCCATTTCCATCACCGTGGAGGTGAGGTTCTTGATAATGATATCCACGTCGCCAATCAGCGGCGGGATCCCGCGGCCGGTGGGGTTCTTGATGATGCAGGGCTCGCTCGGCCGGATCTTGCGGACGATGCCGTCGCAACAAATCGGCTCGGCTGCGTTGAACGGACTGACCTCGGTGAAGCAGATCCGGTAGCCCGCGCAGACACCGGGTGGGAGGGAAGCGGCATTGATCGTGAACGAGACGCCTTGGGCGCTGCCGGGGCCGATCGGACCGACCACGCCACCGGAAGGGGTGAAGGCACCGGCAGGCAGGTTGCCGGTGCAGCCTGGGACCGTGGCGGGGACGACGATCCACGAGTAGTTCTTTGTCAGGGTGGGCGAGTTGTTGGTGATCCAGGCAGTCTGGGTCGCGAGGCCATTGGCCTCGCTGACGATCTCATGGGCGAGGTCGCAGATATCCTTGGGCGGACCGGGGTCGCAGGAGACCCAGAGCGGGCAGACCTTGACGCGGCAGCACTTGGAACGGTCGGCATTGAAGAGCAGCAGCATCACGCACTGCGGTGCCTTGTAGCCACTGAAGACGGTGGTGAAGGTGCCGCTGGCACCGGGGACGATCGGATTCGGCACGGCTGTCATCACCGACGGGCTGAAGCCGGCGCTGGGGATGATCACCGCCTGGGTGAAGTTGAAGGGGCTGCCGACGAGGTTGGTGTTGTTCGTCACGTTGAAGACGACCTGACGGTTCGGGAAGGGAGCCACGCAGGTCACGCTGGTGGTGACGGTGGCGCAGGCGCAGCGCGGGAGGGTGATGCAGTGCATCTCCTCGCAGATCAGCTGCTCGGTGCCGGTGTAGATTTTCACGAGGTAGCAGAAGGTCGAGCCCTCGGGCACCGAGGGAGGAAGCTGGATGCCGGGAATCAAGGTCATGCCGCCATTTCCGGGAACGGGCGGTGAGAAGGGAAGCAAGCCGGAGGGCGTCGGCTGGCCGGTGACGGCACCGGGCGGCAGGTCGACGAGAGGCACCGGACAGAGCTGGTACCAGCCGGCGGTGACTCCGGAGTTGTTGGTCAGATTGAGCCCGAAGCTATAGCCGGAGCTTCCCACCGGGCATTGGACATTCACCGCGTCCAGGTGCAGGCACGGCGGATCGGGGCAAAGCGGCAGGGTGAAGCAGATCTGGCCGAGGCAGAACGGGCGGCCATTCGCGTCCAGGAATTGGACGCAGAGGCAGCCCTGCTCGCCCGGCAGCAGGCCGCTGATGCAGACGGTGATGTTCTGGCTGGTCTGGCCCTGGCCGAGGGGCGGGGTGAAGGTGATGTTGCCCGGCGAGGCGCCGAAGGGTCCGCCGCCACCGGCACCCGAGCTGCACGGCGTGATGATCGCGCCGAACGCCGTTGTCGGCTGGGTGTTGGTGATGTTGAAGGTGAACTTGAAGGGGCCGCCGACATAGGGCGGGCATACGATTTGACCGACCGGCTGCAAGGTCATGCCAGGTCCTGGCGTGCAGGGCGGGAATTCGATGCAGATCATTTCCTCGCAGAGCAGTTCGTTTTCAAGTGCGCCGTAGAGCCGGACACAAAAGCAGACCACGCCGCCGGTTGCCGGCAGGCCGGTGACCGAGACCGGCACCGTCTGGGACTGGCCGGGGAGCAAGGACGGGGTGAAGGGCTGGACCCCGCCGGGAGAAGGGATCCCGGAAACCGCACCGGGTGGAATCTGCGAGGGTGGGCAAGGAACCAGTTGATACCATGAATACGGGGTGTTCCAGATGTTCTGGATCGTGAGATCGAGGGTATGCGGGTCGCCGAGGCAGGGCGGGCACTGCTTGTTCGACGCGGTCAGTTTCGCGCAGGGGCACTTCGGCAGATCGACGCAGATTTTGTCGGAGCAGAGGACGATGGGTTCCGAGCCGCTGGCGATCACGTTCACCACGAAGCAAACCTTGCCCCCGACCGGCGCGACTCCGGGCAGCGAAAGGGACACGATGCCGCTGCCGCCCGGCAGGATGGGACTGCCGAGGGTGAGCGTGGCAGGAGACGGCGTCAGCGTGGTGGCACCGGGTGGCAATTGGTTCCCCGGGCAAGGGGCGAACTGGAGATCGGTGATCGGCACCGCCATCAGGTTGGTGATGGTGACATCCACGGTATAGGGACCGCCGGGGATGACGGGGCACTGGATGTTGTCCGCGGTGAGGACCATGCAGCAGTCGCGGCGGGTGGTGATCGCTCCGATGGCGAGCTTGGAAATGCCATAGGAACCATCGTAATCGACGATGAAGCTGCCGCGTCCGTAGGGCAGGGGAGGGGTGACATTGCCGCCGGGGGGGATGCGGATCGCACCGTAGAAGTAGGCTCCGAAAACCGGGTTGTTGGTGGTGGAATCGGTGGCCGTGTAGCCGTTGAACATATCGCCGGTGGCCCAGACGCTGTCGTCGCAGTTCACCGCGACACCGCCGGCACAGCTCGCCCCGGTGATGCTGGCCGGTGCCGGCGTCGGTCCGGGGTAGGCACCGACTTCATGGGTGATCGCCGGTGTGGTGACCCAGTTCGGGCCCGAGAGGGTGAAGCGGTGCAAGCGGGCGAAATGCGCGCCGAAGGTCAGGTCGAAGGTGCCCAGCGGCTGGAGCTGCCAATAGCGCTCGGCCAGATACATCGCACCGCCGGGCGAGAAGTCGATGCTGGCGATGGGATGGGACCACAGGCCCGCGCCCGGCTGCGGGTAGTTGGGCACGGTGAGCCGGCGACGGGCGGTGGACGGGATGAAATCGCCATTGTTGTCGAGATCGACCGACCAGACTTCGTTCGACTCGTTGGCCAGGATATTTCGCGAATCCTCCCACCAGACCGCGTAAAACAGGCGGTTCTGATAGGTTTTCACCCCCCACACCCGGCGGCCGACCGGGGTCAGTCCGGCGGCACCGTTGTCGTTGATCACGGGAAGGCTCTCCTGGGGGCGACCCTGCACGCCGTGGTCGAAGGGCGCGCCAACCACGGCCATCGAGGCGGCGTTGACGCGGTAGATTTTCCCGTCATCCAGATTGCTGGCATAGAGGAAGCCGGTGTTATTGCCCGCGCGGCGGAAGCACAGGTTGCCAATTCCCGGGCCGGTGCCGGGCAAGGTGCCGGGAACGCTGGGAAGGCTGGTCGAACCACTGACCACGCCGGACGTCGCATCCAGCCGGTAAATGCCGCCGGGACCCTGGGGTGCGGTGGCATTCAACGAGGTGACGACGCCGACCTGATTGTAGCAGTTCGACGCGCCGACGTAGATGTTCGGTGGTGAGAGATCGTCGAGGGCGACGCCGAAGACTTCCCCGAGGCGGCTCGCCCGCCATTCGTTGCCGGGATTGAGTTCATTGTGATAGCCGGCGGAGGCTGGCCCGGTCCAAAGCTTGGGGGGTGCAGTGGTCAGAGGAAGCAGCGGCGCGATGGTGCCGGAAGTGGTGTCGAACTGCGCGACCACGAAGCCATTCGGGTTCGGAATCACGCTGCCCGCCCCATAGTAATTGTAGAGGCCGGAGAAACAGGTGACGACGATCTGTTCGTTCTGCACCGGCAGAACTCCCGCTGCTGGGAACAACGATGCGGTCAGGATCGCCCCGACCAGTGGAAACAAGTTTGTTTTCATGGGTTTCTGTCGTTGGGTCCAAGACCGATCTGAATCGGAACAAAACGCCGGAGACGTGCCATTCCGGAAATTGGACAAACTACCCACCTTCCGGTCGGGACCGCAAGCAAGTCCTGTGCGGCGGGTCACTTTGGGCATAGAGTCTTGGTTTCACCGCGGATCCACCCCCTCGACCGGTCGCACTGGAAGGGCTGGAGCGTGGTCCCGTTGAGCCTGACAATTTTTGCCCTTTCCCCGCAGATTTCCCCGGCCATCCTGCCGCCCCCATGACGTGTGACTTCCTGGTGATCGGCGCAGGCATTGCCGGTCTTTCCTTCGCCATCCGGGCCGCGGCCCACGGGTCGGTCATCGTCCTGACCAAGGGCGCCGCCCTCGATTCCAACACGGCCTGGGCTCAGGGCGGGATCGCCTCGGTGCTGCCGCCGGGCTTCCGCGACGATGGCGACTCGGTGGAGCTCCACGTCGCCGACACCCTCGATGCCGGAGCCGGGCTTTGCCGCGAGGAAGTGGTCCGCGCAGTCATCGGCGAAGGCGCGGCGACGATCGACGACCTGACCGGCTACGGGGTGGATTTCGACAAACACGACGACCACTTCGCGCTGGGCAAGGAAGGCGGGCACTCGAAACGCCGGATCCTTCATGCCCGTGACACCACCGGCCGGGAGATCGCCGAGTCGATGGTCGAAGTCGCCCGCCGCACGCCGAACCTGACCTTGCTGGAGGACCATTTCACCATCGACCTGATCACCACCGGCAAGCTCGGCGCGACCACCGAGGACCGCGTGCTCGGCGCCTACGTACTCGAAAAGGCCAGCGGCGAGGTGAAGATCTTCCGCTCCGACCGGGTGCTGCTGGCGACCGGCGGTTGCGGAAAAGTCTATCTCTACACCACCAATCCCGACTCCGCGACCGGCGACGGCGTCGCCATGGCCTGGCGCGCCGGGGCCAGCGTGGCGAACATGGAGTTCATCCAGTTCCACCCGACCTGCTTCTACAATCCGGCGGCGACCGGGGCGGAAGCGAGGTCCTTCCTGGTCAGCGAAGCGGTCCGTGGCGAGGGCGGGATCCTGATCAACGGCAAGGGCGAGGATTTCACGAAAAAGGTCGACCCGCGTGGCTCGCTGGCACCGCGCGACATCGTGGCCCGGGCGATCGACCGCGAGATCAAAAAGACCGGTGCCGCCTGCGTCTATCTCGACGTCACGCACAAGCCGCCCGGCTTCATGCGCGAGCGCTTCCCCTTCATCTACGAGAAGCTTCGTAGTTTCGGTCTGGATTGCGAAAAGCAGCCGATCCCGGTGGTCCCTGCGGCCCACTACCAATGCGGCGGTGTGGTCACCGACATGAACGGCAAGACCAGCATCCGGGGCCTTTATGCCATCGGCGAGGTCGCCTGCACCGGGCTTCACGGCGCGAATCGGCTGGCTTCGAACTCCCTCCTCGAAGGCAACGTGATCGCCCGCCGCGCGCTCGAGGAGATCGTCAGCCACTACGGAGTCGCCAAGCACACGGACGATGCGCCGGAGATCCCTGCCTGGCATCACGGGGATGTTACCGCGCCCGACGAATTGGTCGTCATTTACCACAATTGGGACGAACTCCGCCGCCTGATGTGGGACTACGTTTCCATCGTCCGGACCGACAACCGCCTGCGCCGCGCCGGCACGCGATTGCGTAATTTGAAAAAGGAAGTCCGTGAGTTCTACTGGGGCCACCGGGTGACCGCCGACATTCTTGAGTTGCGCAATCTCGTCGCGGTCGCTTCCCTCGTCGTCGATTGCGCCATCCGCCGCCGGGAATCGAGAGGCTTGCACCATACGCTAGACTACCCCGACCTCGACGACCGGTTCCTGCGGGATACCGTCCTCCGGCGGTTTTAGAAAAGACCGATGATGAGCCACCAGCCGACCGTGCTTTGGAAAAAGAACCCCGGGAGCCATCCCGCCGGGCCGCTTTCTCTTGTGCTTCTCGCGCTGATAGCAGTCTCACCGGCGCTGTTCGGCCAAGCCGCTACCACCACTGGCAATCTGCCCCGCGTGGTGATCCCGACTTCCAACCGTCCCACGACTCCCGTGCGGCCCGTTCAGCCGGGTGCTGGCATTCTTTACCCGTGGCGCCAGAACATCACCGCCACCGTCTTTTGGGTGGGAGAACAGCCGACTCAGAACAACCCGACCCCGAACCACAAATCCTCGTGGGATCAGGAGTGGGCGATCAATTTCGGAGGCTACGACAACCCGGATCCCGCGGCACGGATCGCCGACCACAACACCGGCGACTTCAGGCCGAAGGGTTTCGCGCCCCGCCTCAATCCGTTCTACATCGCCCTGCCTTACAACGACGTCGCGGGCTGGTCGCGCCACAAGCCGGAAGCCCCGAAGGTCATCCCGTGGTTCGCCCGGATGAAGCCGGAGCCCGGCAAGACCGTGCTGAAAGGCCGCTGGGTGCAAATTTACAACGGCAAGCGCAGTTGCTACGCCCAGTGGGAAGACTGCGGCCCGTGGGTGACCGACGACTGGGAATACGTCTTCCTTGGCAAGCCGCCGAAAAACGGGGCGAACAAAAGCGCGGCCATCGATATCTCGCCTTCTATCCGCGACTACCTCGGCCTTCAGTCGGGCCAGAAATGCCACTGGCGTTTCGTCGAAGCCGCTCAAGTGCCGTATGGTCCTTGGAAAAAGTATGGTCAGACCGCCGCCGCGGCTGCCACCCCGGGCGGGGCCGATCCGGATGCCCAGCGCCGTTACCTCGAGTATCTCAGGAAACTGCGCGACGAGCAGTACATGAAGAAGTCGAAGTCCGAGATGGAAAACGGCCGCTGAGGTGATTCCCCGGATTCCGCGGGTGCCGGGAGCCATCCGGCATCCCTAGCTTCGGGTCGTGATTCCACGTCTTATCCTCCCACTGCTGGCACTCATTTGTGTCGCCAGCGCCGAAGACAAGTTCGTCCCCGACATTGTGGCGAACGTCACCCGGCCCTGGCCCGGCAAGGATTTCTGGGCGAACCCGGCGGAAGACTGGATCGTTTCCAAAGGACGGTTCGAAAACACGTTCTCAGGCGGCAACCGCAACATCGTGCTGCTGACCGCCGAGGTCACCGCGGAAAAGGCCTCCTTCAACGCCCGCCTCCTGCTCGACCAGATTTCGTTCGAGCTCTTCGGCGAAGGTTTCGTCGGCTTTCAGGCGGGACTCCGCGGAACTTCCGGCGACTACCGCGAAACCGCGGTGCTCGGCAGCGAATTCGCAGCGGGTATCGACTTCACCGGCCGCCCCTTCATCGGCAACGTCAAGGGAGACGGCCCGCCGCTTCCGCTGCCACTCCGCGGAATCGTCCTCGAACTCAAGGGCGAGCCCGTCGACGGCGAGAACTACAAGCTCACCCTGCTCGTCCAGGACGCCACCGGGAAAATCCTGCGCAACGTGACCGCCAGCGCGCACCAAAGCTGGCTGCCGGGGCTGATCTCGATGACCGCCTCGTCCCAGGCCGCTCCCCCGACCGATCTGGCCGCCCCGCGGCCCCTCGGCTTCGTGCCTCTCTCCCAGAAGCGCGAAGGCGAAGGCCGCTTCGGCTTCAGCGAGCTCGAATTGTCGGGCACCAAGATCAAACTGCACCCCGAGCGCGCCT
>NEUO01000181.1 GCA_002304315.1 Verrucomicrobiia bacterium Tous-C4TDCM
TAAGGTCTTCGATCTTCCCCCGCCCGAGGAAAAGCTCGTCATCAACACCGGGGGCATCGTGCGACTCGGCGAGTTGCTGGCCCGCAGCCACTTGCAGCACCGGTGATCACAATCGTTTCGCAACTCTTCCAACTGATGAAATCCCACGGCCGTTCCCCCATCATGAAAGCATCCTCATCTGCGGCAGGACTCGGCTGCGCCCTGCTGCTGGCTTCCGGCATCTTCGCCTTTGGCGCCGCACCCGACATCACCCCGCCGGATCTCACCGCCCCGGGAGTGATCGGCACCATCGACAGGAAGCTCACCTACAACCTTGGTGCGACCGGTCTGCGCGGCTGGATCCACACCAAGGCGGCGAACAACTTGGACGCCGCCCAGGGCCGCACGACCTTGGCCAGCCGGCAAATTCTCGTCACCCATGTCGGTGCGGCTTCTCCGGCGGACGGAGTGGTGCAGGTCGATGACGTGATCCTCGGCGTGGACGGAAAACCTTTTGGCGATGACGCGAGGAAGAGCTTCGCACTGGCCATTCAGGAAGCGGAGACGGAAGCCAAGGGCGGTGCCCTGAAGTTGACGGTCTCGCGCGGCGGCCAGGTGCTGGAGCTCGCGCTCAAGCTCGCGGTGATGGGAAGTTACAGCGAAACCGCTCCCTGGAACTGCGCCAAATCCAAGAGGATTTTCGAAAAGGCCTGCGAGGTTCTGAATCAGGAAAAGCTGGCCGGCGGGTGGACGGGAGCCGTCCAAGGTCTCGCCCTGCTCGCGACGGGCAACCCCGACTATCTGCCGAAATTGCAGGAGCTCGCCCGCAGCCTGGCAGCGGGTGATGTGGATCCCGATAAGAAGCCCGCCGGTCCCAACTGGGGCAATGCCTGGGAACTGGGCCATCGCAATTTGTTTCTCTGCGAGTATTTCCTGGTGACCCGCGACCGGGAAGTGCTGCCCTCGATCGAAAAGAACGCCCTGTCGCTGGCCCGCGGTCAGAGCATGTATGGCACCTTCGGCCATGGCTTTGCCGCGCTCACCAAGGATGGCAAATTCAACGGTTCCGTGCCGCCCTACGGTCCCGTGAACATGGCCGGGTTGCCCGCGAACCTTTCGATCGTGCTGGCGAGAAAGTGCGGGGTGAAGCATCCGGAAGTCGAGCGGGCCATCGAGCGCGCCGCGGGGTTCTTCGGCTACTTCACCGACAAGGGGGCGATCCCCTACGGCGAACACGAGCCGTGGCCGTATCATGAGAACAACGGCAAGAATTCCATCACCGCGGTGATGTTCTCCGCGATGGGCGACAAACCGGAAGAGACTGAATTCTTCGCCCGGATGGCGACCGCGGGCTACGCCAGCCGCGAGTACGGCCACACCGGCCAGGGCTTCAGCTACCTGTGGAGTGCGCTCGGGGCCGCCGTCGGCGGTCCGGAGGCGGCGGCGGCGTTCTTCCGCAAGGCATCATGGCACTTCGACCTCGTGCGCCGGTCGGACGGCTCGTTCACCTACGATGGCGGTGAACAGTATGGAGCCGGCAAAACCGATGACGACACCTACTATGGGAAGAGCGGCTACTACAACCTGAGCCCGGCCGCCACCTACGTGCTCACCTACGCCCTGCCGCTGCGGAAGCTGGTGATCACCGGCCGCGATGCCAAGGAACCCGGCTGGCTTGATAAGAAGCAAGCCGCCGCCACCGTCGCGTCGGGTCGCTTTGATCTGGATCGTCGTTCCATGTCCGCGGAGGAACTGGTGGCGGCCTTCGGAGATTGGTCGCCCATCGTCCGCAGTTGGGCGGCGGATGAATTGGCGAAGCGCCCGGAAGGCAAGACGATGGTCGCCGCGCTCATCAAGCTCGCCGATGGCAGTGATCCGCACCTCATCCAGGGTGCCTGCGAAACGCTGGGACTGATCAACACCCCGGAGGCCCTGCCGGTCCTGGTGAAACAACTCGCCCACCCGGACCGCTGGGTGCGTTACAAGGCCGCGCAGGCGATTCGGAAGATGGGCGGAACCGCCAAGCCCGCCTTGGAAGGCATTCTCAAGGCCCTCGTTGCCACCGCGGAACCCTCGTCGCCCATCCGCTGGGAGGATCCCGTCCAGATCGCCCACGGGCAGTTGGCCGCCGCTGTCTTCTCGGGACCCCTGAAGGATTCACTGGGACAAATGGACTCCAAGTTGCGGTATGCCGCGATCCGCTCGGTATCGACGAATCCGGATGGCATGGCCCGGGCCACGCTCGATCATGTCTTCAAGAACCAGCTCAGCCAGGAGGACGTGATCGCCCTCGCTCCGGTCATCCTCGCCGCCGTCGAAAGCCCCAGCCCGGCGGATACCATGTTCAACAACGTGATCCGCATGGCCGGTTTGAAAGCACTCACCAAATATCATTTCAAGGAAGGCATCGCCGCCGCCGTCGGTCTTGCAAAAACCCAGGGCGGACACGGCAGCGAAACCCGGACCGGCGAGATCATGAAAATCGTCGCAGGCTATGGAGCCGCCGCCAAACCCCAGATCCCCGCGTTGAAGGAGCTGATCGTGATCTTCAACAACGATGCGGCAGCCGGCGCGTTCCCCCCGTCGTTGAACAAGGACCGCGTCGGCGCGGTCGAGGACGCCATCCGAACGATCGAAACGGCAAGCACCCAGCCAGAACTGCGAAGCATCAAATGAGCACCCTGACCCATTCCCGCACCGCGCTCCCCACGCTCTTTTGGACCCTGCTGCTCGCCCTGTCCGGAGCGCTCCGGGCCGCGCCACCGGACCTCACCGCAACGGGCGTGATCCCCACCATCGACCGCAGTGAGACCTACAACCTCGGGCCCACCGGCCTGCGCGGCTGGATCCATCTGAGCGGCGGAGCCGGCAACACCCACGGCGCGGATGGCACCATGACCGGCGAAAGCCGCCAGATCCTGGTCACCGTGGCAAGCACGCCCGGCAGCGCCGTGCTGGCGGTCGATGATGTAATCCTCGGTGCCATGGCGGCCGGCAGCGGCACTGTGCCGAACTTTTCCAGTGATGCCCGCAAGGCTTTGGGCGCCGCCATCGGCGAGGCCGAAAAAACCGAGGCTGGCACCCTGCGCGTCAAACGCTGGCGCGCCGGCACCGTCACCGATGAGAACATCCCCATGACGATCATGGGCGACTACACCGCCACTGCCCCGTATTCCTGTCCCAAATCCACACTCGTTCTGGCCAACGCCCGTAACAAACTGGTCGGCCAACTCCTTGCCAACACGAGCTTTCTCAGCAGTGATTGGAGTGGAGCGATCAGCGCTCTGGCCTTGCTAGCCGGGGTGCAGTCGGGTGATCCCGATTTCGCCGCGGTGCAGACTCGTCTGCAAACTTACGCCCGCTCGCTGGCCAGCGCAGGTCCGGTGGATGGCGGGCTGCCCATCTGGGACTGGGCCTACGAGGGCCTGTTTCTCGCCGAGTATTACCTGGCAACGGGCGATGCCAACGTGCTGCCCGGCATCAACAGCTACACGCTGAAACTCGTCCAATCCCAGAGCATCAATGGCACCTTCGGTCACGGCCCGTCGGTATTGAGACCCGACGGCTCCGGCCGCCGCATGAACACCGGCTACGGCCCGGTCAACGCGATCGGCATTGTTGCCAACACGGCCATCGTGCTGGGCAAGAAGGCGCTGCTCGCAGGCGGGCAGGCGATCAATCCCGAAATCGACGGGGCGATCCAGCGCGGCTCGGACTTCTTCGCGTTTTACGTCAACAAGGGCCCGATTCCCTACGGCGAACACGAACCCTTCATCAGCGGTCACTCATCCAACGGCAAAGACCCGATGTGCGCCGTGCTCTTCGGCGTGCAGGCCGGTCGCGCCGCGGAAACCGAATACTACGCGCGCATGACCACCGCCAGCTACAGAGGCCGCGAGTATGGGCATACCGGCCAGGGTTTCAGCTATCTGTGGAGTGCGATGGGGGCCAACATGGGCGGTGCCCTTGCCGCGGCGGAGCACTTGAAACCCGTGCGCTGGCACCTCGACCTCTCTCGTCGCACCGATGGCTCGTTCGCTTACGACGGTGCCGAGCAGTACGGCGGGGGCACCACCTCCGGCGGCACTTATCTGGGCGCGAGCGGCTACTACGGGATGAACGCCACCGCTTGCTACATCCTCACTTACGCGCTGCCCCTGCAACGTCTCTACATCACCGGCAAAAGAGACCTACCCGCCAATCCGCCTCCGCTCACACTGGATGCCGCCACCGTGGCCCACGCCGTCGCCGCCGCGAATTTCAAGATGGATAGCCCCGGGTTCACCACCGCCCAGTTGATCATTTCCGTCGGCGACTACGATCCCGTGGTGCGCCATTACGCCGCCATCGAGTTGGGAAAACGCACGCTCAGCGGCACCGACCTCACCACTCTGCGCAACATGGTCACCGGCACGAATGCGAATGGCCGCATGGGTGCCTGCCAGGCTCTCGGCCTGCTCAAGGATCCCACCGCCTTGCCGACCATCGTCGCGCGGCTCGACAAGACCACCGAGACCGATCTCTGGGTGCGTGCCAAAGCCGCGTCCGCGATCCGCAGCTACACCCCCGCCACGATCAGCACCACGCAACGCGACACGATGCTCACGAGGTACACGGCCAACGCCACGGACCCGGATGTCATCGCCTGGAGCGACCCGATCCAGATGTCGAACAACTTCCTGTCCTTGGCGCTGTTCGGCGATGCCATCTACGGCGGCAACAGCATCCGCGACTCCACCGTCAGCGCGGCGAAAAGCCTGCTCTATCCCGCAGTCCAGGCCGGCTTGAAACAACCGGATTCCTACTCCCGCTCCGGTGCCTCCAGGTTCTGCTTCGACAAACTCCCGGTGGCGGGCGTGCAGGCGCTCATCCCCGACTTCTTCAAGGTCATCGAGATCGAATGTCTGGCCGACCGGATGTGGAGCGCCGATTCCCGCGCCAACGGCATCAAGACGCTCTCGAAATACAAGGTCCGCGAGGGCATTCCCTACGCGCTCGAAATGTTGGAGATTCCCGAGGGCTTCGGATGGGGGTCCGGCACGACCATCATCGCAGGCCTCGATGCACTGGCCGCCTATGGCGATGCCGCCCGCTGGACCTTGCCGACCCTCAGGACTTACCTCGGCAAATGGAGCCCGACCTCATCCGAGAACACCAAACTGGTCAGCACCATCGCCTCGATCGAGAACGCCATCACCGCGGCGGTGCAGGTTCCGGGCTTGGCCGAGGCCAACTCCGAGGTTGTTTCAACCACCGGACCCAGGGCCGTCACCCTCACCGGTTCTTCGCCCCGCTCATCCGTCACGTTCACCAATGTGACCGCCCCCACCCACGGCACGCTCACCGGCACCGCTCCGATTCTCACATACACACCGGACGCCGGCTACACCGGGCCTGATTTCTTCACTTTCGAAGTGCTCGATAGTCTTGGCGCTTCCTACCCCTCCGCGCCGGGCACGGTGAGCATCATCGTCGGCACCGCCGGCACCGGGCTGAAGGGCGAGTATTATGACAACATCGATTTCACGAACTTGAAACTCACCCGCACCGATGCGCAGGTGAATTTCGATTGGGGCACCGCCTCCCCGAATGCCTTGCTCGCGGCGGATACCTTCAGCGTCCGCTGGAGCGGCCTGCTGCGGGTGCCGGAAACCGGAACCTACACCTTCTCGACACTCAACAGCGACGGGGTCCGCTTGTATGTCAACGGGGTCCTGATGATCGATGACTATCTCGACCAGACGACCAACTGGAAGGACGGCACTTCGGTGAATCTGACGGAAGGCCAGATGGTGGACCTGCAAATGAACTATTACGAGAACACCGGCTCAGCCGTGGCGAAGCTCAAATGGACCGGGCCGTCCTTCGCCGGAGCCAATGGCGCCATCATCGGATCCGAGTGGTTGTACGATGGAACAGGCGTCGCGAATCGCACTGCCTATGCCCATTCTCAAAGTGTGACCCTGGTGCAGAACACCGCCCAGCCGATCACTCTAACTGGCAGTGGCGGGACGCTCACCTACACCGTCATCACCCCGCCGGCCAGCGGCACTCTCACCGGGACCGCGCCCAACCTGACCTACACCCCGTCGGCCAACTTCAGCGGTGCGGACAGTTTCACTTTCCTGGTCAACAACGGCACCAGCAATTCATCCCCGGCCACGGTGTCGATAGGCATCCAAGCCGGACAGCCCGTGGACTTTTTCTGGACCACCGCCGCGTCCGGCAACTGGAGCGGAGCCACGGCCTGGAGCAATGCCGCGTCCGCGCCGGTGGTGCCTGCCGCCGGCGGTCAGGCATTCTACCGGATGTCCATCGCCAAGGCCGGCACCTACACCGCCACCCACGATCTGAACAGCGGGTTCCTGCTCAACCAACTCAACATGGCCGGCGCGGTCACGCTCGCCGGCACCAACAGCCTGGCCTTTGCCGCCAATGGCACCGTGCTGCCGCAGTTCAACCAGAACAGCGCCAGCACGGTGCTGGTGGGCGCTCCCTTGAATCTCTCCGCAACCACCGTCTTCGGCGGCAGCGGCGGTGGATCTGTCGAGATCACCGGAATCATCACGGGTGCGGGTGGCCTGACCCAGAACGCGGCAGGCATGCTGAAACTCTACTCCACGACCGCTAATACCTATAGCGGCGGAACCATCGTCAACAGCGGGAATCTCCATCTGGGGGCGATCATCAATGGCATCAGTCCGCTTTTCGCGAACCCGATGGGATCAGGACCGGTGACACTCAACGGCGGGACCATCGAGATGGAAAGAGTGACCGCCAACAATACCCTGACGATTCATGGGGGCAGACTCTACAGCAACAACGGCTGGGGAGCCACCTGGAGCGGCCCGATCATCCTGAACGGCAACGCAACCCTCGACAGCACGTGGAACCTGACATGCAGCGGCGTGATCAGCGGTGCCGGCGGATTCACCAAAACAGGGGGTAAACCGCTGATCTTCTCCGGCACCAACAACTCCACCGGGGCCAACCGGGTCTCCACCGGCACGCTGACCTGCTCGAACTCCGGTGCCCTTGGCACCGGCCCCCTCGACATCACGACCGGAGCCATCGTCGCCTTGAACTACACCGGCACCCGCGGGATCGCAGCCCTTGCCTACAATGCGGGCGCGCCCTTGGCTCCCGGCACCTATGGTTCGACCTCCTCGCCCGCGACCCACAAGAACGACACCTACTTCTCCGGCACCGGCACGGTCACCGTGCTCCCGCCATCGTCCACCTCGCTCGCCCTGACCGGCGGGAGCAGTCCTTCGGATCCAGGTGCGCCACTGACTTTCACCTCCACGGTGTCCGGTGTCGCACCGACCGGGAACGTCGCGTTTTACTCCGGCACCACGCCGCTCGGCACCAGCGCCTTGAACGGATCGTTTCAAGCCACCTTCACCACCAGCAGCCTGGCCATCGGATCCCACGGCATCACCGCACGATACGCCGGCAACAGCAGCAACGCCGCCAGCAGTTCCGAGCCGCTGGCAATCCAGGTCAACAGTCTGACGGCTGCCGCCCCGACGAACCCTCTCGGCACTCCCGGCAACAACCGGGTGAGCCTGACCTGGACCGCCTCGCCGGGCGCCGCCAGTTATTATGTGAAACGATCGCTCGCCAACGGCGGCCCCTACACCGTCATCGGAAATCCTGGTAGCGCCAGTTTCAGCGATCTCACGGCGATGAACGGCAGCACTTATTACTATGTGGTTTCCGCCATCAATGCTGCGGGCGAAAGCACCGACTCCAGCCAAGTCAGCGTCGTTCCCGTGGCACTGGCCACCTCCACCACTCTCACGTCGTCGCTCGGCGCGACCGGCGCTTATGGTTCGCAAGTGACCTTCACCGCCACGGTCTCCGGGTCGGGCGGGCCTGCCACCGGCATGGTGACCTTCAGAAGCGGTGCCACGGTCCTGGGGGCCGCCACTCTGGGTTCAGGAGCAGCTGCCTTTCCCACCAGCTCGCTCGCATTGGCGAGCCACACGATCACCGCCACCTACGAGGGAGACAGCTTGTTTGGCGGGAGTGCTTCCGCTCCTTTCGCCTATTCGGTGACGGCCAAGCCGCTGACCATCACCGGCGTCACGGCCGGCAACAAGGAATACGATGGCACTACTGCCGCCGTTCTGACCGGCGGCACCCTTTCCAGTGGCGTCCTCGGTGGAGAAACGGTGACGGTGGTTCCCGGCAGCGGCAGCTTTGCCAGCCTGAACGCGGGCACCCGCGCGGTCACGGCCACTGGCTTCACCCTGGGCGGTGCCAACGCAGGAAACTACACGCTTTCCGCCCAACCCATCGTGCCGGACGCCACCATCACCCCGCGGCCGGTCCAGCTAACCGGCACCCGCGCCTACGACGGCACGACGCTTGCGGCGGCGGCAGATCTGGCGATCGGCAACAAGGTGGGCGGCGATGATCTCATCCTGACCGGAACCGCCGTGTTGACGGGCAAGGATGCCGGTCCTCAGGGACTCCTTGCGGGTTTTGTCACGCCGGCCCGGGTAGGCAATGCCGCGACCGGCAATACGGGGGTGAACGCGGTGGCCTCCTTCACGGTCAACATGGCGTCGCCCGCAATCGGTAACACCCTGATCGCCGTGATCACGACGCGTGGCACTTCCGCCAACAGAATAAGCAGCATTTCCCAAACCGGAGTCACGTGGACAAAGGCTCCGGCAGCGGAGGGTGTGAACACCACCTCGACTTCAGGATCGACGACCGAAATCTGGCTTGGTTCCAACATCGCGGCAGCTGCGGGAACTGTGGCGACGATCAACGTCGCATCATCGCTGCGCGCTGCCGCGGTGATCGTGCAATACAGCGGAATTCAGCCGTCCAGTCCGCTGGACAGGGCGACAGGCACGAGCGGAAACAGCGCCACCGCCAGTACCGGCACCACCGCAGCCACGACCCAGACGAATGAACTGTGGATCGGAGGAATCGGACTCAGGGACAGCACTTATAATCTCGGAACACCTGCCAATGCCTTCGCTGCGGTGTCCAATGCGAATTCGACCAACACCACTACCAACTCGAATGCCAAGGCGTTCTTCCTCGAGAAGATCGTGACGGCAACCGGCACCGCGGTCACCACGGGAGCCATCACCAGTTCCCATTGGTCCGGTGCCATCGCCACCTTCAAGTCGGCTCCGGTCAGCACCCTTGCCCTCGGCGGGTCGGCTGCGGTGAACTACACTCTTGGGAGTTTGACGGGATCGGTCGCGATCATCTCGCCTGCGAATCTCACCATTACGGCGAACAACCGGAGCAAGACCTATGAACAGTTGCTGAACTTCGGCAGCGGTGCCACCCAGTTCACCAGCAATGGCCTGCGCAATGGGGAGTCGATCGACTCGGTGACCTTGACCTGTGCCGGCGGTGCCGCCTCTGCGGCCGCTTCCACCTACCCCATCACGCCAAGCGCGGCCACCGGCGGCACCTTCTCGGCGGGAAATTATGCCATCACCTATTCGGCGGGTTTGCTCACCGTGAATGCCCTTGCCACCACGACCACCTTGAGTTCTTCAGGCAGCAGCACCCTCTACGGCGAAGCGGTGACCCTGACCGCAACGATGTCGCCAAATCCCGACGGCGGTTCGGTGCAATTCTATGACAACTCGGTGGCACTTGGCACCCCGGTGCCGCTTTCCGGCGGACAGGCGCAAAGGGTGACCAGTTCCCTCACCACCGGCAGTCATTCGATTACCGCGGTCTACAGCGGCAGCACCAACTTCGGTGGCAGTGCGGCCACTGCCATCTCTCAGGTGGTATCCAAAGCGTTGGCAACCATCACAACTCCGCCAAGCGCCAGCGCGATCACTTTCGGACAAACGCTCGCCAGTTCCACCTTGAGCGGCGGTGTAGGATCAGTGCCGGGCAGCTTCACCTTCACCGCGCCGGCCACGGCACCCTCCGCCGGCACCGCCTCGCACGGCGTGACCTTCACCCCGAGCGACGCGGCAAACTATCAGACCGCCACCACCAGCGTGGACGTCGCGGTGGACAAGGCGTTGGCGACCATCACCACCGCGCCAATCGCCGCCGCGATCACCTTCGGGCAGACGCTGGCCAGTTCCACCTTGAGCGGTGGCGTGGCATCGGTGCCCGGCAGCTTCACCTTCACCGCACCGGCCACGGCCCCCAACGCCGGCACCGCCTCGCACAGCGTGACCTTCACCCCGAGCGATGCGGCGAACTATCAGAACGCCGCCACCAGTGTGGATGTGACGGTCAATCCTGCTCTGACGAACTTCGCGACTTGGGCCGCCGATCCAGCCCAAGGACTGACTGCCGGGGTGAACAATCTTCCAGACGATGATCCCGACCACGACGGCTTCTCCAATCTGCTGGAATTCGCGCTGGGCGGTGCGCCGATGATCTCGTCCCAAGCGATCCGGCCCCAGCTGGAATCCACCGGAGGCATCTGGTCGTTCTCCTATGATCGGAATGTCCTGTCGAAGTCTTCGACCACCCAGATCGTAGAGTATGGGAGCAACCTAACAGGTTGGACTCCCCTGCCCGTCCCCGCAACCTCCGCCGGTGCCGTGGTGATCACACCCGGAGCATCCACGGACCATGTGAAAGTATCCATTCCCTCCCTTGGTGCCAACGGCTTCGTCCGGCTCAAGGTCAGCCAATAGACCATCCCGGATGAAATCATTCATCACCCGTCTCCTCAGCCTGCTCCCCTGTCTTTCGGGACTTCCCGCCCGTGCCGCCGATGCCGCGCCGGCCAAGCCCAACATCATCTACATCCTCGCCGACGACATGGGCTATGCCGACGCCGGCTTCAATGGTGGGAAGGACATCAAGACGCCGAACCTTGACCTCCTCGCCCGTGGTGGTGCCAATCTGAAATCATTCTACGTCCAGCCGGTGTGCTCCCCCACCCGCTCGGCGCTGATGACCGGTCGCTATCCATCCAGCACCGGCATCTATTCCGTGGTGCGGCCTCACGCCCCCTGGGGTCTGAAGCTGGAGGAACAAACTCTGCCACAAGTGCTTCGCTCCGCCGGTTATGAAACCGCCATCTCCGGGAAATGGCATCTCGGCGAATTCGAACCCACTTATCGACCGACACAACGTGGCTTCGACCATCAGTACGGGCTGTGGTTCGGAGCGATCGACTATTACACCCACCTCCGGGAGGGAGTCCTCGACTGGCACCGCAACGACCAGCCCTGCAAGGACGAAGGCTACTCCACCCATCTGATTGCCAAGGAAGCCTGCCGGATCATCCGGGAGAAAAATCCGGATAAGCCGCTCTTCCTTTATCTACCCTTCAATGCCGTG
>NEUO01000182.1 GCA_002304315.1 Verrucomicrobiia bacterium Tous-C4TDCM
ATCGACGAGCTGGACCATGAACTGGCGGAGCTGGCGCGGGGTGCGGAACTGGCCGAGGTCGGACTTGGCCTGGTTCTGGAGCTTGAGGAGCTGGTATTCGAAGATGTCGCCCTTCACGTCCGGCCCGAGCTTGGCGAACTGGAAGGTGTCGAGGATGTCGACGACTTCCTTGAAGACGTGGGGGTCCTCGAACTGGAAGCGGGCGTCGGCGAAGAAGGTGGCGACGGAGGGGGCCTCGCGGACGAGGGAGGCCATGTAGGGGAAGACCTCGTCGCTGACGAAGTCGAGCAGCTCGCGGCCGGACTTGAACGCCACTCCGACCAGCGGTAGCGCTTGGCCTGGGCGGGGAAGAGCGTGGGGCGGTCGAGGGTGATGCCGAGCAGCTCGGCCTGGGTGCGCTGGTTCTCCGCCTCGTCGAGGAGCTTCAGATAGAGCAGGTAGGAGAGTTGCTCGACGTAGGTGATGGGATTGGCCAGGCCGCCGGACCACATGGTGTCAGTGATCTTGTCGAGCTTCTGGCGGATGTCGGAGGTCATGGTGGAAGAAGTGCCGAGTGGGCAGTGATCAGTGATCAGTGATCAGGGATCAGTGGAAGAGGTGGAAGAGGTGGAGGAAATCAGGCGGTGGAGTCGAAGACGGCGGTGTTGAGGTCGGCGACGATGTCGCGGATCTGGGGGCCGAAGAGCTGGGTGGCACGCTCGGGGGCGTTGAAGTGGTCGAGCGGCGGCTGGAAGAGATCGGCGACCTCGACCTTGCCGTTGGCGACGCCGCGGGCTTTGAGCATCGAAAGGAGGTCGGCTTGCTCGGCGCTGAATTGGTTCGCGACGAGCCAGGCGCGGAAGTTGTCGTCGATCTGTTCCTCGCGGGATTTCACGCGGGTCAGGCCGAGGGCGGCGCGGACGAAGTCGATGAGGGTGCCGGTGCGGGTGCGGTAGGCGTGGCGGAGGTTGTCCTCGTTGAAGTAGTTCTCGCTCTCGTTGAGGCGGTGGGTGAGCGCGTCCTGCTCGGCGTCGTCGAGGGCTTCACCGGCTTTGATTTTCCGCACGATCGGATCGGCGGAGGCGTCGGCCTCGGTGATGACACGTTCCCAGCGGGAGCGGTATTCGTCTTTCTCCACGCGGGTGTCGAGCGGGCCGACCTCGACGTAGGTGACGCGTTCGCGCCAGCGGTCATCGAGGTCGAGCTCGATGAGTTCGCGACCGCCGGGGCCGCCCGGCGGAGGAGCGGAGCCGCTGCCGGAACCGGAGCCGGTGAAAGGATGGTCGTCGGAGTCGCCGAAGTATTCGTGGTTCTTGAAAAAGTCGTAGATGACGAAGCCTTTCTTCCCGATGTGCGGGGCGGTGCGGGTGCCGCGGCCGCGCATCTGCTGATAAAGGATGGGCGAGCGGACGCGGCGGCAGAGGACGAGGTGGAGGACTTCCCGGCAGTCGAAGCCGGTGTCGAGCATGCCGACCGAGACGGCGACGCGCGGGTAGGGTTCGCGCTTGAACTTGCGGATCATCGCGTCGGCGTCGGCGATGTCGGAGGTGATGATCTCGGCGTACTGGCCTTTCGCTTCGGGGTGGAGATCGTTAAGGATCTTCGCGAGGCGGGTGGCGTGGTTCTTCGTGATGGCGAAGACGATGGCCTTGCCGGGGCCGTCACTGTCCTTGAGGCCCGGGGCGAGCTCGCGGAAGTTCTCGTGGGCGAGGCGGTCGAACTCGCGCATCATAAGTTCGTTGGTTTCCGCATTGGTCCACTCGCGCTCGAAGGCGGCGGGGTCGTATTCCTCGCCATCGGCTTCGAAGGGATCGGCCAGGAGTTCGGTGATGCCTTCGGCGAACTTGTAAGGGACAAGGTGGCCGTCGGCGAAGGCCTGCTCGATGGGGTGGGAGAAGTCGGGCTGGTTCCCGTCGCAGTGGTAGAATTGGTAGGTGTTCCGCTCGATATAGCGGGCGGGCGTGGCGGTGAGGCCGATGTGGAAGGCGTCGAAGAATTCGAGCGCGGGCCGCCAGGCACCGTAGATCGAGCGGTGGGCCTCGTCCGCGACCACGACGTCGAAGTAGCCGCTGGTGAAGGATTCGTAGCGGCTCATCATCGTCTGGAGCAGGACGACGGTGATCTGCTTGTGCTGGGGGGCGGTGCCGGCTTTCAGCCAGTAGCTGGAGTAGTCGGGAAGGAGGTCCTGGATGAAATCGAGCGCCTGCTTGGCGAGGGATTCGCGATCGACGAGGAAGAGCACGCGTTCGGCGTGGCCGGCCTGGAGCAGGCGCTTGATGTAGAGGACGACGAGGTCCGTCTTGCCGCAGCCGGTGGGCAGCTCGATGAGGAAGCGGCGCTTGCCGAGCAGGAGGGCGGAATCGAGCGCCCGCATGCAGGCGAGCTGGTAAAGTCGGAGCAGGCGGACCTCGCCGGAGCGGAGGTAGTTGTCGGAGAGCGGAAGCGTGGCGAGGTCCTTGCGGTTATTCCGCTGGTGGACGAGCCGCTCGAGATCGCGCTGGGAGAAAAAGGAAGCGACCGGACGGGCGTCGCCTTCGATGAAGTCCCAAAAGTAGATCACGTCGCCATTCGAGAGGAAGACAAAGGGAGCGAGGATGGCGCGGGCGTATTGGAGCGCCTGCTGTTTGG
The DNA here is from genome assembly GCA_002304315.1 of Verrucomicrobiia bacterium Tous-C4TDCM. Lineage (GTDB taxonomy): Bacteria > Verrucomicrobiota > Verrucomicrobiia > Verrucomicrobiales > Akkermansiaceae > Haloferula. The sequence continues at coordinate 2,608 of NEUO01000182.1, forward strand.
ACCGGTAGGGGTCGATGCCGTTTTTCTTGGCTTCGATGACTGCGAGCGGCCGGCCGTTGCTGTCGTACAAAACGTAATCGGCCTTTTTGGGGAATCGGATGTCGGCTTCCGCGAGGCCGGTTTCAAGGGTCACCGGGACCTCGGTGCGGACCTGGCGTTTGTCCGACGGATCCCAATCCGCCTCCCGGAGGAGTTGGTCGATGTTGATCCGGGCGTCGGCTTCTGAGGGGTCGGGCATTCGGGGAGTGCGTCGGCGAGAACTAAACTGAGAGTATGGAGTTGATCGGGGATTGCAATCCAAGTCGTTGCATGGAGAATGACTCATCAGTCATGTCGGGATCATTCGTCGGCCGCAAGGGGGTCTCTTTGGAAAGGTTGCAGACGCTGTGTCTGGTGGCCGAAGCCGGCAGCATCATGGCGGCAGCGAAGGGGGATCCGAACCGCCAGAGCCTTTTCAGCCGTCAGGTCAAGGAACTCGAAACGGCGCTGCGTTTGGATTTGTTGGATCGGAGCAGTTCGCCGCACCGTTTGACACCGGATGCACGACGGTTGGAGTCGCTCGCACGCGAGCTGATTTCGGGAGTCGATCGCTTGCTTGACGAGGCGAAGGATCGACCGAGCCCGGTTAGCATCGGGGCAGGCGAGAGTATTCTCCAGTGGTTGGTGCTACCGCTTCTTTGTCCGGTGATAGACGACAAGGAGCTTCGAATTCGTTGTCAGAATCTCAGGTCCAGGGAGATCGTGGAAGCTTTGCGAACCCGCCGGATCGACATCGGGATTCTTTCCGCGCGCCACCAACTGGTGGATCTCAGTTCGAGGAGTTTGGCGAAATACGGCGTGATTGCGATCGGCAAGCCGGGAATACTTCCGGCCAAGGATGATCTGAAATGGAGTGATTTGGACGGCAAGTCCTTGGCCGCGCTCGAAGGGAGCGGGACCCTTCGCCGTCGAGTCGATCAGCTGTCGAATAACCAGGCGAAAGGCCCGGAGCTGAAACTTGAGTGTACCTCTTATCCGCAAGTGATCGAAGTGTGTGCGGAAGGTAGGATGATCGGCATCCTGCCTGGAGTCGCGAAGAGGGCCGCGATTCAAGCAGGGCTCAAGGTTACCAAGATCGATGAGTTTCGGGACCTAGAGTTCGAACTGGTGTTGATGTGGAATCATACGGTCGCGGCGGCTCGCGGCGAGGTTCAGGAGGTGATTTCGTTGTTGCTGGGAGGCTCCGCGCCCTGAGATTCCGAGCCGAAACCAAGAGTGCCACCGAGCGGATTGCCGCCGAACCCGAGGGGCAAGGTCCGGGAATCCGGGACGTAGGATTGTAGTAAGGGCCGATTCGGAGTCTCTTGGACCCATGTTCCACCTCGTCCTCGTCCACCCCGAGATCCCGCACAATACGGGATCGGCCGGCCGGCTGGCACTCGCCACCGGGGCGCGGCTGCATCTGGTGCGGCCGCTGGGCTTCTCGCTGGATGACAAGCAGGTCAAGCGGGCCGGGCTCGACTACTGGCAGGATGTCGATTTGCGGATGTGGGACAGCTTCGCCGAGCTGCAAGCGGCGGCCGATCCGGCGGCGCGTTTCTGGTTGCTGAGCACCAAGGCGGCGACCGCGCACTGGGATGCGGGCTTCAAGGACGGCGACTACCTGGTCTTCGGCTGCGAGACGAAAGGCCTGCCGGAAGCGATGGTCCGCGAGGCGGGCGAGCGGGCGATTCGGATCCCGATGGTCGAAGGCGGGACGCGGAGTTTGAACCTGGCGACGGCGGTCGCGATCACGGTTTACGAGGCGGTGCGGCAGGCGGGGACTTAGGAGTGCGGCAGAGCCTGCTGCCGCTTTCCCTCCGCCAGCCTGCTGGCGAGTGATTGACTCCACAGCAGGCTGTGGCAACAGAGCGGCAGCGGGCTGCCGCAGTCCAAGGAGCTCCGCTCAGTTCTCAGGGAACACGTATTCCGGCGGCTTGTCGCTGCCGCCGCCGTGGCCGAAGTCGTCGAAGATATCCTTCGAGCTGACATAGAGCATGATCCCGAATAGCAGGAACACGAAGCCCATTTGGATGACTTCCAGCAGCTTCACCCGCACCGGACGCTTGGCGATCCATTCCATGGTCGCAAGGACGATGTGGCCGCCGTCGAGCACCGGGAAGGGCAGCATGTTGAGGATCGCCAAGTTGATATTGAGCAGCACCAGGAAACTCATGATCCGCAGGATCGGGTAGTCCATCTGGAGCTGAAAGTACTGCAGCTTGCCAATACCGACCGGTCCGCTGAGGTGCTGAATTCCGATGCTGGAGTCGGGCGAGACCACGCTGGTGATCGTGATCCACATCATCTTCGCGGTGTCCTTGATCTGCTTGCCGATGGCTGGCTTGATGATCTCCCGGTTTTCCTCGAACTCCTGGGTGAAGAAGGTCCCGAGCATCGCCCGCGGCGGATCTTCCACGGGTGTAATCGGGAAAACCGGAGTGACCGTCACCGTGCCCGGCTGGCCGTCCCGCTTGTAACCGATCTCCAGCGGCTTCACCCCGGCTGCTTTGACGCCGTGGAGCATTTGGCTGCGGGAGTAGATTTCTTCGCCGTTGAGCGATGTCACGATGTCGCCGGCCTTGAGTCCTGAGCGCTCGGCGGGAGCATTTTTGCCGATGAATCCGCCGATGATGACAGGTCCCTTGCTCATCGGTTCGATCCCCACTTGGCGGACCGCGCGGCGCTGCCACCACTTGGTTTCGGGGATCTTGAATTCGGAGCGGAGCGTTTTGCTGCCTTCGCCCGGGCGGTCCACGGTGAAATCGATCTGCTGGCCCCGGCTGGTGACGATGTTGAGTTGGATGCTGTCCAGCGTGCCGTCCCAGACGCTGACCGGGACTCCGTTGATGGCGGTGATCTTGTCGCCGCGCTGGAAGCCAGCCTTCTCGCTCGGGCTGCCTGGCTCGACCCAGCCGACGGAGGTGGTCGGCATGATGTCGGCCGGCTTGCCGAAGGTGGCCACGCCGATCGCCGCGGTCAGCGCGAGCAGGAAGGAGAACAGCGGACCGGCGAAGGCGACGATGATCTTGTCGAGCGGGGTGATCGGCGGGAGTTGCTCGCGGTCGAGGTTTCCGCCTTCGATCGCTTCCATCGGAGCCATCTGGGGCAGGGCGACGAAGCCGCCGGCGGGGATCCAGCCGAGGCCGTATTGCACGCCGTTGATGGTCTTGCTCCAGATTGGCTTTCCGAACCAGATTTGGAAACGGTCGATCTTGAGTCCGCGCCATTTCGCGGCCCAGAAGTGGCCGAGTTCGTGGACGAAGATCATCAAATTGAAGATCAGGAGGACCACGATAACGAGAAACGTGACGAAAAGGGCGTCGCTGAAGAAGGTAGCTAGCATGGGATTGCGGGCGGAGGTTAGCCGAGACCCTAAATGCTTCAAGAAGTTAAACTTTCCCGAGCGCCAAGGGGATTGACGGGATGGGGCCGGAGGTCTGAAAGTCCGGGAAGTGGCTTGGAGAATCGACGAGGCCGTGATTCGTGGCGAGATCGACAACACGGTCGAGGGCAAGACCTCCGGCCGCTTGTGGGTGCTTGGTCGCGAGCAGCCGCTGGTCCTTGAGCTGAATGGTGATTGCTGGCGCGACTTGGCCGGGACGCGGCTGATTTTCCGCAATCCGCTCCCGAAGCAGCAGACCGGTGCCGACCTCGCACCGATGCAGCGCGGGGTGGTGGGGGACATGACGGCTTCGCGGAAGAACAAGGTGCCGCTGGTTTCCGACGACGAGTTCACCGCGATGTGTGCCGCCGGTCAGGACGTCCCGTTTTGCTGGAAGAACACGCTCTATCTCGAATGGTTCAGCGAGAGTAACGGGCGGGTGGTCATCGAGACCTGCGACTTCGAGCTGGAGCTGTCCGAGCGGGTCTGGGAGATGGACGAGGACGCGGAGGAGGCCCAGAAGCTCGCCAACATGCACGCGATGCGGGATTTCATGAATGCGCTGGTCCGGCGGATCGAGCCGGCCGGTGACCGGCGGATCGATAGCGGCGAGGAGGAGGACGAGTTCCAGTGGGAGGAGCGGCTGAAGGAATCCGACCGGCTGGCGGATGCGTATCAGGAGGTGCTGGAGAAATATCTCGATGATCCCGATGCGGAGCGGAAAGAGGCCTTCGCGATGGGCTGGGATGGTCTGTTAGAGGCGCTTGCGGAGGAAAGCGAGGCTCCCGAATCGGCCGAAACCCCGTGGCAGCTCAATGATGGCGAGGACGAGGACTGGGAGGTCGATGAGGCGCAGTTCCGCCAGCACCCTTTGCAGTCCAAGGCCCACGAGGTGGTGCTCCGGGGGATCGACCTGACCCGCGCTGGAGGCGAGCATCCGGCGGCGGCGGCGCTCAACGGAGCGCTGATGCAGGTGGCGGGGAAGCTCGCCGGCGCGCTCAACGGCGACTACGAGCGGGAGACCGGTTATGTGCTGGCCATGCTGAAGCGCTGTCTGGGTTGGCAGAACGACGCCTTGTCGGCGTGTTCGGAATTGATCGGGGTGGCCGATGACGGCGATCATTCGCGAGCCCTCGAGGCACTGCGGGATTCGATTTTCGAGATCCGGGAGGAGATTGTGAACCTCCGGAAAGTGCTTAAGGGAAATTAGACGATTGCATCCCGGGAAAATTGCGGTAACACGTTTCCCCATGAAGAAGCTGTCTGCTTTCCTGGCGCTGGCCGCCGTCGTTTCCCTCAGCTCTTGCAACACCGCCATCGGCTTCGGCCGGGACATGCGCCAGCTCGGAACCGGGCTGGAAAACAAGGCGCACGGCCGCACCTGGGACGGTGGGGACCAGCAGCAGCAGGAATCGCTGCCGACCTATTGAACGGACTTCGGGTGGCGCGGGAAATCACTCTTCGAGCATCTCCTCTTCGTCGCGGGAGGCCTCGGAATTCGAGGCGATCCACGCGTCGGCATCGGCACGGGAGCTGAATTCCTGGCCGGTGAGGTTGAGCAGTTCGAGTTTCGCACTGGCCTGGACCCCTTCGTCGGGGTTTTCCAAGGCGGCCGCGTAGATGGCCAGCCGGATTCCGTTCGGGGCTCCGTGGCCGGTGGCAAGCAGGTATCCGGCGATTTCGTGGCGACCGTCCTGGGATGCCTGGTCCACCAACACATCGGCGACCGAACGCCAGTCATCGGCATCGGCGCGCTGCGACAACTGGTCGAGGGCAACCAGCAGTTCCTGGCTGCGGCCGCGGGCCCAGAGAAGTTTCAAGGACTTGGCGTCCGGGGATTCAGACGGCCCCTTCGTCCGTTCCGCACGGGAATACCCGGCGTCTTTCGGAGGCAGGGCGCTCGCGTTGGCACCGGTCGGGATGGAAGCCGGGTCCGATGATCCGCTTTCGCCAGCGCGATCCCGGCCTGCTTTGGAGACGAGCAGCAGAACGAGGGCCGCCACGGTCAGGACCGACCCGGTGATCACTGGACGAGAGTATTTCATGGGACAAAAATCCCGCCAAGCGGCGACGCTTGGCGGGATGGGTTGGATTCGCGAGGAATGTCCGTCAACTCAGGGACCCGTGGTGACCACGGTATCGATCGAGGTGATGGTGGTGATCGGTGCCACGGTGCTGGTTACCACGAGGCGGTAAACCCCGGGGCCCTTGACGTTGGCATTGTCACCGCTGACGGCCAAGATGAGGGTGGTGCCACCGTCGCCCGCAGGGATGGGCGCGAAGGCGGTCGGATTGTCGAGCGGGGCCTTGAACCACTGGCGGGTGGCGGAGACGGAGCTTGGCACGGCGGCGGTGTTGACAACCGGCGAGAGGTTCACGGTGGTGGTGAAGAGCGGCTTGGCGGTGCGCGGCGTGTTCGTGGTGAAGACGAAGGCAGTGCCCGCAGCAGGCACGGAGACCACGCTGTTGCCGCTGACCGAGACGACGCCCGAGCCGTTGGTGACTTGGACCCGGTAAGTGCCCGCTCCGGTGATGGCTTCACCCCCGATGATGAGCAGGGTGGCCGTGGTGCCGCCGTTCGCCGCAGTGATCGCGACGTTGTTTTTAAACCACTGGTAGGTCGGTTGAGGGATCGGCGCGGGGATCGGCTCGGGGCTGAGCACGACGCTGAGGACCGCGGAACTGGCACCTTGGATTGAGAGGGTGGGCGGGAGGTTCGTCGCGAACGTGTAGGCGACCGAGGTCACCGTGGTGGTGCTGGTGGCGGTTCCCGCCGAGCTGCTGACCTCCACCCGGTAGGTCCCGGGTCCGGTCGCCACGTCGGCTCCCGTGACCGTGAAGGTCGGGGCGGTGGAAACCTGGACGTCGTTGCGGAACCACTTGTAGATCGGGGCAGGGAAGGCGTCCGCTCCAACGGTCACGCTCAACACTTGGGACTGGCCGTCCTGGAGCGCGATCGTGGCGGGAAGACCGGTCGTGATCACCGGCACGACGGCGGCGCGGCTGAAGCCGGCCTTTTCCAAGCGGTCAGTGAGTTCCGCCGTGGCTCCGGCGATCGTCGTGGCCTCGACATCGACACTGGTAGCGCTGCCGCTGATCACGGAGCGGGCGAGGGTGGCACCCAGATCGACGACCCGCGGTCCCGTGAGCGGCGTGGCGGTGCCGACCTGGAAGACCGTGTCGTCAAAGCGGAGTTTGCTGGGGTAGCCGGTCGGCAAGGCACTGCCGGAGTAAGGCAGCGTGGCATTGGGCACATTGGCGAGGGTCATCGGCGCGTGGATTTGGCCGTAGATCCGTCGGCCGCCGGAGTCACCGGCGATAATGTCGCCGCTGAACGCGCGGAAGCCGCTGTTGATCGTGTAAGTGCGCTGGATCACACCGCCGGAGCGGGCATCGCGATATTGGATCAGCGTGCCGGGTCCGGGCGCGGCGGTCAGAATGCTAGGGTCGAAAATCATGTAGCCGCGGGTGGCGGCGATGGTCCCCGGATTCAGGACGATCGTGCCGGCCGGGGCGCTGAGGCCCCGTTCTTTCCATACGGCACCGAGGACATGCACCTGGGCTTGGGCGGCGGCCACGAGCGACGCCGCGACTAGGGTTTTTAGGATAATCGAGTTCATCTACAGTGGGACTCCTACCCGCAAGCAAATGGACCGGCAACAGGGAATTTCGTGAGCGATCCGATTTCCCGGGCGGTGTGTGGACATTGTGAATGAATCGATTGGTCCCCGATGCCAGCCCCCTCCCACCCGGCCACGAGGCTTCCGCTAGTTCCAGCCCGCCCGATAACCCCGGCGGAACCGGCCATTTCGTGATCCGTCGCTGGAGTTTCAGCCACTTCACGGACAAGATCCGGAGTTCATGAAGGGATACAACCGCGTCCATCGTTCTCGCCTTCTAGATTGCCCATGAATCCCCGTCCAGTCCTCCTTGCCTGCCTCACCCTGCTGACCGCCCGCGCGGATCACGGGAATCTCCAGTCATTTGAAAAGCTGACCGGCCGCTGGTTCGGCGTGGCCCGGACCCCGGTGCTCAACGAGGCGCCGAAGCTGTCGTGGGCACCGGATGATTCGCTGCTGCTGTTCGGTATCGACACGGCGGAGGGAAAGCGGCTGATGAAGATCGATCCCGCCCGCGGCCCGACACTGGCGGCGGTCGAGGGGATCCCCGGCTTCCAGGAATTCCGGGCCGGAGAAAAGGGCGGGGTCCATCTCAAGACCGGGGAAGGTTGGCGAAAAGCGGAGAACGGGAAGCTGACCGAGGCCGAACCCCCGGCCCCCGCGCCGCGCCCGGACGACCGGCGGCGACGTGACCGCCGACCCGATGGCCCTCGTCAGCACGTTTCGTGGAAATCCCCCGATAACCGCTGGGAGGTCGTGCTGCGCGAAGGTGCGGTGATCTTGAAAGACACCAAGGACCAGAAGGAGCGCGAACTCGCGAAGGGCGATGGCGCGGGCAGCTTCGGCGGCGAGCCGGCGTGGGCACCGGACTCCTCGCGCTTCGCGATGTGGAAGACGAAGGACGTGGAGGAAAGGATCGTGCACTACATCGAGTCCGCGCCGAAGGACCAGCTCCAGCCGAAGTATTTCAACCAGCGCTACCCGAAGCCGGGCGACGCGATCGATACCCGCGCGCCGTGGGTCTTTTTCACCGGCACCGGTGAACCGATTCCCGCCGATCCGGACCTCATCGCGGATCCGTTCGAATGCAACAAGCTCGCCTGGCGCGGCGATTCGAAGCGGCTGACCTTCGAATACATCGAGCGCGGCTTCGGCAAGTACAACGTCATCGAGATCGACAGCGCGGCTCGCACGCAGCGGGCGCTGGTCCGCGAGGAGAGCGACACCTTCGTGTTCGTCTACGGCTACTCCTTCCGCCAGGACCTGAACGACGGCGAGGAAATCCTGTGGATCTCCGAGCGCGACGGCTGGAAGCACCTCTACCTGCTCGACGGCCGCGACGGCAAAGTGAAGCGCCAGCTCACCCAGGGCGAATGGGTCGTCCGCGATGTGGTCAAGGTCGACGAGGCGAAGCGCGAGGTGCTGCTGCAAATCTCCGGCTGCTACAAGAAGCAGGACCCCTACTTCATCCACTACGCCCGGGTCTCGCTCGATACCGGCAAGCTGGTGCCGCTCACCGAGTCGGACGGCACCCACGATGCCTTCGAAATGTCGCCCGGCGGGAACTACTACACTTGCCGTTGGTCGCGGGTGAACAAGGCCCCCGTCACCGAGCTGCGGCGCTGGGACGACGG
>NEUO01000183.1 GCA_002304315.1 Verrucomicrobiia bacterium Tous-C4TDCM
CACCGCCTTCCAGAAGCGGGCTTGCACGGCCCAGCGCTTTTCTTCGGGGAGGGCGTCGTACCAGGCCGGGACGTCCTTCGCATGGTAGCAGCCGAGACCGGTGAGATCGAGATAGAGGCCCTTCTCGCCCGCGGGGTCGAGCAACTGAACGAGGCGTGCCAAAGTTTTCGGATCCGGCTGGTCGGGCGTGTTCATGACCTTGCCGAGCTGGAGATGGATGCGAACGACATTCGCCCCCAAGGCTTTCATTTCCTCGAAATCGCCGTGTCGATCTCGACCGCCCCGGTGCCGAGCTCAAGCCGATCTGGCGCTTCTTCGGCGCGGACGAGCCGAACTACGCGACGATGAAGCACGGCGACGAGCTGCTAGGCCACCTCGGCTCGCTGAAACCGAAGGAGGTCTTTTTCCGCACCCATAGCCTGCTGGTCACCGGCGACGGCACGCCGGCGCTGAAGTGGGGCTCGACCAATGTCTATACCGAGGACCAGCCATACTTCGCCGGCTTCCGCTCGCTGGCGACCAACGGTATCGACAAGCCGGTACTCAACGTCTTCCGGATGTTCTCGAAGATGGACGGCCAGCGGCTTCCGGTGAGCAGTGATGCCGCCGTGTCCCTGCCCGACCTCCTGCGCTCCGGAGTCCGCGGCAAGCCGGACGTCTCCGCCATGGCGGCGATGAACGGCAAGAAGCTCACCGTGCTGGTCTGGCACTACCACGACGACGATGTCCGCGGCCCCGACGCCGAGGTGCGCATCGATCTGTTAGGCGCGCCGAAGGGCGTGCCGAAAGTCACGCGCCACCTGGTCGACGAGACGCATTCGAACTCTTTCACCGCGTGGCTGGCGATGGGTTCGCCGCAACAGCCGACCGCGGAGCAGGAGCAGGCGTGCAAGCTGGCACCGGTCGACGAGCAGGCGCGCTTCATTGAGGAGGAAAATCTTTCCGCCGTGATGGTGACGCTCGCGCGGCAGGGCGTGACCTTGCTGGAGATGATGTGGGAGTGACATAGCAACCACAAGGGCTGGCGGCCGGCCTCGCCCTTCTGCTCGATGAAGACGCCCTCGCCGCCGGGGCGGAAGTCGAGGTAAGTATTGCCGAGGATAAGCACGCACCCGGCGAGGAAGCCCAGCCAGGCGGCGGACTTTAGGACGGATCGTGCGGCGAACGGCATGGGGCCATCCTGCCAGAGCTTTACCGGAGGTGCTGTAAACCCCCGGTAAATTCGGAGGGCTTGGGTCCCTTGGAAGGGGGCGAGGAGGCTGACTCCAGGAGCGCATGGACGGCGGCCGGGCCTTGTTCCGAGATGGAAGGGTAGACAGCTTGATGGGGACCGTTCTGCGGGGCGGAGCCTCCGCGCACCCGGTGGGGAGCAAGAAGTCCGGGCGCGGCCCCGTTAGCGACGGATGCTCCGACAGATGCTCACGCTGTGGATCGCCGCGGCCTTGCCCCTTTCCGCCGACACGACGCTGCTCGAACGCGACAATTTGGTGGCGTGGTGCATCGTGCCCTTCGACGCGAAGAAGCGCGGTCCTGAAGAGCGGGCGGCGATGCTGAAGGAGCTCGGGCTTTCCCGGCTGGCCTACGACTGGCGCGACGAACACGTGGCGAGCTTCGACGCCGAAGTGGTGGCGATGAAGCGCAATGGGATCGAGCTGACCGCGTGGTGGATGCCCGGCGCGCTCGATGCCAACGCGCGGAAGATCATCGAGGTGATCCGCCGCCACGACATCCATCCGCAGTGGTGGGTGATGATCGGCGAACCCGCCGGGGCGGACCAGGCGGCGAAGGTGAAAGCGGCCGCCGATCAACTGCGGCCGCTCGCGATCGAGGCGAAGGCGCTCGGCTGCAAGCTGGCGCTCTACAACCACGGCGGCTGGTTCGGCGAACCGGAGAACCAGCTCGCGATCATCCGTGAACTGGCGATGCCGAATGTGGGCATCGTTTACAATTTCCACCACGGGCACGCCCACATTCAGAAGTTCCCGCAGCTCTTCGACGCGATGAAGCCGCACCTGTTCGCGCTGAACCTCAATGGCATGGTCGACAACGGCGAAGCCCTCGGGAAAAAGATCCTTCCGCCCGGCGACGGCACCCGCGAGCTGGAGATGCTGCGCCATGTGGTGAAGAGCGGCTGGCAGGGTCCGGTCGGCATCCTCGATCACCTGCCGGAGACCGATTCCGCCGTCACCCTCCGCGGGAACCTTGCCGCGCTCGACCGACTGATCGAAACCGGGTCGGAGATCGGCGAGGTCGAGCGCAAGAACACCTGGCCGGTTTCGCGTCGGAGTCCGCCGACCGCGCGCGCTACCTCGGGGCGGCGGCGGATATCCTGAAATGCCTGATTGCCTACGACGGCACGGATGCGGGGAGCGCGTCCGATTATCTCTGCGCGGCGGGTGACACCGGAAATCCGGGCATTCTCAAGGAAGGCAATGCGCGGTGGACCGACAACAACCGGTCTCTGATCTACGGCGATTACTACTTCCTCGAAGCGATGGCCCGGCTCGAAGTGATGAAGGCACGCGGCCTTCTGGCCGCGACCCAACAGGTCGGGCGGGCCGGCGGAAACATACGCCTCGAGTTTGAGCGGCATGACCCAGCTCCCGCGCTGGCATTCCGGATTCAGGAATCCGCCGACCTGGTCCACTGGACGGCCGTCGCGGCAAAAACCGGTGGCGGACCGTGGACGGGGGACGTGGAGGAGACGCTGTGCCCGGGCGGCAAAAAGCGGGTGCGGGTGGAAGCCCCGGCACCCGCTGTTCGCGGATTTATTCGCGTGGTGACCCGCTCGCTGGACGGCAGTGCGCCGTGAACCGCTTCAGGCCTCGGCCAGATCGGACAGATGGGCAGCCGGCTTGTCCTTTTTCATCAGGGCCTTGCGCATCTTGGCGAGAGCGACGTTCTGAAGCTGACGGATCCGCTCGCGGGACACGCCGAACTCGCGGCCGACATCTTCGAGGAGCATCGGCTTGAGGCCGTTGAGACCGAAGCGATCGTCGATGATCTTGCGCTCCCGCTCGTTGAGCACATGAAGGAGGTCGCCAATCTGCTCGCGGAGATTTTTGTCGGTCAGCGCTTCAAGCGGATCCGGTGCGGATTCGTCGGTGATGATGTCGCCTTGCAGCTTCACTTCGCCTTCGCCGACCGGAGCGTCGAGCGAACTCTGCCGCTGGGCGCTTTGCTTGAGCATCGCGATTTTTTGCCGTGGCAAGCCGAGCTCGGCGGCGATCTCCTCGTCGGTCGGTTCGCGGCCGAGCGCTTCGGCAAGCATCGAGGCGATCCGGCGCATCCGGGCGATCTTATCGACCATGTGGACGGGCAGGCGGATCGTCTTGCTCTGGTTGGCGAGGGCGCGCTTGACGGACTGCTTGATCCACCAGGCACCGTAGGTTGAAAACTTGCCGCCCTTTTCGGGGTCGAAGCGTTCCACCGCTTGCATCAGGCCGATGTTCCCCTCGGAAATGAGGTCGTTCAGGGAGACGCCGTAACCCGAATAGTCGCGGGCGATTTTCACCACAAGGCGGAGGTTGGCGCGGATCAGGTGGGAGCGGGCTTCCTCGTCGCCCATTTTGATCCGCTCGGCGAGGTCGCACTCCTCGGCGATGGTGAGCAGGGGTGTCCGGGAAATTTCCCGCAGATAGAGATCGAGGCTATTGTCAGAGTCGCGGGCCATGGTGGGATAGATGGTTCACCGAGGAGTTCGCACCGGCTCCGAAATCGGATTCAAAAAAACGCACGCGATTCCGAAAAATCGCGTGCGCACTGGAAATCCGTGCCTATTCGACCAGGTTCAAAACCTCGGATCCTTCGGGTTGCCGCCCGAGAGCATGTAGGCGAAGAGGTCGAGCAACTCGTCCTTGTTCAGCGAGTTAAGCAACCCGGGCGGCATCATCGAGACGTTGAAGGGCTGGCGAGATTTCACGTTGTCGGAATCCACCGCGCTCAAGGCATCCGGGGCGAGGGCGCTGGTCATGACGAACATCTTGCCGTTTTCCTCGACCACCACGCGGCCGACCACGACCGATCCGTCCTTGAGCGTGAGCTGCTCGGTCGGATACTGGTCGCTGATGACCTTGGACGGCTCGACGATGTTCTCCGCGAGATCGCTCAGGGTGTAGCGGTTGCCTGCACCGGTGATGTCGGGGCCGCTGTTGCCGCCTTCACCGAGGAAGTGGTGGCAGTTGATGCAGAGCTGCGAGGTGAACATCGCCTTGCCCTGCTCGAAGTTGCGGCCTTTCAAGCCGTCGCCGGCGAGGGCGACGATGTCATCGACGCTGTAATCTTTCCCGGGGCCCTTCGGCATCACCATGTTGACCGGCGGGGCGGGCGGGGCCTGGGTCGAAAGGGTGTCGAGCGCGGCGCGTTCGGCCTCGTCGGTCACGCAATTGGCGAGCGCCTCCTTGCGGATGTTGGTCAGGAAGCCCTTGAAGCTGTTGCCGCCGCTCCACTTGGAGGTGCGGGGGAACCAGCCGAAGAAGGTCTTGCGCAACTCCGGGGTCCAGCCGGCCTTGGCCTCGCGCAGGGCGTAGGCGTAGGCGATGGCCTGGCGGTTCGGATGGCTGTCATGCATCCCGTCGACCGCGCTGGCGTAGCGGTCGTTGCGGGACAGCACGGCCTCGCTGGCGACGGTGATGTCGGCGTCCTTGGCGGTGTCGAGCAGCGGCACGGTCTTGGCCACGATGCTGGTGGAGCCGAGGTAGGACAGCAGCGAGACCAGCTCGCGGTTGGCCAGCGGATCGGCGGTCGGGAACAGCGGGTCGAGGCGTTCGGCGATCTTGCCACAGACGTCCGTTGCGGGCTTGCCCATCCGGGTGAAGACGAGCTGCCAGGCCCGGAGGTAGGGGAGCTGGAGTTCCTTCGGGAGCTTGGCGAAGTCGAGCTTGCCGAGCGCGACGAAGAGCTTCGGCTGGAGCGACTTGTCACCGACGCGGGCGAGCGCGATCAGGGCCTCGATCGCGGCCTGCGGGTTGCTTTCGGCCAGTGCCTTGTCGGCCCATGAGCCGGCGGGCTGGCGCTCGATCGCCGCGCGGGCGGCAAAGCGGACGTAGCGGTCCGCGTGGGAAAGCGAGGGCCAGGCCTTGGCAACGGCATCGGGGCCGGTGCCTTCGAGGTGCAGGGTTTCCAGATTGTGGCGCAGCTTGGTCTCCGCAGTCGGGGCGGGCAGTGTGGCGGGCGCGGTGCTTTCCGTGCCGGTGTAGGTCACGCGGTAGAGTGCGGACTGACTGCGGCGGCCACCGGTGGTGAAATACATCGCGCCGTCTGCCCGGCGGATGATCGCATCGGTGAAGGGCATCGGCTTGCCGGCCACGAACTCTTCCTTTTCGGCCTTGAATGTCGCGCCGTCCGGCTTGAGGTGGACCGCCCACATGGTGCCGTAGGTCCAGTCGAGCGCGAACAACGCGTTCTGATACTTCGCAGGGAACTTCGCCCCGGTGCCGAAAACCGTGCCGGTCGGCGAGCCGGGGCCGATGTCGACCGTTCCGGGCAGCGAGTCCGCGTAGTACTCCGGCCAGCGGCCGGCACCGGATCGCCAGCCGTAGTCGCCGGAGCTGACGATGTGGTTGATGCGGGTCGGCATGTACCAAGGCGACCCGAGGTCCCACTCCATGTCGGAGTCGTAGGTGAAGAGCTCGCCATTCGCATTGAAGGCGATGTCATACTGGTTGCGGAAGCCGCCCGCGATGAACTCGACCCGCTTTCCTTCCGGGTCGGTTTTGCAAACATAGCCGCCGGGGGCAAGGATGCCGCGGGCGTGGCCGTTCGCGTCCCACAGGCGGGTGATCAGGTGGTCCTCGCCGATCGCGACCGGGCGGGCGTGGGCGAGTTTGTCCGGAAGCTTGGTGTGGTTGCCGTTGGCGAAGTAGATCGACTTGCCATCCGGGCTCAAAGCAAGGCCGTGGGTGCCGTGCTCGCCACCGCCGTCGCATTTGGCGATGAACTCGGCCTTGTCGAACTGATCGTCGCCATTGCTGTCCGTGACCCGCCACAGGCCCTTGGACTGCTTCTCGTTGACCATCACGTAAAGGCTATCGAACGCGAAGAGCAGTCCATGAGCGCCGCCTTCCGGCTTGCCGTCCGGCATGGCCAGCGGCTCGACCTTCGGGGCCTCCTTGGACCCGGTTGCGGGCAGGGTGACGCGGTAGAGCGCACCGTATTGATCGGCGGTGATCAGGCGGCCCTTGGGGTCCTCGGTGATCGCCACCCAGGAACCCTGGACTTCTTTTGGCACCGTGTAGAGCAGCTCGACCGCAAAACCCGGGGCGAGCTGGATGTCGGCCGACTCAGGCACAGCCTCACCGCCGCCACCACCGCCGCCGCCGCCCGCCAGTGCTTTACCCCAGGGCTCGGCACCGTAGGCCGCGATCGTCACGGCGGGTTTGAAATCCGCGCTGCCGCCGGGGGCGGCGGACCAATCGGGGCCGGATTCGACGAGGGTTTTCTTGCCGCCTTTCGCGACGATCTCGAGGGTCGCGACGAAGCCTCCCGCTCCGTCCTGATTTGTCGCCTCGAAGCGGAGCTCGTTCTCCCCGGCCTTCAAAAGGTTCCGAAGATCCGCCTTGGTGGGCTTGTTCCAGTCCGCATTGTTCGCGATCTTGGTGCCGTTGAGATAGGCGGTGGCGCCGTTGTCACAGGTGAACTGGAGCGTCGCGGATTTGACCGGGCCGGCGACCGTGAAGGTCTTGCGGAAGGTCGCCTTCTCGCCGTCCTTGGCCGGCTTGGCAGTCCAGATCCACTGCGGGGCGGCATCGAGCGGGAGAGGTGAAAAGGCGATGCCGAGGGAACAGGCCAGACCGGCCGTAAAAATGAAACGTTTCATGAATTGGGGTGAATGGCTTTATTCGGGATGATCGACGATCGAGAGCGGAGCGCGCACCTACGGGTTTCCGCCGGCCTCCCTATCGGTTGCTGCGAAAGTTCACAGGCGCAAGTAACGTTTCCGGTGCAGATGATGTCCAGATCCACCTTGAAGCACGTTTTTGCCGTCTGGTTTGGCATCGCGGCCACCTCGTCCGGGGAGGTGCCTTCCTTCAGCCGCGACGTCCGGCCGATCCTCTCCGACAACTGCTTCAAGTGCCACGGGCCCGACGAGGAAGCCCGCAAGGGCGAACTCCGGCTCGACGACCGCGCGGCCGCGCTCCTTGGCGGTGAGTCTGGCGCGCCGGCGGTCGTCCCGGGCAAGCCGGCCGAAAGCGAGTTGCTCAAACGCCTCCACACCACCGATCCGGACGAGGTGATGCCGCCACCCTCGATGAAGAAGGTGCTTTCCGCAGAACAAATCGGCGTGCTGGAGCAGTGGATCGCCGCCGGCGCGAAATACGAGAAGCACTGGGCTTTCCAAGCGCCCGTCCTGCCAGCGGTTCCGCCCGGCGCGGCGCATCCGGTCGATGCCTTCATCCGCGCCAAGCTGGCGTCAGCCGGTCTCGAGCCATCGCCGGAAGCCGACAAGTCCGCCTTGCTGCGCCGTGTCAGCTTCGACCTGACAGGTCTGCCGCCCTCGCCCGAGGAACTCGCGGCCTGCCTCGCCGATCCCGCGCCGGATGCTTACGAAAAAGCCGTCGACCGCCTGCTCGCCTCGCCCCGCTATGGCGAACGCTGGGCGCGCAAGTGGCTCGATCTTGCCCGCTACTCCGACACCAACGGCTACGAGAAAGACCGCCCGCGCACCATCTGGCCGTACCGTGATTGGGTGATCAAGGCGCTGAACGCCGACATGCCCTTCGATCAATTCACCGTCGAGCAGCTCGCCGGCGACCTCCTGCCCGGCGCGACCACCGACCAGCTCATCGCCACCGGTTTCCACCGCAACACGATGGTCAACGAGGAAGGCGGCATCGATCCCCTCGAGTTCCGCTACCACGCGATGACCGACCGCGTCGCCACCACCGGTGCGACCTGGCTCGGCCTGACCTTGCAGTGCTGCCAGTGCCACACCCACAAGTACGACCCGATCCTGCACACCGAGTATTTCTCGATCATGGCATTCCTCAACAATGCCGACGAACCCGAGCTGGAGCTGCCCGACGCCAACCAGGAGCGTCAGGCCGCCGAGCGCATGGCGCGGGCCGAAAAACTCCTCGCTGATCTCCCGCAGCAATGGCCGGTCGACGAGGGCCCGGTCGCCTGGACCACGCCGGTCGCCGCCGTGACCGCGGAGCCCGCCGAAGCCGTCCGCCCCCTCGACGACCGCTCGCTGCTGTTCCCCGCACCGGGCCCGGAGACCAGCGCCGCCACCGTCCAGTTCGCCGATTTGAAAGGCCGCTTCACCCGGCTCCGGGTCGAGGCCCTGGCCGATGATTCGCTGCCCGGCAAAGGCCCCGGCCGCGCGCCGAACGGCAACTTCGTCCTCAGCGAACTGGAGCTCCTCGTCGCCGGCAAGCCGGTCAAACTCGTCCGCCCCGCCGCCGCCGCGCAGCAGCCGAACTACACGGTCGACCAGGCCATCGACGGCAAGCCCGGCACCGGCTGGGCGGTCGACACCGGCGGCCCGGACCTCCACAGCGACAAGTCCGCCACCTTCGACTTCGAAACCCCGCTCGACGCCGCCGACAACGTCACCGTGATCGTCCGCCAGGCCCACGGCTCGCACCACACCATCGGCCGGCTGAGGCTGAGCTTCGGCGCCGACACCGCCCCGATCCCCGACCGCGAGGCACGCCGCCAGGAGCTGCTCGTGAAAGCCTTCGACGAATGGCTGACCCGCGAACGCACCCGCACCGCCGCCTGGCAGCCCGCCGCTCCGGCCAAAGCCAGCTCGAACCTCCCGCTGCTCACCCTCCAGCCGGACGCCACCGTCTTCGTCTCCGGCGACATCACGAAAGCCGACACCTATCAGCTCGAATTCAACCAGCTTCCCACGGCCATCACCGCCATCCGCCTCGAAGCCCTGCCCGACCCGCGCCTGCCCGCCCGCGGCCCCGGCATGGCCTATTACGAAGGACCGAAAGGCGACTTCCTGCTCGGTGAATTCCAGCTCAGCGCCGGTGGCCGGCCGGTCAAGATCGCCAGCGCCAGCCACAGCTATGCGAAGAACAACTTCGGCCCGTATGCCGAGGCGTCACTCGCCATCGACGGCAATCCCGAAACCGGCTGGAGCTGCGCCGAAGGCCAGGGCCGTGCGCATGAAGCGGTGTTCCGTTTGGAGCAACCGCTCACCGCCACCGACCTCAAGCTCACCATGATGTTCGGCCGCCACTACGCGTGCTCGCTCGGCAAGTTCCGCATCTCCTTCACCACCGCCACCGGCGAGCCCGTCGCCAGCCCGCTCTCCGCCGCAGCCCAGCGCCTGCTTCACCGACCCGACCCCACCGCCGCGGAACTCCAGACGCTGCGCAACGAATTCCTCCTCACCGCCCCGCCACTCGCGGCCCGTCGCGCCGAGATCGCAAGCCTCCGCAACCCCGCGCCCGGCCTTACCACCCTGGTCCTCCACGAGCGCCCGCCGGAAAACCCGCGCGTCACCCACCTCCATCACCGCGGCGAGTGGACCCAGCCGAAAGAAACCGTCGAAGCCGGCACGCCCGCGATCCTCAATCCCTTCCCCGCCGGCGCACCGAAGAACCGCCTCGGCTTCGCCCGCTGGCTGGTCAGCCGCGACCATCCGCTGACCGCCCGCGTCGTGGTCAACCGCACCTGGGCCACCTTCTTCGGCACCGGCATCGTCAAGACCCAGGAAGACTTCGGCCTTCAGAGCGATCTACCCTCGCACCCCGAACTGCTCGATTGGCTGGCCATCCGCTTCATGGACGACGGCTGGTCGAACAAGAAACTCCACCGCCTGATCGTCACCAGCGCGGCTTACAAGCAATCCAGCCGATCGACCGCCGCCGGCGAGGAAAAGGACGGCGCGAACCGCCTGCTCTGGCGAGGCCCGCGGCTGCGGCTCGATGCCGAGGAGATCCGCGATGCCGCCCTGCGCGCCGCCGGCCTGCTTTCGGAGAAAATGTACGGACGCAGCGTATTCCCACCGCAGCCCGCCAGTATCACCAGCGAAGGAACCTACGGGGCTTTCACCTGGACCGCCAGCACTGGCGAGGACCGCTACCGCCGCAGCCTCTACACCTTCGCCAAGCGCACCGCGCCCTTCGCCTTCGCCAACACCTTCGACGCCCCCACCGGCGACATCTGCATCGTCCGCCGCGACAAGTCGAACACGCCGCTCCAGGCGCTCAGCCTGCTCAACGACGTGACCATGATGGAAGCCGCTCAGTCTCTCGGTGGCCGCCTCGCCGCGCTGCCCGGCACGCCGGAGCAAAAGGTCACCGATGCCTTCCTCCGCTGCTTCTCGCGGGCCCCCGATGCCGCCGAAACCGCCGCCGTCCTCGACTTCCACCGCAAGCAGGAGCAGCGCCTCACCGCCACCCCCGAATCCGCCAAGTCCCTCGCCGGCCCCGGTCCCGACGATTCCGCCATCGCCCGCGCCACCTGGACCGCCGTCGCCCGCGCCCTGATGAACATGGACGAGTATGTTACCAAGAGCTGAGCCGATGCACTTCAATGCAAAGTTGATGGTCTACGGTTGAGAGTTGATAGTTAAAGCCAGAGGCTCGCGCCGCTGCCGTCAATTCTTCTGCATCAACTATCAACCATCCACTTTCCACTCTCAACTTGCCTTTCAAAATGACTTCCTTCCAACACCGTTGCCTCGACATCACCCGCCGCCACTTCCTGCGCGACTGCGGCGTGGGCGTCGGCAAGATGGCGCTCGCCGGTTTGCTGGCCGACCAGCTCGGCGCGCAGGCCCGCGCTGCCGGCATCGTGGTCAACCCGATGGCCCCGCGCCCGCCGCAATTCGCGCCCACGGCGAAGGCGGTCATCCATCTCTTCATGGCCGGCGCGCCCAGCCACCTCGATCTCTTCGATCCCAAGCCGGAGCTCACCAAGATGGACGGCAAGCCGCTGCCGCCCTCGGTCACCGAAGGCCAGCGCCTCGCCTTCATCCGCGCCGATGCCGCGGTGATGGGCCCGCAGTTCAAGTTCGCCCGCCACGGCCGGTCCGGCATGGAGATCTCGGAGGCGCTGCCTTATCTCTCGAAGATCGTCGATGATATCTGCCTGATCCGCTCCTGCCACACCGAGCAGTTCAACCACGCCCCCGCGCAGACCTTTTTCCAAACCGGCTTCGCCGTACCCGGCCGCCCGAGCATCGGCTCCTGGGCCACCTACGGCCTCGGCTGCGTCACCAGCGAGCTGCCCGCCTTCGTCGTGCTCAGCACCGGCAGCGGCATCAGCGGCGGCACCGGCCTGTGGTCG
>NEUO01000184.1 GCA_002304315.1 Verrucomicrobiia bacterium Tous-C4TDCM
TGGTATGGCGTTCGCCGGATTTTCCGCTGTCATCCGTGGGGGGGCTGTGGTTATGACCCCGTCCCGCCGAAGCAAGGTGCGGAACCCCGACACTCCCACCGTCCCGCCGGGCCGGACGCCTGACGCGGGACTTTTCCTTTTCCAACACTCTCATTCATGTACGACCGCAAGACTTGGATCGTCGTCATTGCCTGCAGCATCCTGCTGGCAATCAACATCACCCTTCAGCAGAAGAACGCGAAAGCCATCGCCGAGCAGAAGAAGCTGGAAGCACCGGAGCAAATTGTTCCCGCGCCCGATGCTTCAACGCCCGCGGCGCCCGCCGCCGACAAGCCCGGCGCGCTGGTCGAAGCGGAGCCGACCGCCCAAGTGGTGGAGCAGTTCGCAAAGCTGGAGACGCCCGAGACGATCTTCACCTTCACTTCGATCGGCGGTGGCTTGAAGCATGCCGAATTCAAGAACCAGACCAACGGTGCCGAAGGCCCGGTCCGGCTGAACCGCCACGGTAGCAGCCCGATCGGCGCGATCGCCGACGGCCCGGACCGGGTGGAAGGCATCGGCTACGAGTTCCTCGACAAGGAATCCGTCCCGGGTAAGTCGGTCGTGATGGCCGGCCGCCTGCCCTCCGGCCTGCGGGCGAAGAAAACCTGGTCGCTGGTCGAAACCGGCAACCCTGGCGACCCCTATCGGCTCGATTTGAAAATCCTGCTGGAAAACCCCGGCGACACCACGGTCAACCTCGACAGCTACAGCGTGTTCCTCGGCACCGCCGCGCCGCTCGACACTGTGGAGCGGGGCGAGCAGACCGGATTCGTCCTGCGCGACGACCGGGATTTCTCCTTCACCTCGGTCTCTGCTTTCGCCGGTGGCTGGTTCGGCAAGAAGGAGAAATCAATCATCACCGAGACCGTCTCGAAATCGGACTACGCGGGCGTCGCCAACCAGTTTTTCGCCACCGTGCTCAAGCCCCTGGAGCCCGGCGAGTCGGTGCTGTGGAGCAAGGCTTCCGACGTCACCTTCGCGGGCGGCACCAATCCGGTAAAGGTGATCCGCGCCGGCCTGCGCTTCCCTGCGGTGGCGCTTTCGCCGAATGAAACGCGCGGCTTCAGCTACCAGGTCTTCACCGGGCCGAAGGAAAACCGGATGCTGCGCAAGATGGGCGACGATTGGGGTGACCTGATGAACTACGGGTTCTTCAGCCCTTTCAGCCGCTTCATGAACTGGTCGCTGTGGTGGGTCCACGCCGGCATGGACAAAGTCTCCAGCAAGTGGTCCTGGGGACTCGCCGTGGTCGTGCTGACCATCCTCCTCCGCACCGCCATCTGGCCGCTCTACAACCGCTCCAACCGCACCATGAAGCGGATGGCCAAGCTCAAGCCGGAGATCGACAAGCTGAAGGAAAAGCATCCGGACGATCCGCAGAAGATGAACCAGGAGATGATGAAGCTCTATCGGGTTTACGGGGTGAACCCGCTCGGCGGCTGCCTCCCGATGTTCGCCCAGCTTCCGATCTTCTTCGGCTTTTACTCGATGCTCCTGCACGCGGTGGAAATGCGCGGACAGAGCTTCATGTGGGTCAACGATCTTTCGCTGCCCGACACCCTGGGGCACGTGTTGGGAATCCCGATCAATCCGCTGCCGATCGTCATGGCGATCACCAGCTTCGCCCAAATGGCGATGATGCCGAACACCGGGGGGGACAAGACGCAGATGATGATCATCAAGCTGATGCCCTTCATGTTCCTCTTCATCTGCTACAACTTCGCTTCCGCCCTTGCGCTTTATTGGACGGTTTCGAACGTTTTCTCGATCGGCCAGACTTGGCTGAGCAACCGCATGCCGGAGCCCGTGCTGAAGGCGAAGGCCGGCGGTGGTGGCAAAAGCTTCGTCGAGCGGATGGCCGAGCGTGCCGACCAGGCCCAGCGGATGAAGCAGGCCAACGGCCGGGTGGTCGATCCGAAGGAGAAGGACGACGGCAGCTCTTCCAAGAAGCGCCCGCCGCGCACGGGGGGCTAGCCCAGAGTGGCTGCGGCATCTTGCCGCAAGCCTTATTCCCGGTCTGGTTCGGAAAGCTTGCGGCAAGATGCCGCAGCCACTTTTCAAGCATGCGGTGGACGAATCGCCGGATGCGTCTAACTTCGTGCATGCCTTTGGAACGACGGAATGTGATCGGCGGGGTGCTCGAGCCTTGTTCGACGGACCCGATGACCGGATTTTTCCGCGACGGCTGCTGCCGGACCGGGGGCGGCGATGTCGGCGTGCATGTCGTCTGCGCGCGGGTCACCGAGGATTTTCTCGCGTGGTCGATGTCCCACGGCAACGACCTTTCGACGCCGCGGCCGGAGTTCGAGTTCCCCGGCTTGAAGTCCGGCGACCGCTGGTGCCTTTGCGCCGCCCGGTGGAAAGAGGCCTTCGATGCCGGCAAGGCTCCGGTCGTGGTGCTGGAAGCCACCCACGAATCGGCCCTCGAGTTCCTCGACCTCGCCGACCTGCGCGCGCACGCGCAGCAGTAGAAGCTCCAAGTCATGAAGTTCCAAGTGCCAATGGCAGCCGACCTGCGGCGTTGCACTGCCACCCGGGCTGGTCCAAGCTGCCCGTTATGATCCTCCGCCTCCTTGCCTCCGTCGCCTTGGCCGTTGCCGCCCGGGGTGAAGACCTCACGGTGGAAGGCCTGCCGGTCCCGGTCGAGGTCTCTTTGCCGGAGAATCATGACCCCGCGAAAAAATGGCCGGCGGTCTTTTACTACCACGGCAGCGGCGGCCGGCCGTCGACGAAGATGATCCGCCAGCACGCCGGGGCGAAGGATTGGATCGTGGTCGGGATGACCTATACCTTCGACGGTGCTTTCACCCAGACCCCGGAGAACCTCGAAAAGGAGCTGGTGATCCTGCGCCGCGTGCGGGACCGGCTGGCCAAGGAGCAGGGGCTCGATCCCAAGCGGCTCTACGTCTCCGGCTTCAGCCAGGGCGGCTGGGTCAGCGGTCTGTTTTTCCAAGCCGAGCGCTCGCTGGCCGGGGCGGTGATCCTCGGTGCGGGGCACCTGCGGGAAGCCGCGCCGAAGACCGCCGCCTTCCCGCCGGGCACGCCGCTGTTCGTCGGGGTCGGCCGGCTCGATGGCAACTACCCCTTCGCCCTCAAGGCCCGGCTTTTCTATGGCAAGCTCGGCGTGACGGTGAACATGGAGACCTGGCAGGATCTCAAGCACGAATTCCCCACCGGCGGCTCGCCCGGGCTCAAGGAGTGGTTCGCCCTGCGCAACAGCGGCAAGCCGGATGCCGATGCCTTCGAGTCCGAGTTCGCGGAGATCGGCAAGCTGCAGCCGCTCGACCAGTGGTGGAAGCTGCTGGAGTTCCGCGAGCGT
This sequence comes from Verrucomicrobiia bacterium Tous-C4TDCM, assembly GCA_002304315.1. Taxonomy (GTDB): domain Bacteria; phylum Verrucomicrobiota; class Verrucomicrobiia; order Verrucomicrobiales; family Akkermansiaceae; genus Haloferula. Next base: position 3,362 of record NEUO01000184.1, read on the forward strand.
CCGTCGGTCACCGCGCCGGGGCAGCCGTGGAAGGAGACCGTCGCCAAGCGGATCGTGGAGCTCGAAGCGGATCCCGCGGTTGCCCCGGAAGCAAAGATTTTCAAGCGGCACCGGCAGTTGCTGGCGGACGAGATCAACGCGAAGACCTTGCCGGAGTTGGTGAAGGTGAACAACGCCTACGTCCAGCTCGCGCAACAAGCCGGTGCGAGTCCGCAGGCGGCGCTGGTCGTGGTCGACGCGCAGCGGGTCGCCAAGCTGCTGGAGGTCAACAAGGATCAGGCCCCGCCACCGGAAGCCCCGAAGCCGATCGCACCGCCGTTTCCCAAGCAGGACCGGGGCATCCCGCGGAACCCGCTGGTGCGCTGAGCTTTGTAGCGGCGAGTCTGTGACCGCCGGTGACTGTGAACGAAGCACGGGAGGATCTGTCATCACCCTGTGGCTAAAGCAGGCCTCGGGGTTACTTCGTTTACAAAGTGCGGCGGTCATAGACGCGCCGCTACAATTTGCGGGTGTGGGTCCCGCCACGCCCATCAATCCAGCAGCTCCGGATAGTACTTCTGCGCCAGGCTGAGGGTCGATTTCATGATGTCCGCGCTCAGGGGCGTGCGCACCGCTTCGTCGGCCATCGCCGCGCACTCGGCGTGGCTCAGGGCCCGGATCGCGCGGCGGACGCCGGGAACCTGGTGCGGGCCGACCGACAGCTCCTCGACGCCGAGGCCAAGCAACAAAGGGGTGAGCCGGATGTCGCCGGCCATTTCGCCGCAAACGCCGGTCCAGATGCCGGCGTCGTTGGCGGCATCGACGGTCTTCTTGATCAAGCGGACGACCGCCGGATGGGTCGGGCGGTATAGCTCGGCGACGTGGTGGTTCACCCGGTCGACCGCGACGGTGTATTGGATCAGGTCGTTGGTGCCGATGGAGAAGAAATCGACTTCCGGCGCGATCAGGTCGGCAATGACGGCGGCGCTCGGGACTTCGATCATCACGCCCGTTTCCAGCCGTTCGTCGAAGGGCACGCCTTCCTTGGAAAGCTCGTCCATGCACTCCTTCAGGTAGTCCTTGGCGCGGCGGATCTCCCCGATCCCGGAGACCAGCGGGAACATCACGGCGAGCTTGCCGTGGGCGCTGGCGCGGAGGATGCCGCGGAGCTGCTCCTTGAACATCCCGGGGCGGTCGAGCGAGACGCGGATGCCGCGCCAGCCGAGGAAAGGATTGGGCTCCGGCTCGGTCAGCGGCTCGACCGGCAGCTTGTCGCCGCCGGCGTCGAGCGTCCGGATGATCACCGGGTGCGGCGCGAGGGCCTTGGCAAGGCGGGTATAGGTATCCGCCTGCTCCAGTTCGCCCGGCATTTCCTCGCCATTGAGCAGCAGGAACTCGGTGCGGTAGAGCCCCACCCCCTTCGCCCCGCTGTTGAGAACCATGCCGAGCTCGTCGAGGAACTCGATGTTGGAAGAAAGCGTGATCGTGCGGCCGTCGGTGGTGGCGGTGGCGGCATCGCGCTGGGCTTCGAGGTCGAGGCGGACCTTCTCCTTGCGGGCCTGGATTTCACGATAGCGGTCGAGCGTTTCCGGGGACGGATAGAGGATCAGCCGGCCCGAGTAGCCATCGAGAATGGCCGGTGCGAGGGTGCGGACGTCCAGCACCGCGTCTTCCAGCCCGACGATGGCCGGCAGCCCGAGCGAGCGGGCGAGGATGGCGGTGTGGGAGTTGACGCTGCCCACCTCGGTCGCGAAGCCGAGCACGTGGCGGCGGTTGATCGCCACGGTGTCCGATGGCGTCATGTCATAGGCGACCATGATGTGCTGGCCGTCGGGAGCGATGTGACGCGGCGCCTCTTCGGCCCGGAAATTCCGCAGCACCCGCTGGCAGATGTCTTCGAGGTCGGTGGTGCGTTCGCGGAGGTAGGGATCCGGCACGCGACGCATGGCTTCGAGGAAATGCTGCATCACCGCGTAGAAGGCAAACTCGGCGTTCTGGCGGCGTTCGGCAATCGCTTCCGCCACCCGGTCGAGCATCGCCCGGTCCTCCAGCACCATCAAATGGGCCTCGAAGATCTCGCTCTCTTGCTCGCCGGAGATCGACTTGAGCCGCTGTTGGAGTTCATCGAGCTGCCCCTTGGTTTCTTCCAGCGCGGCCCGAAAGCGCTCTTTTTCGGCCGGGACGTCTTCCTCGCGGATTTCATAGACCTCCGGAGCGGAGAAGCCCCGCGCGACGACGTGTACAGGCCCGATGCCGATCCCGGGCGAAACCGGGATGCCTTGGAGAACGATTTCCTGAGTGACGGCGGAGGGCATTCCTAGGCGGATGCTGCGAAGAGCGGGCCGCGGTTCAAAGGATAAAAATCGGCGGGTTGGGGAGCTAAAAAAAATCCCTTGGAAGGTTGGGGGCCATGCTCCTAGGCTGCGGCCGTCCCGAACGATCCATCCCGATGCCGCAGCGCGAATTTACCATTCAGAACAAACTCGGCATTCATGCCCGTCCCGCGGCCCAATTCGTCAAGACCGCCAGCCGCTTCACTTCCGAAATACGCGTTGAGAAGGACGGCGAGGAAGTGGACGGCAAGAGCATCATGGGCCTCATGATGCTGGCCGCCGGCCACGGCTCGATCATCAGCGTCGCGGCGGACGGCTCCGATGCCGAAGCCGCCCTCGACGCCCTGGCCGACCTGATCGGCCGGAAGTTTGAAGAGGAGTGATTTACAACATCACACTTCCCCCGACATGTGGCGGAGCAGGCGCTGGTTGAACTCGTCGGCCATATTGTAGCCCAGGCGGCGGAGCTGCTGGTCGAGTGCGGCGATGCCGACCATCCGCGCGGTGTCGCGGCCGGGGGCGACCGGGATTTCAACGTGCGGCACTTGCTGGCCTAGGATCTCGTAGGACTTTGGTTGGAGGCCCAGGCGGTCGATCTCGTTCTGGTCGGCGTAGGCGATGAGGGTGACGACGAGGTCGAGGCGCTTCTCCGGGCGGATCGAGGCGAGGCCGTAGAGGTTGGCGACGTTGACGATGCCGATGCCGCGGATTTCCAGGTAGCCGCGGGACAGGGCGGGGGCGGAGGCGATCAATTCACCGCCGGCAAGCTTGATGCGGACCATGTCGTCGGCGACCAGCGCGCCGCCTTTTTCGATCAGGCCGATGGCGGTCTCGCTCTTGCCGGCGCCGCTTTTTCCCATGATCAGGACGCCGATCCCGCGCAGGTCGACCATGCAGCCGTGGAGCGTGACGTTCGGCGCGAACTCGTTTTCCAGTCGGAGGGTCGCCGCGTTGAGGAATTTCATGGTCACCAGCGTGGTGCCGAAGACCGGGATGCGGTGCTCCGCGGCGATCTTCATGTGCTCTTCGGAAAGCACCGCGCCGCGGGAAATGACCAGCCCCGGAATGTCGCGTTCGCACATCCGGCGGAAGCGTTCGCTGCTCATCTGCGGGGTGAGCTTCTTTAAATACGAGATCTCCGAGTTCCCCAGCACCTGGATGCGCTTCTTCGCGAAATAGCTGAAGAAGCCGGCCAGCGCGAGGCCCGGGCGGTTCGGCGCGGGCTCGCTGATCGGGCGCTCGAAGCCGTGCTTTTCGCCGAGCAGCGTGAGCGAAAGCGCGCCGGCGTGGCGCTCGAAGAATTCGCCGATGCTGATCGAAGCCGTTTGTTTGACGCGCGGTGTCATTCGGCGGCGAGCCTAACGAACCCGCCCGGCGGCTGGCGATGGCAAAAGCCGTGCTTTCAAAATGTCGTGGAGATCCCGAGCGACACCACGTCCGCGCTGCCGCCCGCGGTGCCGCGGAAGACGCCGGACGCCGCGCCGCCGTCGGTGATTGGGACTTCGTCGGCGAAGATATGCGCGTAGCCGAAATCGAGCGTCCAGCAGGGCGTGAACTCCCACGAGAAACCCGCCGACGGCCAAAGGCGGTCGGCATCGGGGATCCGCAGCGTCAGGTTCGCCTCGGATACCGGGCTTTGGTCGTAGGCCATGCCGGCGCGGAAGGTCCAAGTGTCGCTGGCCCGCCAGGTCGTGCCGAGGGCGAAGCGCCAGGAGTCTTCCCAGTTCTCCGGAGTAACCGGCGGCTGGACCGGCGCGCCGATGATCTGCGGCGCGAGTTGCTTGAAGACGCTCCAGTTCGTCCACATCACGTCGCCGTGGATCGACCAGTCGCCGAAATCATGGACGGCACTGAATTCCACGCTGTCCGGGAGCTCGACCGCCAGAGTGGCCGGGCCGTTGAAAGCGGGGACCAGCGAGACGGAGCGACCTTCGATATCGAGATCGATCGCCGATCGGTAGTGCAGACCGAAACGGGTGGACGGCGACGCCTCGAACAGCAGGCCGGCATTGAAGCCGTAGCCCCAATCGTCGCCCGTGAGGTCGAGCAGTGGCAAGGTCGTCGGCGCGGTGGCGGTCAGCTTGCCCTTCGCGTAGAGCGCGTCGAAGCCGAGGCCGAGCGACCAGCGCTCGTCGATCCGCCAGGCGAGCGAGGGATTGAGGTTCAGCGTGAGCACCTCGCTGGAATCCGCCACCGCGCGGGCGGGGAAGGGGGTCGGGTAGTTGCTGTTCAGGCCGAAGGTAGTGTAGCTGCCGACGCCGATCGCGAGCCGCTCGTTAACCTGCTTGACGGCGTGGAAGAAGGGCACGAAGGCATCGTCCGACACGTTCCCACCGTAGGCCGGTAGCCGCGTTCCCGGTGGGGCGGGGGCGGGCGGGGCGTAGGTGCCGCGGACTTCGACTTCCGGGAAAATCCCGCTGCCCCCGAGGGCGAAGGACCACTCGTCGGACAGGAGGAGCATCGCCGCGGGGTTGGAGGCCAGCACCGAGGCGTCGTCGGCCATCGACGCCTCGCCGGAGAAGGCCCGGCCGAGACCGGAGGCGGAGCGTTCCTGAAGCTGGAAGCCGGCGGCCAGGGCAAGCGGGGAGAGGCTGCCGAGGGACAGCGCGAGAAGGCGGGAATTCATTGTGGGGGGGAGCGCGACAAGGGGGGATTTTTGACGCGCGGAAGGCGTTTAACAGATTCAGGTGCGTTCGCGCAATCGTTCATCGGTCGAAAGGTTGACATCGGCCCGGCGGCTGCTCCTTTCCCGCGACATGAGTTTTCCCGATCTCCGCGATCCCGTCGGCCGGGTCCGTACCGTGGGCATGGTCGAAGGTCTTTCCTACCTGGTCCTGCTGGTTTGCGCGGTCGTGAAGCGCCTCGCCGACATGCCGCTGGGAGTGAAGATCTTCGGCCCGATCCACGGCGGACTGTTCCTCCTGCTGATCCTCGTGATCTTCCAGGCTTGGGGAAACAAGTCGCTTACTTTCCGCCAGTCGGCACTGGCCTTCATCGCCTCGCTGCTGCCGTTCGGCCCCTTTTTGATCGACCGTTTTCTCGCGAAAAGCACGCCGTCCGGTAATGCCGCGGATTGACAGCGCCGCCCCGCAAGTCCAAGGCTCGCGCCGCCATGCCCGCCGCCCCAGCCGACGTCAAAGCCCCGCCCGCCGATGCCATCACCAGCCCCAGCGGCCTGGCTTCCAAAGTCATCCAAGCCGGTGACGGCAGCGACAAGCCCGGCCCGGCCGACACCGTGACGGTCCACTATTCCGGCTGGACCACCGACGGGAAGCTCTTCGACAGCTCGGTCGACCGCGGCAAGACAATCTCCTTCGGCCTCGACCAGGTCATCAAGGGCTGGACCGAAGGCCTGCAGCTCATGGTCACCGGCGAAAAGCGCCGCTTCTGGATCCCCGGCAACCTCGCTTACGGCGACAATCCGCGCTCCGGCGCGCCGAAGGGCATGCTGGTTTTCGACGTCGAGCTCTTCGCCATCGAGAAGGCCCCCGAGCCGCCGCAGGTTCCCGATGACGTGTCCGCGCCGCCGGCCGATGCGAAGGTGACCGCCAGCGGCCTCGCTTCCAAGGTTCTCTCGCCCGGCAACGGCAGCCGCCATCCGAAGGCCACCGACCGCGTGGAAGTCCACTATTCCGGCTGGACCACCGACGGCAAACTCTTCGACAGCTCGGTCGTCCGCGGCGAGCCGATCGACTTCCCGCTCAATGGCGTGATCGCCGGCTGGACCGAAGGCGTCCAGCTCATGGTGGGCGGCGAGAAGCGCCGCTTCTGGATCCCCGCCAACCTCGCCTACGGCAGCAACCCGCCCCCCGGCGCCCCCGCCGGCATGCTGGTCTTCGACGTCGAACTCCTTGATATCCTCTAATCCTGAAGCCTCCTGCCGCGGAGGAACGCGCATCAGTTAACTCCGAAAAATCACCATCACCCTGCCTTTTATCTGCGTCCATCCGCGTTCATCTGCGGTTTAACTCTCTTCAGCCCATGCCCCTCACCTTCGAAAACGTCACCGTCGCGACCAAAGCCAACGTCTACTTCGACGGCAAGGTCGTTTCCCATTCGCTCACTCTCGCCGACGGCCGCAAGAAGTCGCTCGGCGTGATCTTCCCGGGCGAGTATCATTTCGGCACCGGTGAGCCGGAGGTCATGGAGATCACCGCCGGCTCCTGCGCGGTGGTGCTCGATGGGACTTCGGACACGCTCGAGGTCGCCGCCGGTTCCGCCTTCGACGTCCCCGGCAACAGCGGCTTCACCATCACGGTGAAGGACGCGCCCTGCGAATACATCTGCTCCTTCGGCACGCCCTGATCTCGGCAGCCGGCGAGCTCCTCCCGATCCCGCCATGTCACCCCTCCGTTACTTCCTCATCCTGCCGGTCGCCTTCCTGGCGTCCTGCACGTTGCATCTGCCCGCTCCGGAAGCAGCGAGATACCGCGTCGAGGCCACCCGGCCGGCCGCGGTGGAAACGGTGCCGGTCCACCTGCTGGCCGATAGCTTGCACACCGCGCTGGTTTTCGACCTGAAATGGCTGGAAGAAAGCGGCTACCGCAAGCCCTCCGAACTTGGAAACCCCAGGTATTTGACCATGAGCTGGGGCGACGAGGTCGCTTATGTCCAAAAGCGCTGGCTGTCGCCGGTCCAGGTCTTCCGTGCGCTCTGCACGCCGTCACCTTCGGTCATGGAGTGCATCCCGATCAACTGGAAGGTCGAGCAAGTGTGCCATCACCAGCGGGTCTTCGTCGCCGATGTCCCGCGCTCTGCCGGCCCCTCGCTCGCGGCCTTCTTGAATGCCTGCGCCGTGCCAAAAGAGGACGGTCGGCCGCTGACCATTGCGCCGTCGAGCTGGGGCGACGGCCGCCTGATCCGCTGCCCGGAGAACTACTCCTACTACTTCCCTCGTATTTGCAACGTCTGGACCGTGCAGGCGCTCCAAAGCTGCGGCTTCACGATCAACACCTCCACCGCGCTCTCCGCGAACGGCTTGGTCCGCCAGGCGACGTCGGACAAGAACGGCTTCGAGAAGATCTGGGACCCGGCGGAAAAGCCCATGCCGTGAGGAGGGAAGCTTCGGTCCTTATTCGAGCGGAAATCCCCTCGTCAGTTCCTTCGCCTTTGCAAGATCGCGCGTGCCACACAAACTGCCCACAAACTGCTTGCTAACAAAATGCCAAACAAAATGCCAGGCACGCTATAGATTGACACCCCTGAAAAATTCTGCCACCCTCCCACCGTTCAAGCTCTCTTCCCGATGAAAGCCAGCGACTTGCCTGTCCTTGACCCGCTCGACCGGATCACCCTGCCGACCTCACCGACACCGGGGCGGATGGAGAACCTCGGGCGCAAAACGAAGCGCGGTCGGCGGCGGATCCTCGGGCAGTTCGGCGGCGAGAATTCCGGTGGCCAAGCCTATCATGTGATGAGCCGGACAGCGGGCGGGGAGATGGTGTTCGGCGATGTCGAAAAGGAGGCATTCC
>NEUO01000185.1 GCA_002304315.1 Verrucomicrobiia bacterium Tous-C4TDCM
ACCGCCGTCCAGCCACCGTCCTTGCTGCCGCCTTCGAGGATCACCTGACGCAGCCAAAGCTCCGCGCTGTCATCGGTCGCGGGCTCCGCGGCGTAAAGCGTGGTCACCCGGGTGACCCGGCCGTCCGCATCGTAGGCCAGCAGGTAGCGGTTGCCGCGGGCCAGGCTGGCGGGGGCCAGGACATCGGGTGCGGTGGCCTTGAGGCCACCCTTGGCCAGCACCAGCGGCCGCGAGGGGTCGGGCAAGGGCGGATTTTGCGAGGGCTCTTGCAGCTTCGGCAAGGGAGGCAGCACGCCGGGCGAGGACTTCGAATCCGAGGTCTGCTCGATCGGTGGCACCTTCACCGTCACCGGCCGCAGCCGGGGTTGATAGGAGTAGCCCGGCGCGGAGGCCGCAGCCATCTCGTCGGCGATCACAGCCAACACCGACGGATCGTTCGCCGGGCTTTCGCGACGGGGCATCGGCCCGGCCTCCATGGCCATGATTTGCAAGGCCTGCCACTCATCGCCCTGCGGCACCAGGATCAAGGACCCGCGGCGCTCCGGCAGGCGCGGCGGACCGCCGACCCGCACCCGCACCGCAGCGGCCAGTCCGGCACTGATCAGCGCGACCACCCCGATCGCGGCAAGAAAGCTGAAATGGCTGCTCACCGGCAATCGCCACTGGAACACCAGACCCGACTGGCGGTCGCGAATCGTGCGTTTGGTGCGGAGGCCGAACATGACTTATTTCTTTTCCTCCGCGGCATACACCGACTCCGGCTGGCCGAGCAGATAGACCCGCAGGCCCTTTTGCAGCGCGATCTCCGCGACGTTGCGCTGGACCTCCACAGGCACCCCCTTGTCCACCCGCAGCAGCACGGTGGTCGCCGGGGACGAATCACTGCCCCGGCGCGCGTCGAGCCGCTCGGAAAGCTGGCCGAGCGAGACCGGCTCGCGTTCGACCCAGTAGCCCAGCGGATCGCCCGCCGTCACGGTGATCACCGTCGCATCGGCCTGCCGCTCCATTTGAAAGCGCGACACCGGCAGCTCCACCGCCACGCCCGACTGGCTGACGAAAGACGGGCCGAGCAGGAAAAAAACCAGTAGCAGCGCGAACAAATTGAAGGCCGGCACCACGAAAAGGAACACCGGGCGCTCCGGCAGCGTGGATTCCAGCTTCATTGCTTCCGCTCCTCGCGCCGGCGGGCTTCCAGTTCATCACGCATCGAGACGATCCCCGTGTCGATCCGCGCGTCGCAGATCATGTTCACCATCTCGATCCCGGTGCGCTCGATCCGGTGGAACAGACGCTTCGCCCGACCGAGGAAATAGAGGTAAAACAGGTAGGCCGGGATCGCGATGGTCAGGCCGACCACCGTGGCCACCAGCGCGGCCAGCACGCCGGACGTCAACTCCGCAGGGCCGGCATAGCCGCCGCGGTCGCTCATCCGCTGGAAGGCTTCGACCAAGCCCAGCACCGTCCCGAGCATCCCGGTCATCGGTGCCAAGACGGCCACCGCCATGATTCCACGGAGGTTTTTCTCAATCCGGGGAACTTCGAGCTGGCCGGCTTCCTGGGCGATGTCGCGCAAGTCGGGCCGCTCCATCGAGTGGCGAAGCAGCACCGAGTGGGCGACCCGGGCAACCGGCCCCGGCGCGCGGGCGGCCTCGTGCATCGCCTCGGCATAGGCCTTGCGGCGGACGTGATTGGACAAGCCGATCAGCAGGTCGCCGACATTGATCCGCGCCCGGTGAAAGAAAAACAGCCGCTCCACCACGAACACCGCCCCGAAAAACGCGAGCGCCGCTTGCAGCCAGAGAATCGGGCCTCCGTTCTCAAGAAGGCTCGATGGATCAAGGAAATCGGTCGGCATGGGGATGAGCCATAAACCGCTCCGGACGGTCTGGCCAGCCCGATGAATCGCCCTGAAGTCCAGATGCCTCCACTAGGGATGGTATTTTACGGTGAGCCAATGGATCGGCCGCAGATGACGCAGATTGGCGCAGATTCCCGGATCGATTTCAGCGGTCGAGGCGAACGCCGGGGAGGAAATGCACCTGGGAATCCGGGAATCGGAACCTAAGCCTGCATCTCCATCTGCGAAAATCTGCGCAATCTGCGGTGATTCTACCGAACTCGCCCTTGTGTAGGAGCCCTTCCCTGAGGTCGAGGGGTCACCAAGGAAATGATCCGGACCGCGTAATCTTTTTTCCGGCATCCATCCCCTTCACTCTCCCGGGCCTCGTCGAGCCACGTCCTAACAAGCTGCCGCGGCTTCCAATGCCTCGCGGGTCAGGCGGGTGATCTCGTCCCACTTGCCGTCGTTGACGAGCTGCTTGTCGACCATCCACGAACCGCCGATCGCCGCGACGACGGGGACCTTCAGGTAGTCGGCCAGATTCGCGGAGCTGATGCCGCCGGTGGGGATGAACTTCACGCCGGTGTGGCCGTAGGGGCCGGCGAAGGCCTTCAGCATGGCCGGGCCGCCGGCATTTCCGGCGGGGAAGAATTTCAGCAGCTTGCAGCCGAGCGACATCGCCTGCTCGACCTCGCTCGGGGTCATCACACCGGGGGAGAATTGCAGGCCGACCTCGGCGGCCTTCGCAATGGTCCGCGGGTTCAGGCCGGGGGCGAGGCCGAAGACCGCGCCGGCATCCTTGGCGCGCTGGACCTGCTCGTTTTCCAGCAAGGTCCCGGCACCCAACAGGATCTCCGGGAATCGGGCGGCGATCCGGCGGATCGACTCCTCCGCGGCAGCGGTGCGGAAGGTGATCTCCATAATGTCGAGGCCGCCCGCGAGTAGCGCTTCGGCCAGGGGTTCGGCGGATTCCACGCGGTCAAGGACCACGACGGGGACGATGCGCTTGGCGAGGATGCGGTCGATCATGCTGCGGCGATCTTGCCGAAAGCAGCGGTCCTGCCAAGGAGGCTTCGTGCCAGCAGTGGGAGATGACGGCTAGGTTGGGTGTCCGTTCGGTTGGTCGAGGCCGCCAGAAATCCTTCGTGCTTGGTAACCACGGAGGCACAGAGGAAAGACAGGAGGTCACAGAGAGAGGCAGGAAGAACCGGACCACCGTATGAATTTCGGGCATGGTTTTTTCTTCTGTGACCTCGGCTGTTTTCTCTGTGCCTCCGTGTTCATCTGGCACGCGACGCCGCAGCGGATTGAACCAACGATAAAAGCCCGCGCACCGGGATGGCGCGCGGGCTTGGAGATTCGGGCGACTGGCGGGATCAGAGCAGGCCTTCGACCAGCTTTTCGAGCTTCACGATGTCGGCCGAGAAGGCGCGGATGCCTTGGGCGGTCTTCTCGGTGGCCATCGCGTCCTCGTTCAGGGCGAAGCGGAACGACTTCTCGTCGAAGCTGACCTTCTCAAGGTCGGCCTTGGCGGACTCCGCGGCGGACAGGCGCTCTTCGACCGGATCGGTCGAGGCCTGGAGTTCACCCAGCAGTCCGGGGCTGATGGTGAGCAGGTCGCAACCGGCCAGCGCGAGTATCTCGCCCTTGTTGCGGAAGGAGGCACCCATGACTTCGGTCTTGTAGCCGAACTTCTTGTAGTAGGTGTAGATCTGCTTCACCGAGATCACGCCGGGATCGGCATCGCCTTCGTAGGTCTGGCCGGTCGAGACCTTGTACCAATCGAGGATGCGGCCGACAAAGGGCGAGATGAGCTGCACGCCGGCTTCGGCGCAGGCGACGGCCTGGGCGAAGGAGAACAGCAGGGTGAGATTGCAGTGGATGCCCTGCCTTTCAAGGATCTCGGCGGCCTTGATGCCTTCCCAGGTGGAGGCGATTTTTATCAGGATGCGGTCCTTGGAAATGCCTTCCTTCTCGTAGGCGGCGATGAGCTGGAGGGCCTTGGCGACGGTGGCCTCGGTGTCGAAGGAAAGGCGGGCATCGACTTCGGTCGAAACGCGGCCGGGGACGATCTTAAGGATTTCGAGACCGAAGAGGATGAGAATGCGGTCGAGGATGCCTTCCACCAGCGCGGGGCCGGTGAGGCCGGAGCCCTTGAGTTCGGTCACGGCCTTGTCGACGAGGTGCTTGTATTCCGGCTTGGCGGCGGCCTGGAGGATGAGCGACGGGTTGGTCGTGGCGTCCTGCGGCTGGTAGGACTTCATCGACTCGAAGTCGCCGGTGTCGGCGACGACGGTGGTGAATTGCTTGAGTTGATCGAGTTGCGTGGCGCTCATGGCGGGGGCTGGGTAGGGTGAAATGCGTGGCGAAGCGAGGCAAAATAACAGATTCAGAATTCAGGGACCGCCCCTGGGGACGTGACGGTGTCCGGGGTGACGGTGTCCGGGGTGGCGGTGCTCCAGTCGGTGCCGGGCTGGCGGTCGCGGAGATCGACGTCGCAGGTGCAGAATTCGTTCGCGCAGTGCCTAGAAACTTGGATCAGTCGCGGAACTAAAAGCTTGAATTCAGAATTCAAGGACCGACCCCCGAGACCGGCCCGATCGTCCCTCCAGGGATCAAGTCCGCCTCGATCAGGATCTGGCGACAGTCTTCCCTGCCGCCCGCGACACGGCTTGCCCAACGCAGGATGGCACGTGTCGCTTGGCGCTTGTCCCAGCGGATTTCCGCCATGGCTGGCACGCAAAACGCGAAGGTGGGGTCTGAAAAAGTGCAGAATAACGAAACATCTCGCGGCACCTGGATGTTTCGCTGGGCCAGAAACTGCTGCGTCGCCGCCAAGATCAACGCTTCATCGATAATCAGCGCCGTCGGTGGTGTGATCTGGAAAAGCGATCCCAGAAGCACCTGCAGGCCATCGCGAGTCTCCAGCCAGTCCGGCAGGTTGTAGTAGCCCCCGGGAATGCCGTGTTTCGCCAACTCCGCGAGAAAAGCCCGCTCCGCATTCCCCGGGCCTGGAACGCGTCTCTCGCGCCGGCAGATGTTCACGATCCGGCGGTGACCCAGCTCGATCATTTTGCGAACCGCCACCAGGAAGGGCGTCACATTATCCGGTCCCGTACCGGCAATCGGAACCCCGGTCCTCCGTCCAAAGAGCGCGAATGCAGGCAACTCCTGCTCGCTGAACCATTCCAGCACCTCGCGCGAACCCGCCACCACCACCCAGGCATCCGCTGCCGTTTCCTTTACAAGCCGGGCGACGCGCTCCGGATCCATTTTGAGGTCATGCAAGGACTTGCCGGGAGAAATCGGCACATGGCCGGCCTGCTCCAGGTCGTGGGGAAGTGAAGCGATGAAGTTCTCATCGAAATCCCCGATTTGATTCAAAAGCACCGCCACCCGCAGGGCGGCTCTCGTGATCCCGCCCTCCGGCAAGCGGATGAGCCGTCCGCGCCGCCGCCCTTGGTTGATCAGCAAACCCTCCGCTTCCAACTGTTGCAGTGCCGCCTCCACCGTGTTGACCCCTACCCCTAACTCCGCCGCCAAACCATCGCCCCCGGGCATCGTCCCGCTCCACTTCCCGACCAACAACCCGCCTCGCAGATGTTCCGCAACCTGCGCCGCGGCCGAAAGAATACGGAGCTTGGACATGCCATTCCCACTACCTGAAATGGAAGGTAGCAGCCAATGAAAAAATTCTAGGCGATGCGACAAGGTGAATGATACCCCTTCTAATTGAGTGCGTGGAATGTGCTAGATCCACACCGCGCCATACCCAGGGTGCACACGAGCCGGATGAATTCGGTCTCAATCCATCGACCTCACGCATACCAACCCAATGAAACCCAAAACACATTGCCTGTCATCGCGGCTCCTTGCCACCTCGCTGCTTCTTGGCAGCTCGGCTTGGGCCGCCCAGCCCGTCACCCTTGCCAATCCCGGATTCGAGAATCCCGTGGTAGCAGTCGATGGGAGCTTCACTGCCCTCGCCACCGGATGGTCGAAAGTCAACTCCGCCAACGAAATCGGCGTCCTCAATCCAGACACCGGCGACTTCACCGCCCAGGCCCCCGAAGGCACCAATGTCGGCTACGTCTATGGTGGTGTGGTGGATGCCGGCATGTCGCAGGTTCTCACTGCGACCTTCCAGGCAGATGCCAGTTATACCCTTACCGTGAAGGTGGGCAACTCACTCACCTATGCCTACGACGGCTACCGGGTCCAACTCCTCGCGGGCGGCACTTTGCTTGCAGAGGACAACAACACTCTCACTCCGGCACCGGATGCTTTCGTCACGGCGACCGTGAACTATGCCTACAACGCCGGCCTCCACGCCGGTCTCGTCGGCCAAGCGCTGGAAATCCGCCTGCTCGGTAAGGGACAGTCAGGAGATACGCAGGGCGAAACGGAATTTGACGACGTGCAGCTCACTGCCACCCTCGCCAATCCCTTGGCCAATCCCGCCGGTCCGTATTCAGTTCCCCACGGCGGGTCACTCAGCCTCAACGGCAGCACCTCGTTGCCATCCGAAGGCCAGACGATCTCGACTTGGGAATGGGATCTCGACAATGACGGTGACTTTGACGAGGCGATCACTGGCGCCATGCCGGCCTCCATCACCGCCGCTCATCTCCAAACGACCTATAACATGATGCTCGGCGCCAACACCATCAAGCTCCGGGTGACCGATTCATCGGCAAAAACCTCGACGACTGAGGGCACGGTGACCCTCCTGTCGCCGGTTTCCACTTTCAGCTCGTCTGCGTTGCGACCGACGTTTGACGCGACCGACATTGGCTATTTCAATGCCGGGACCCCCTCCACAGCTCCGGGCCAGGACAAGTGGTTCTATGAGAACAGCGGGGCCGGCCAACCCAAGGGCCAGACCTTCACGATCACCCAGAATTTGTTGATGAAGGCGGTGACCTACCGCCTTCGGTCCACCAAAAAGGCTCCAGTGAACACCTATCTGGTTCGGATTGGCACCTTCGATCCTGCGACCAACGCCTTTTACCAACTTCATTCGGAGACCTTCACCCAAGAGAGCTATTGGAATCCTGACAACACCAATGATTCTTACGGGACATGGACCCTGGCCGCGCCGGTGACCCTGCCGGTCAATCCGGCGACCGGGTCTGCAATTTACGCCTATGACGTCACCTTTGTGGGCCCTTCCAATACGGATTGGCAAGGTGGTGGAATCCCATATCCTTTGTTTGAAAACACCAACGTCTTTGCCGGTGGCAATAAGTATGCGACAGCCCTTGGCGGTGCTGCCGGGGTTCCCACCAACACCTTGGTGATGGACTCCGGCCGCGATCGCGAGTTCCACATCGATATGGACACGACCGCCATCGTCGATACGACCGCGCCCACATTGACCTCCATCAATGATCAGGTCGGCGGCGGCCCGATCCATGCGGATCAGGTTCAGGTCACCTATATCTTGAACTTCAACGAGGTGATCAACCCGGCGACCATTGATCTCGCCGATTTCGAGAATCTCGGCTCCGGTGTCAGCCTGGATTCGCTGGTGTCGGTGACGACTACCACCCCGTTTCCCGTTGCTTCGGTGGTCAAAGTGGTCTTTGGCATTTCCGGAACGGGCACGCTCCAATTGGGCGTGAAGTCCGGCTCGAACATTGCCGATTTCGCCGCCAACTCTGTGACCAGGTCGGTCGCCGATGATACCACGATCACGGTCAATGCCGGCACCAACCCCGGCGCCGGCAACCGCTGGTGGGACGGCATCGTTGTGAGCGGTCTCACGGACGGTGTGAGCCAAGGCGGGACCGCCACATGGGACCTCTCCGCCACCAACTGGGACCGCGGTTTCGGATTCGCAGCTCCCGTGGCTTGGATCAGCGGTTCAAGCTATTCCGCGACCTTCGGCGGATCTGGGGGGACGGTTACCTTGGCTCAGGATGTCACCCTTGAAAACCTGACCGTCAGCCTGCCCAGCGCTGTCGGCACCGGTTATTCCATCGGAAACGTGGGAGAAGACAACAAGCTCATCTTCGACGGCACCAAAACGGTGACGACCACAGCAACCGGGACCGGCACCAATCAGGATGTCACGATCCTGGCGGGTATCGACGGCTCGCCGACGATGAATATCGCCGGCCGCAACACGAACAGCGTCAATAACTTCAACCTGCTACCGGGAACCGGTGTCACCCAGACGATCGGCACGCTCAATATGCTCAACACACTGGCTTCCAACAAGCGGCTGATCCTCGGCGGCGAAAGCACCGGAAACGTGGTGGACACGCTCACGTGGTCTGTCACAGGCAACCAACTGATGCTCACGAAGGCGGGCACGGGCAGTTGGACGATCTCCAACGATATCGCCTTCTCGACTGGAGGGAGCAGGGCGGCCAGGCTCTACGTCGAACAAGGCACGCTGACCCTCGGTGGCACGGCCAATTACTTCACCCACAAAGTCGGGGTCAGCACCGTGAGGGAATCGAATCTCACCGCCTCGAACCAAGCGTCCAAGCTGATCGCCAAAGGCACCTTCACGATCGGTGACAACCGTGAGTATTTCTATGTCCAAAATGCAGGAACGCTCTCACCGGGTCCGGGGGTTGAAACGCTCACTGTGAGATGGAACGCAAACAGCAATGCCACCACCACCCACGCCCAATTCAACATGCAAACCGGCTCAACCTATGAGTGGGACATCGCCAGCAGCATGAGCACCGACGTCATCGATGTTCAAACGGGGGGCTCGAACTTCGCCAACCTGAATCTCGGCAACATGACCCTGAAAATCAAAGATGCCGGCGTCGTCTCGGGGATCAACCCCACGGATCAGTTGAAAGTGTTCACCTACGAAACCGCCCAGCCGGTGAACCGCAGCATCGGCACCGTGACCTTCGACACCTCGGCCCTCGGGCCTGAGTGGACGATTGGCACCCTCGCCCTGACTGACGGCGGCAACGGCACCATCTACCTGACCGGACTATCCAAGGCCGGCAGCAGCAACACGTTTGCCAATTGGATCTCCGCCTACCCCGCCGTGGGTGGTTTCAACGCTGTCGGCGACGACGCGGATGGCGATGGCACCGATAACGGAGCGGAGAACTTCTTCGGCACCAACCCGGGCATCGGCAATGCCGGTCTAGTGGCCGGTGCTGTCAGCGGAGGCAGCTTCGTCTTCACCCATCCCCAGAATGCCACTCCGGCCAGTGACCTCACTGCGGTTTACCAATGGTCGAAGGATTTCGCGACCTTCTACCCCAGCGGTGCCACCGACGGCGATCTCACTACAGTGACCTTCACCACACAGCTTGATACGCCAGCTCCCGGCACCACCACGGTGACCGCGACCGTGACCGGCACGGCCGCCAGCAAGCTGTTTGTGAACGTCAAGGTGACCCAGTGAACCGGAACTGAGCCAGTTTGACCACATTCAATCCTGCGAAGGCCTCCCCACCCGGGAGGCCTTCGACCTCGGGGGTCAGTCCTTGAATTTTGAATCCGATCAACGTGACTCATGATCCTCCATCGTCGCGGACGGCGCGCTCCAGCTTCTGCAACGTCGCCGAGTAAGCGGACTCATCCTTGGCCAAGCGGCTGACGGTGCTTGCATGGCCCATTGCCAGACGCTCGGCGATCCAACCGTTCGCAACCGCGGTCCGCTTCCTCAACAGGATCGCGACGGCCGCTTTGCGAGGGTCGGCTTTCCTCGTCGATGCCAGCTCGCGAGTGGTAGTTGGAAGTTCCAGTGCCGGCAACGCCGTGAGCAACAGCCGCTCGGCCTCCGCCTCACCGTGCTCGAGCAACGGTCCTCCGGTTTGGCTTCCCTTGAGGCGGATCTTCCTGCTGCCGTCCAACAATCCCAGCAGTTTGTCCCGGAAGGTCTCCGGCCCAAGGTGCCAGCCCTGCTTGAGCGTCTTGGTCGCCTCCGGCGTGATCTTGCCGCCCTCTGCGGCCCGTGCCTCCAGCCAGACGACGTAGGCCCGCTTGCCACGGCCGTCGCGGGCCAGTTCGAAGGCACTGAGCACTCGCTCATGGACCTGCCAGGGCGGAGTTTTGCCGCCGGCGTAGCTGGCAACGCTGCGCCATCGATAGCCGGTGAGCGTGCCCCGATTGCCTCCGGCAAGGCCGGCACGGGCGGGGTTGAGATGGATGTAGTCGGCCACGATCCGGAAATACCACGCGTCGCATTCCTCGCCGCTTACAGGAACGGACTTGTAGCGCCCCTGGAAGACGTGGCCCATGCGCTTGCGACGGCGATCCCAAGCCTGGCTGAATCCGCCGAGGAGGGTCTTCATCCCGGTGACAAGGTTCGGCTCCGGAGTCTCGACCAGCAGGTGGAAGTGATTACCCATCAGCACCCACGCGTGAATCCGCCAGCCGTGGCTGCCGCAGACCTTGCCGAGCCGATCGAGAAAGTCGAAGCGGTCTTTGTCGTCCTCGAAGACCGCCTTGCCGCCATCGCCACGAGCCATCACGTGGTAGGAGGCGCCGGCATATTGGAAACGGAGCGGTCGGGCCATCCTCCCGGCTACCGAGGAAACGTCATCAGGCCAAGCAGAACTTCAGAATTCAAGGACTGACCCCCGAGATGTGCGACGACGATGTCCACCGCCGGGTCCTCGACCAGTTCGCGCCACGAGGTCGTGAGGGTTTCCTCCGGCAAGGTCACCGGCCGCAGCTTCGCGGGATCGCGCACCAGCACCCTCGCGATTTCCAATTTCACCTGGCCGCCGGTGCGGGCGGAAATCAGGCCGGCGTTGCGTTCGAGGGCGAGGACCACGCCGGAGCCGACGGTGCCGAGACCGGCCAGGCCGATGCCAAGGGATGAGCAGTTCACGCGGCAGACTGTCGGGCCGGTCCGCCGCCCGGGGAAGCCCAAAGCGGGTCAGACATCCGGCGATTTTTCCGCCGCGATCCAGTCGTCGAAGTGATCTCCAGGCAGTCCCTTTTCGATCCGTGCGCGGTAATTGAGGTAAGCGGCGACTTCGACGCTGTGGCCGGCTTTCCCGGTGGCCTTGGGCTTTTCAGCCTTGGGCGCGGCCGCTTTCTTCGCGGCTTTCTTGGCCGCTTTCTTCGCGGGAGGTTTGGCGGCGGCTTCCGTGGCCGCTTTCTTGGCAGCTTTTTTCGCAGGCATGGCACCGTCAGGTCAGCACAGCGGGTGCCAGCCGGCAAGCCGCTTCGCAATACCCGCTCTCACCGCAGGCAATCCGAACTGCCAAAACCTTGGAATCACGAACCTCCGTCGT
>NEUO01000186.1 GCA_002304315.1 Verrucomicrobiia bacterium Tous-C4TDCM
TTTTCGGCGACGGGTGGGCAGCCAAACAGGGCAAATCCCCATTGGCAAGCCCTGAAAATCATGCAAGGTCCGCCTCCCCATGCAGCGGATCAAGACAGCCATCGTCGGTGCCAGCGGATACACCGGCCAGGAACTCCTCCGCCTGCTGCTGGTCCACCCGCAGGTCGAACTCGTCGCGGCGACCTCCCGCCAGGAAGCCGGCAAGCCGCTTTCCACGGTCTTTCCGCGTTTCCGCAAGCTGCCGGGGGCGGAGCTGCCCTTCATCGAGCCCGACCCCGACGCGATCGCTGCGACCGGCGCCCAGGCGGCTTTCCTTGCGCTGCCGCACGGCGTGGCGGCGGAAATCGCGGCCGCCCTATTGGAGCGCGGACTGAAGGTGATCGACCTCAGCGCTGATTTCCGGCTGAGCGACCCGGCGGTGTATGAAGAATTCTACGGCCACGCGCATCCCGCGCCGGGCTTGCTTGCGGAGGCGGTTTACGGGCTGCCGGAAGTCCGCGCCGATGCCATCAAGACCGCGCGCCTGATCGCTTCGCCCGGCTGCTACCCGACCAGCATCCTGCTGCCGCTGATCCCGCTGTTGAAGGCCGGGCTGATCGATCCCGCTACCATCGTCGCCAACTCGATGAGCGGCGTGAGCGGTGCGGGGAAGAAGGCCGACGTCACGCTGCTGTTCTGCGAGTGCAACGAAAGCGTCCGCGCCTATGGCATCCCGAAGCACCGGCACCTGTCGGAGATCGAGCAGGAGCTTTCCCTCGCCGCCGGGGAAAGCGTGATCCTCACTTTCATCCCGCACCTGATCCCGGTGAATTCCGGCATCGCGACGACCACCACGGCGAAACTCCGCGCGGGTGCCGATCCCGCGGCGGTCGGCGCGGCGCTGGAGGCGGCCTACGCCGATGCGGCTTTCGTCCGCTTGCTCGGCCAAGGAGGCTGCGCCGACACCAAGAATGTCACCCGCACCAACTTCATCGACATCGGCTGGACCCACGATGCGCGGACCCGCCGGGTGATCCTGACCAGCGCGGAGGACAACCTCGGCAAGGGCGCGGGCTCGCAGGCCGTCCAGTCATTCAACCTCATCTTCGGCCTTCCGGAGACCGCCGGGTTGCAAACGGCCTGAGAATCGTTCAGCGTCCGCCTCCCACCCTTGCAAACCCAGACATGGACTTTCCCGTCACCCGGATCAAAGGAGGCGTCGGCGCGCCGCGCGGCTTCCAGTGCTCTGCCATTTCCTGTGGCATCAAAAACCCCGCTGTCGAACGGCTCGACCTCGCGCTGATCTATTCGGAAAGCCCCTGCACCTCGGCGGGGACCTTCACCATCAACCGGGTCAAGGCCGCGCCGGTGAAGCTGTCGCAAGCCCATCTCCGCAAGGGAGATCTGCGCGCGATCATCGCCAACAGCGGCAACGCCAACGCCTGCACCGGCGTCCAAGGGATCAACGACGCGAAGCTGATGTGCAAGGGCGTCGCCGTCCCGCTCGGCTTGAACCGCGGCGAGGTCGGCGTCTGCTCGACCGGCGTGATCGGCCTGCCGATGCCGATGGTCCGCATCGAGAACCGCTTCGACGACCTGGTCGAGGGCCTCGGCGCCGGCCGCGGCACCGATTTCGCAAAGGCGATCATCACCAGCGACACCCACCACAAGGAAATCGCCATCTCCTTCGACCTCGGCGGCCACCGCGTCCGCATCGGCGGCTGCGTGAAGGGTGCCGGCATGATTTCCCCCAGCATGGCGACCATGCTGTGCTTCATCACCACCGACGCCAACGTCCCGCGCGAAACACTGCGCAAAGCGGTGATCGAGGGCGTGGATGAAAGCTTCAACCGCATCACCATCGACGGCGACATGAGCACCAACGACACCGTGCTGGTGCTCGCCAACGGCCGCTCCGGGATGCCGTCCTTCCGCCGCGGCAGCGCGCTGTGCAAGCAGTTCCGCCAGGCGCTGCACCACGTGATGCTGGAACTCGCCCAGGCCGTGGTCCGCGACGGCGAGCGGGTGACCAAGTTCGTGACCGTGGAAGTGAAAGGCGCACGCACCTACCTCGACGCCAAGCTGGTCGCCGAAGCCGTCTGCAAGTCCGCGCTGGTGAAGGCATCCTGGAACGGCGGCGACCCGAACTGGGGCCGCGTGCTGCACGCCGTCGGTTACTCCCGCGCCCGGATCCGCGAGGAGCTGGTGGACATCTGCTACGACGGCAAGCCGGCCTGCCTCGGCGGGCTGCAAGCGCCGACCGCGATGGACGAACTGCGCGAGATCGCCGCCAAGCCGGAGTTCAAGATCGAGATCAACCTCAACCAGGGAGCCGCCGACTACTGCATGTATAGTAGCGACTTGTCCCCGGAATACATCGACTTCAACCGCTCCGAATACGCCTACTGGAAGCAGGCACGGAAGGACGGGCTGGTGTGAGGAATGCTCTCATTGAACTTGCTACATTGCTACCCTCCTTGAAAGGACCCCAAAATGGACCCATCCGATCCTGCTTCATTTGAAGCCTCAGCCTCGAGGCGTCCGGAATTTCATGCACTAACTTGGCTAGCTCTCGGCAGCTTGTCCACGGCCTTCCCGATGTGTGACACGATGCTGCATGGAGATGACTTCCCGGATGTTGCGGGGGAACGCGAACTTCTCAGGAGCATTTTTCTCGGCTCGTTTATGGCAGCTATGTGGTCTTTGCCTTCGCACCTCACCGACGAGGAGAAGCGGTCGTTATTTGAGACGGTAAAGCGCGTTCATGGCCATCGGTTTATCTGGACGACTGCCGTTGGAGTCTTTGCTGCCGTTCAGGCCGACGATCCACCCAAATTGGATGAATCAACACGTGCTGAAATATTTGGTCTCCATGTGGCCCGATTGGCTCGAAAGGAAGACCCACTTCGCAACGCCATAATTGCCGTCATCAACATCAGCACCCGCCTAGCGGTTGAGCTAAAAACGCTTCAGTTGAAAACGTCCGAAGACAGTCGTCCCTCCCTCAGCCCTCATGTGAATAGCCAGCAGCACGCTCCCACTGTATCGCGCTCCGTGGGAAAGTCGGCTCCTCAAAGCCGCCCATACTTCGCGTCTTCTTACCTGAGCCCTCCCAACGCTCTTGTTCCAGCTCCTTTGTCGAGCTACAGTTTCGATGAAGAAATGGGCCTGATCCAACGCAAACACATCCAGCTTCGATTGGAAAGAAGTGAGGCTCTGGCTCAACTTGATTTCGAAATAGCTTCGGAACTTTGCAGTCAGATGGACTAGATGATCGATGATCACTTCGCCCTCCTTATCAGGGAGATCCGTGGAATTTCGAACAACTTAAAAAAGCTCTCTCAAACTTTATAGCCACTACTCTCGCCGGACCGTGAAATTCAATAATGGGAGCGACCGCTTCAATCCAACCAGTTCTCTACTCTCAGTCCTGGCACGGATTCGAAGTCGGCGAGATTGCGGGTTAGCAGCGTCGAATCGTGAGCGAGGCAAATGCAGGCGATCTTCAAATCCTGGGTGCCGACTTTCGGACGAAGCGAGTTCAAGGACTCAAATCGATCCGCCGCGTCGTCAGCCCAAGGAAGGACAAGCCACGAGGCAAAAATCTCCACCTGCCTTACGAGCCGCTGATAGGCGGAGATTTGATTTCGCGGCTCGTTTTGCCGGCGGATCGCCGCGAGCCAGCCACGGAGCGATTCCTCGACCGTGATCGCGGAGACCGCGGCATCTTCCTGCGCCGCTTCGAGTCGTTGGAGCAATCGTGAACCCGCCGAGGTGCGGAAGGTCAATTCGCTGACGTGATTGGTGTCGAGGACGAACATGCGGATCACTCCTTGTTCGCTTCTTCACGCCACTCGCGGCCCAGCTTTTCAGCGCTGCGGGAAAGCTCGTCATCCGGAATCACTCCCACGGTGTCCCGCCATGCCTTGTTCCGCGGCTTGAGACCGAGGACCTGGCGCTTCAACTCGTCGAAATCACGCTCGATGCGCGTCAGACGTTCTTCGACGCTGTTTGCTTCCATGGGACGAAAGTAGCGTCAGGAAGGCTTTTTGCCAAGGATGGACAAGTCGCTGCCCCTAACGATCGACTTCAACTGCTCCGAATACGCCTATTGGAAACAGGCGCGGAAGGACGGGTTGGTGTGAGGACCGGTCACTCCCACGGCTTCGCGGCCTCGCCGACGATCCGCGTGATCTCTTCCTCGGACGTGCCTGCGGCGGCGGAGGTTGATGAAGGGCGATTCCTTGGCGGGTTCGTTCGCGTCCCGCCCTCGGGGGTGAAGTGGGCGGGCCCAGCGGCCCAGCCCTACCGGGATGGGCCGAGCCCGGCGGTCCAGCCCTACCGGGCCTACTTCGGTGCCAGGGTGCCGGCTTTGCCGTCGGGGGTGTTGCCGACGATGCGGTTGTTCTTGTAGGACTGGATCAGGCCGGAGCCGACTTTCTTGAGACCGTCGGCGACGTTGAAGGCGACGGTGGACTCGTTGAGGATGGCGCGGGCGCCGGTGCCGACGCTCACGCCGACGCCGCAGCCCTGGACGCGGCTGCGGTCCATGAAAAGCACGGAAGCCGCGCCTTCGACCGGGCCGAGCGAGATGCCGTTGCCGGTGCACTCGTGAATGAAGGTATCGCGCAGGAAGATCTGGGTGCCGGTGGTGGCGGAGGTGGTCTCGACGATGCCGTTGGCGAAGCCCTGGATGCGGCAGTTTTCGAGATAGACGGCAGCGGCGTTGAGGATGATCAGACCGGTGAGCCCGGTGCCCAACCCTTCGATCTGGAGGTTGCGGAGGATGATCACGTCGTCGGCCTGGGCATTGATGACGATGCCGTTGGTCGAGGTCCCGAGAATGCCGCCTTCGGAACCGCCGCCGTCGATGGTGATCGACTTGGTGATGGTGAGCGTTCCGAAGCCGCCCGGATCCAGGACGCTGATCACTCCTTTTTCGGCGGTCTTGGAGATCACGCCGGCGAAGGTTTTGCAGGGCGCGGTGCGGCTGCCCGGGTTGGCATCGTCACCCACCCCGGAGACCCAGGTGCGGGTGGCTTGGGCGGAGGCGGTCGGGACGAATCCGATCAAGGTGATGGCGGCGAGCGCGGCGAGGAGTTTCATGACAAGGGTGTGGTTGACGGTGGATCCGGCGGTCCGGGGAGTCCGGATCGGGCGGCGGTTCGGGAATCGATGGTTGGGAAGCGGTTCGAGACTTGGGGGCCTGGGAAATTTTCAATGCGCGGTCAGTCGCCGGCGAGGACGCGAACGAAGACCCTGACCTGCGGGACCGGCGAGGTGATGACCGCGGTCTTCGGGATCACGCCGTTGACTTCAGGGCCGGAGCTCATCACGACGCCGGTTGTGGACCAGCCGGTGACATTGGTCGACCACTGGACCTGGACCTTGTCGGCCGGGAAGTCGGCGCACTGCGGGAAGGTGACGGTGTATTGGGTCGCGCTGAGGCGGGTGAAGACGAGCGGGATCGCATCGGACTGGTTCGGATTCATTTCGAACAGCATCTCAAGGAGGTTGCTGTGGCCGTCGTGGTCGGGGTCCGCGTCCTGGCCCCAGACGGTGGCTTCCAAGGCCGGATTGCCGATGACCCCCGCGGCGAACTCTTCCTCGGTCCAATCGCCATAGGCTTGCGCGAGGCTGGGCGGAGCGCCGCCGAAGGAGATCTGGAAGACGTTCGAGGTGACCGTGGTGCCGAGCGGATTGGTGGCGACGAGGCGCAGGCTGTAAGGCCGGCGTTCCGCGGCGGTCGGTGTGCCGCCGAAGGTGCGGGTCGCGGGATTGAAGGTCAGCCAGCCGGCGGGTGGCAGCGGGCTGCCGTCGGTCAACTGGACCGAAAGCGTGAGCTGACCGGGATAGACCGGGTCGCCGAAGGTGGCGGCATTCACGATGTAGCTGAAGGCCGTGTCCTGAAACGCGAGTTGGTCGGGCACCGGGATGGCGAGGCGTGGTCCGAGGTCATACTGGAACTGGAAGACGCGGGCGGTGCCGGCGGTCAGGGCGTTGAGCGTGTTCGCGCCGTCGTTGTTGGCCCCGGCGACGCCGGAGAAGCCGTCGATGGCCACCGAGTTGCCGTAGCGGTCGGCGATGGCGGGGCCGCTCTGGGTCACGCGGTCGATGGTCAACCAGGCCGGGATTTCGCCGGGCGTGCGGCGGACGACTTCGACAAAGCCGCGAAGGTCGGTCGAGCCCTCGCTGCCGCCGGGGGAACCGACGAGCAGCAGGTTGTTGGAAATGGCGACCGAGCGGCCGAAATGGGTGGAGACCAGGCTGTCGGACGGCACGGCTTCGTGGGCGAGGCCCCACTGGTTGGCACCGCCGGCATTCCGGTCGTAGATGCGGGCGCGGCCGGGCTTGACCACGCCGAAGGGCGCGGTGGTGGCGTGGACGCCGACCACGACCGTGTCGACCGAGACATCCACCGAGAATCCGAAGCCGCTGTAGGCTTTCACTTCGGTATCGGCGAACTCGTCGAGGCGCTTGATTTCGGTCCAGGCGCCGGTGGCGTTCGGGCGGGTCTGGATGTAGGCGGCACCGAAGTTCCAGTTCGCGGTGTTGCCGGAGCGGTTCGCGCCGTGGGCACCGATGACCGCGGTGTTGCCGTCGAGGGCGACGGCCGAGCCGAAGAATTCGTTGTCGTTGGCGAGGCCGCTGGCGCGGTTGTCGAGGGCGACGAGGGTCTGGGTGAGGGTCCAGGTCGCGGGAGTGGCACCCATCCGGAAGGCGAAGGCCCGGCCGGAGCGCGGGGCGTTGGTGAGGTTCGCGCCCGGTGCGCCGATGAGCAGCGTGTCGCCTTGAAGGGCCACCGCGGCACCGAAGTTATCGTTGCCGTTGTTGTTGATGGCGGGCGGCAGGATCTTCGCGGCCTGGAGCCAGGCGTTGGAGTTGTTCGGATCCCGGCGGAAGATGTAAACCGAGCCGACGTTGGGCTGGGCGAGGTCGACGTTGGGGGCACCGACGGCCATCACGTTGCCATCGATCGACACCGACTGGCCGAAGAGATCGCCGGCCAGCGTGTCGGAGCCGGAGAGCGCCGCGACCTGGCCCCACGGAGCGCCGAAGCCGGAGCTGCGTTCGTGGACATAGACGCGGCCGGCATCGCTGGCCGGGATGTCGCGCAGCGGCGAGCCGATCACGATGGTGTCGCGGCTGATGGCCGAGCTGGTGCCGAAGCCCGCGGCGGCCTGGCTGGCATCCGCGCCCACACCATCGAGCGCGAGCAGGCGGTCGACTTCCGCGTGGAGGACTTCGACCGTGGTGACCGTGTCGACGACCGGAGCGGCGAAGGCGTCGTTGATCGAAATGCTCAGTCCCACGATTTCCGGCGAGGTCGGGGTGACGCGGGTGCCCGGGGTCGGGACGAAGACCAGGCCGCGCAGCGCGGCGGAGACCGCGGCGGGTGTGCTGGTGAAGCGGTAGCTGCCGCTGCCTTCCGACTGGAGGACGAAGCCGCCGAGATTGGAGAGGAAGCCTTTGATCGCGCCGTCAATCTGCACGGTGATTTGAAGCGGCTGGAGACCGAGGTCGTCGATGTCGATGATGTTCACGCTGACGAAGGGCCGGAGCGTGGAGCGCTGGTAGAGTTCCTGATCGCCAACGGTGCCGGTGATGACCGGGATGTCGTTGACCGGGGTGACCGTGGTGACGGCCGTGGTGACGATGACCGGGGTTGGGACGACGCTGTCATCGAGGCTGACGGTGAAGCGGGTGTCTTCCGTGGTGCCGACGATGATCCGGTCGAGGAAGGGCGTGAAGACCAAGCCGCGGATGGCGATGGTGGCGTTGGCCGCGGTGCCGTAGAACTCGAGGAGTCCCGGGCCGATGAGCGTGAAGCCCGGCCCGGCGAGGATGCCTTGGTTGGCCGGGAAGCTGATGCGGACGCGGACGAGCTGACCGGCGAGGTTGTCGAACTCGACCACGGTCGAGATCGCGAAGGGGTTGAGCGCGGTCTTGTCATTCGTCGCGGTCGGCACGGCACCGAGCAACTGCGGCGCGTCGTTGACCGGAGTCACGGTGAGGACGGTCGCGTTGTCGGTGATCAGCGATGGCGTGAAGCCATCGTCGATGTCCACCGTGAAAGTCGTCGTCTCGGTGGTGCCGATGAAGATGCGGTCGATGAACGGCGTGTAAACCAGGCCGCGCAAGGCGGTGGTGGCATCGGCGCCGGTGCCGTTGAAGACGAGCACGCCCGAGGCGGTCTCGGTGAAGCCGGGGCCGGCGAGGGTGCCGTGGTCGCCTTCGAAGCTGACGGTTACTTCGAGCGACTGGAGGGTGAGGTCATCGACTTCGGTGAGCGTGACGCCGGGGAAGGGCGCGACCGGGGTCTTGTCGTTCGTCGCGCGGGGTCCGGTGCCGGTCAGGACCGGTGCGTCATTGACCGGGGTGACGGTCAGGACGGCGGTGTTCTGAACGACCGGCGAGGCGGTGAAGCCGTCGTCGATACTGACGGTGAAGGTGGTGGCTTCCGTGGTGCCGACCGTGATGCGGTTCTCGACCGGCGTGTAAACCAATCCGCGGATCGCGGTGGTGGCCTGCGCCGCGGTGCCGGTGAAGCGGAGGAGGCCGGGCGAGATCTGGGTGAAGGCGCCGGCCAGGGTGCCGCGGTCGCCGGGGTAGTCGATGGTCACGACGAGCCGCTGGAGGGTGATGTCGTCGACTTCGATGAAGGTCGATGCCGGGAAGGGCAAGACGGTCGTCTTGTCGTTGGTCGCGGACGGCACGGCGTTCAGCAGGGACGGCGCGTCATTGATCGGCGTGACGGTGGTGACGGTGGTGTCTTCGATGACGGGGGCCGGCGTGAAGCTATCGTCCATGCTCACGGTGAAGCGGGTGTCTTCCGTGGTGCCGACGGTGATACGGTCGATGAAGGGCGTGAAGACCAAGGCGCGCAGGGCAATGGTGGCCTGGGCCGCGGTGCCGTTGAACTCGATCAAGCCGGGCGAGACGAGGACGAAGCCGCCGCCGGCGAGGATGCCGCGGTCGGCGGAGAAGCCGACTTGGATTTTCACCGACTGGAGGCGCTGGCTGTCGTATTCGATGACCGTGACGTTCGGGAAAGGAACGCGGGTCGTCTTATCGGTGACGGCATTGGTTTGCGCGTCGACCATCCGCGGGGCGTCGTTCACGCCGGTGACGGTGATGGAAACGGTGGAGGTCGAGCGGTCCTCGCCTTCCGCACGCTGGTCGAGGCGGGCGATGCCGGGGTATTCGTTGCCGCTGTCATCCCGGACCCAGTAGGTCAGGACCGCGCGGCCGTTGAAGGAGTCGTCCGGCGTGTAGCGGACCACGGTGCCGGCGACCACTGCGCTGCCTGCATTGGCGGGGACGACAGTGACCGGGCGGGCGGTGGTGAGGGTGAAGTCCGCCTGCGACGGAAGCGGCGTGGCGGGGAAGGAAGTACGAAGGATGCCGTCGTTCGCGGTGACATCCAGGTCCACCGGGCCGGCTTCCGCGACGAGGGTGAAGTGGTCGTCGCTGACGCTGATGTCGCCGACCTTCACCGCGACGTCTGCCTGGCCGGTGCCGCCGAAGCCGTCGGAGACTTTGTAGGTGAAGACATCCGTGCCGACGAAGCCGGGCTGTGGCGCGTAGATCAGATTGGTGCCGACGATCTGCACGGCACCGTTGGCCGGCGGGGTGATCTCGCTGATGACCCAGGCGCTGGCGCTGGCGGGCAGCACGCTGTCATTGGCAAGGACGGGCAGCAGGGTGCCGGTCGAGTCGCTGCGGACGGAGAAGCGGTCGTGATTCGTTTCGAGCGAGCGGGCGCCGGCGCGTTCCAAGACTTCGATCTGGATCAGGGCTTCGCGGCGCTCGGTGCCGCCGGCGGAGATTTCATATGTGAAGGTCTCCACGTAGTTGCCGACGGGGCTGAGCGGGTTCGGTGTGTAGCGCAGGGCGGCGCCTTCCTCGATGATCTCGAGCGTGCCGCGTTGCGGCGGGTTGGAGACGTTCGATGGATCATTCCCGACGGCGGTGATGAAGATCAACTGGCCGCCGTCCGGGATGACGAGGTCGTTGAGAAGCACCGGCAGGCGGTTGTCGGTGCTGCCGCGGAAGACGAGGAAGGCATCGTCGCCGGCGATCATCTCGCCGTCGGTGGTGCGGACCGAGACGCGGGCGGTGTCGGTGGAGTCGCCGTCGGTCACGGTGTAGGTGAAGGACTCCACGCCGCGGAAGCCGTTGGCCGGGGTGTAGACGATCTTCTTGAAATCGGCGCTGATCTCCACGGTGCCGCCTTGGTCGGGGGCATCGAGGCCGGTGCCGATGGCGGAAACGGAGAGCGCACCGGGCAGGTCGGAGATGCGGAGGTCATTCGGCAGCACGTCGAGTTCGGTGGACTGGCTGTCGCCTTGCACGGTGAAGTAGTCGCTGCTGGCGCGGATGCCGCCGGCGATGACGACCACGGTCACGGTGCCGGTGGCGCTGCGGCCGCCGCCGTCGCTCACGGTGTAGGTGAAGTCGCGCTGGCCGGTGGTGCCAGCGGCGGGGTCGAAGGTCAGCGAGGCTCCACCCGGGGTGACGGAGATTGAGCCGATGGTGCTGCTGTTAGGGGTGATGCCGGTGACGGTGAGCTGACCGTTGCCGCCTTGGAGCACGTTGTCGTTGGCGAGCACGTCGAGCGTGACCGTGCCGTCGTCGGTGGTCTTGCCGGGATCGTCGAAGGCGACGCTGAAGATGTCGCTGTTCACCGTGAGGAAGCCGACCTTCACCGTGACCAGTGCCGTGCCGGTGCCGCCGAGGCCGTCGTTCACGGAGTAGGAGAAGGTGTCGGTGCCGACGAAGCCCGCGGTCGGCGAGTAGGACAACGCGGAGCCGCCCACCACGGTGACCGTGCCGTGGGTGGCGGCGGTGACGGTGAGGATTTCGAGGTCCTCGCCATTGCCGGGGAGGATGTTGTCGTTTTCGAGGACGTTGAGCGCGTTCGACACGCTGCCGGCCGGCACGCTGAAGGCATCGGCGCGGACGTTGAGGGTGTTGGCGCGATTGACGACGAGCATGGTGACGGTGGCCGTGGCACTGGTGCTGCCGCCGCCGTTCATGACGTAGGTG
>NEUO01000187.1 GCA_002304315.1 Verrucomicrobiia bacterium Tous-C4TDCM
TCGGCCATCGGCCAGCGCTGGATCAGGACGTCGAAGCTGCGGCCACCGAGCGCGCCGGATTTCCAAAGGTGGGGCAGCAGGTTTTGCGAGACGACGAGGTGGCGGCACTGCGGGGCGAGCTTCGCGGCGAAGGCCCGGGCGAGCGCGGCCTCGCTCTCTAACAAGGTGCGCTGGCGCAGGGCACCTTGGGCGGGAAGTCGGCGCTGGCGGAAGGAGCGGAGCAGAGTGGAGACGGTGGCGTGTTCGGTTTTTACCCCGGACGGCGGCGACCACTGGTAGTTCGGCTTTTTCCAACGGCGGCCGTCGAGCGGGGTCAGCCAGCGGTCGCCATCGCGCGAGTGGCCGTGGCACCAGGCGTCGAATTCCGGCCAGCGGGCATCGAGCAGGAAGGCCGAATGCCCCATCGCCGGGGCGTGGGCGGCGGTGGCGGCGGGGTGGCGGAAGCAGGCGACCATGCCGCAGCTCAGGCAATCGCCGGACGGGGCGGGACGCGGTGTGGCGGCGGCGGGTTCGGGGGACGCGATGGCTTTTCCGGCGCGCGGCCCGCGGATGCGGATGACGAGGTCGGCGGCGGTGAGTTCGACCTCGATCCGCCACGGTTGGTCGCCGCGGAAGCGGAGGTCAACGTAGTTCCAGAAGACGGTGGCGTCGAGGTTCTGCTCGGCGGCGGAGCCGGGCAGGATGCGCGAGTGGGCGTGGCGCTCGACGACTTCCAGCCCCGCTTTCAAGGCCACCTGATAGAGCAGCCCGCTGAGCTGGCAGAGCCC
Source organism: Verrucomicrobiia bacterium Tous-C4TDCM (assembly GCA_002304315.1). Classification (GTDB taxonomy): domain Bacteria; phylum Verrucomicrobiota; class Verrucomicrobiia; order Verrucomicrobiales; family Akkermansiaceae; genus Haloferula. Next base: position 768 of record NEUO01000187.1, read on the forward strand.
GCCGCCGACGGCCGGGACCAGGCAGCCTTCGCGGAGTTCGCGGCCGGCGGTGAAGCCTCTCGACTTCGTGGTGCGGCCGAGCTGGCGCCAGAAGCTGAAAGTGCTGCCTGCCGGGATTTCCACGCCGTGGAAAGCGCGGGCGGCCTGGCGGAGGTTCTCGACCTTGCCGGCGGTGAGCGGGAATTCTTCCGGTGAAAGGTCGCGCCACAGGGGGGCGCGGACTTCGGCGATCACCGGGGCGTCGGCCTGCTTGGTGGCGGCAGGATGGCGTGGCGGACGCGTGGAGAATTCACGGAGCCCGCGGCGCACTTGGAGCACGCGGGTTTTGAGGTGGAAGACCAGCGCTTGCAGCCGGCCGGGGAGGTGACGCTCGGGAGCGGAAGGGTGGGTCATGGCAGCGCGTGAAAGCGCTGGGGGCTATAACGGAATACCCGGCGGGAAACTTCACGGGTTTCGTGAATTTCCGATGAATCCGCGCCGACGCTCGACGGATCTGGGCGGGCCGACTAGACCCCGCGCATGGCAGTGGCGATCGGCATCATCGGGGGCAGCGGACTCTACGAAATCGACGGCTTCGAGAAATCGGAAGAGCGGGTGATCGCGACGCCCTTCGGCGATCCGTCGGACGCGCTGGTCGGCGGGGCATTGGGCGGGCGCGAGGTGTGGTTCCTGCCGCGCCACGGGCGCGGGCACCGCTTGCTGCCGACCGAGATCAACCACCGCGCGAACCTGTGGGCGCTGCGCAGCGTCGGCGTCCGCTATTTGATCTGCGTCACCGCGGTGGGAAGCTTGAAGGAGGATTACCGGCCGCGGGACATCGTGCTGCCCGACCAGTATTTCGACCGAACCAGTCGGCGCGAGCATCACACGTTTTTCGGTGGCGGGATCGTCGGCCATGTGTCCTTCGGCGATCCGGTGAGCGCCGGGATGCGGTCGATCTTGAAAGCCTCAGCGGAGCCGGAAGAGGTGCGGGTCCACGACGGCGGCACTTATGTCAACATGGACGGCCCGGCTTTCTCGACGCGGGCGGAGAGCGAGACCAACCGGACGCTCGGCTTCGACGTCATCGGCATGACCAACCTGCCCGAAGCCAAACTGGCGAGGGAGGCGGAAATCGCGCTGGCGACGCTGGCAATGATCACCGACTACGACTGCTGGAAGATCGAGGAAGAAGCCGTCACGGCGGGAGCGGTAATGGGCCATCTGAGCGCGAACGTGGCGGCGGCCAAGCGGATCATCGGGCGGGCGGTGCCGATGATTCCCGAGGAAGCGGAGTGGCCGGAGCACCGCTCGCTGGACGGCGCGATCATGACGTCGCGGGCATTGTGGCCCGAGGAAACCGGCCGGAAGCTGGAGCCGATCCTTCGGCGCTTCTTGTGATCAAGTTGTTGGAAATGCAGGCGTGACATCGCCATGCCGGCCGGTAATCTCCGTAATATTTCCTTTTCACCGTTCCCATGAAGAACCCTCTCCAGACCTTCGGATTCCAAGTGCTCACGTCTTCCAAAACCGGGGAACCCGCACTTCCGAGGCTGTCGCGGCGGGGTTTCATCGCGCTCAGCGCCTCGTTGGGAAGCAGTTGCTCGATGATTTCCTCGGCCAAGCCGGATGCCGGTGCCGATGATCTGGCGACGGTCGATCCGGCTTCGGCCCCGGCCCGGACGACGGCGAACACCACCTACCGGACCCCGAAAGTCCAGGGCCCCGTGCCGCGCAATCCGGACCTGAACCTGCCGTCTTCCGGTGCAAGTTCCGGCATCACGTTTTCCCGGGTGTCGGTGGCCCAGCCCTACATCGCGATCACCTTTGACGACGGTCCGCACCCGAAGAACACCCCGCGGCTGCTCGACATGCTGCGCGAGCGGAACATCAAGGCGACCTTCTACGTGATCGGCCGCAACGTCGACCTCTACCCGAACGTCCTGCGCCGCACGGTGTCGGAAGGCCATGAGATCGGCAACCACACCTACAATCACCCGATTCTCAGCAAGTTGGGCGACTCCACGGTGCGCGACGAACTGACGAAGTGCCGCGATGCCGTGGCGCGCGCCGCCGGGGTCAAGCCGCGCACCTTGCGCCCGCCGTATGGCGCGCTTTTGCAGCGTCAGCGCGAATGGATCCACCGCGAACTGGAATACCCGACGATCATGTGGTCGGTGGACCCCCTCGACTGGAAGCGCCCCGGTGCGTCCGTGGTGACATCACGCATTCTCAGCAATACCACTCCGGGTGCCATCGTGCTGGCCCACGACCTCCACGCCTCCACGGTGGACGCCATGCCGGCGACGCTCGACGGCTTGCTGCGGAAGGGCTTCAAGTTCGTAACCGTGTCACAACTGCTTGCGATGGGAAGCCAGACGGCACCGGGACAGGTTGCTTCCGGCCAGTGAGTGGCGTTCCGGCTCTGAATTCACGATGCCCGGCGAACGCTACTTCGCGGTTCGCGACCGCCTGTCGGAACTGCTGAGCTGGATCGGCAGTCTTGCCGACGAGGTAGGTCTCGAAGCCGAGCCGGACCATCCGCAGCCGGTGCTTTCCCAGCCCGTGCTGATCGCCGTGATCGGCGAGGTGAATGCTGGGAAATCCTCGTTGCTGAACGCGCTGGTCGGCGAAGAACTCTGCCCGGCCGGACCGGTGCCGCTGACCGCGGAGGTCCGGGTTTACCGCCACGGCAACGAGGGCGATCATCCGGTGGAGCCGCTGCTTGTGGAATGCCGGCGGACCTCGGAGTTCCTGCAGAATTTCGACCTGCTCGACAGCCCCGGCACCAACGCGCGGAATAGCGGCCACGCTGCCATCGTGGAGCCCTTCCTGGAGCACGCGGATATCGTGCTGGTGGTCTTCACCGCGGAGAACCCGTGGACCGCGGCCACTTGGGACGCGGTGTCGCGGCTCTCGCCCGAGGCCCTCGCGCGGACCGCGCTGGTGGTGCAGCGGATCGATCTCAAGCAGCCGCCGGACATCCCGATCATCCTCGGCCACATGCGGGACCTGTCGGTCAAACGCGTCGGCCACGTGCTGCCGATTTTCCCTGTGGCCGCCCGCCACGCCTTCGATGCAAAGCAGGCCGAGCCGGTGAATCCGGAGCTCTGGTCGTCCAGCCGCTTTTCCGACTTCGAGCACTTCATTTCGGAACGCATCTGCGAGTCGATGGAGCGCCGCCAACTGCTGCACGACGGCTGGCACCACGCCGCCCGCACCTTGCGCCGGCTCGAGTCGCGCTTCGACGTCCAGCGCCGCGGGATGGAAGACGATGCGTGGTTTCTATCAGGCATCGAGCGCGAGATGGATGGCCTGCGTGACAGCTCGCTGGAAGCAGCCCCACAAGCGCTCGGCGCGGCCTTGGAGCGCTATCGCAGCGAGGTCGATGCCGTGGTGCGTCAGCTCCGCGCGCGGCTCGGCTGGTGGCGATCGCTGGCGCGGATTTTCACCGGCGATGGGTCCGCGGCAGAGATCGAGACGACCTTCGCGGCGCGGATGCAGGAAGTGGCCACTGGTTTCGGCCGGGACGATGCCGCACGGCTGGCCGATGCCTGTGCGGCGCATTGGGAATCGGTGCGGCCGCGGGTGAAGGAGCGCATGGGCTTCGAGTCCGGGGTTTGCGCGGTCGCCGGACCGGCGAGGGAAGAGGGGATCGGACGCTTCGTCGCCCGGCTGGAAAAGGCGGTGCCGCAGGCGCTGACCGGGCTGCGGGTGCGCGGCGTGCTGGATCCGCTGATCCGCCGCCGCAACGCGTCGCTCAAGGGCCTGACCGCAATCGGCCTGCTGCTGGCGATCGCGGCGGGCACCTGCGGATTGCTTTCGTTGCAACAGCCGGCGATGTTTCTGTTAGGCGGCTCGTTGCTGGTGTTCGTGCTGGCGGCCATCGCCGGCTGGATCACCCGGGCGCGGATCGCGGCGGGTTACAAGGACCGCTTGCAGGCAGGGGCGACGACCTTTGCGGAGGGCCTCAAATCCGACCACGGCGAGGCGATCCGCCTGCTGTTCCGCGATTATTCCAGCAGCCTGATCGAGGTCCGTCGGCAGCTCGCCAAGGAGAAGGCTGCGCTGCAACCGCGGCTGGAGCGCTCGAACTCGCTCTACATCGCGCTGAAGTCGGTGGAGCTGGATCTTTGAATCCGGATCAGGGCTTCAACTGGACCAGGGAAGAATCGATTGCCTGAGGCGTTTCCTTGCCGGATTCCGCCTTGATGAGGATCACCCGGGGCTTCGCTTCCTCCATTTTCCGGAGACTGGCGAGGCTGTCTTGCTTCGCCTCATAGGCTCCCCAAACGCCGTGGATGGCGACGAGGAGAAATCCGATGACCGCGCAGTGAACCACCATGCCCCGGCCAGCCCTTGCAACCGGGTAGGAGACGACGGGGACTTTCGAGGTCACGGGAGCTTTCGGGCGATAGGAAGAGGTTTTCAGTTGCACCGGGACAGGGCGGGGAATCGCCGAGGTGGACCATTGGCCGAGAGCCTCGGCAAGGGTCCCGGCATCGGCGTATCTCTGAGCGGGATCAGGATGAGCGGCTTTCTGGCAAATTGCGGCAAGCTTCGCGTCGGGAAGGACGGTCCCTGCGACGTCCGGGGTTCCGGCGGGAATGCCCGTGATAAGCTCCATGAGAATCACGCCGAGGGCATAGACATCGGACTGCGGGCTTTCGGAGCTGCTGCTGGCGGAGAGTTCGGGAGCTTGGTAGGCTGAGGCATCCGCCGCATGGTTCTGGTCCTGATGGGTGAAGCCGAAATTGCCGATCTTCGGCTCGCATTTTTGGGTCAGGAGGATGTTGGCGGGCTGGATCGCGCCGTGGACGATTCCCTTTCCGTGGGCGTGGGCGAGACCCTGGCAGGCGGCCATGGCGATCTGCACCGCTTGCCGCGGATCGACCGCCTTGCCGTGTGACGAGTGGTGGAGGGTCTTTCCCGGAACGTATTCCATGATCACGAAAGGCAGCCCGTCCGCCTCGCCGGAATCGTAAACCCGGATCAGGCCGGGGTGGGCAAGATTGCCCATCGCTTTGGCCATGGTCTTGAAGGCATTCCGGAAACCCGGGTTTGCTGCGTTGTCGCGTGAAGCAATCCGGATGGCGACATCGCGGTCGAGCGAGCGCTGGCGGGCCTTGTAGACGGCGCCTGCGGCTCCCTGTGCGATCAGACCTTCGAAGTCGAACGTGGGGAAGAGGGCGGCAAGCGAGTCGAGGTGGGAGGGGCCGGAGCGGTCGTGTGACATGGCGGTGGTGGCGATGTGAAGCAAAACTTAATATCCAACAGAAATTGGGTGTCGTGTTTATGGGATAGATTGGCTGTTTCCGGAATTACGCGATGGCGTAAGGGGGGCGGGCTGCAAATCCAATGCCCTAACAACGAAAAACCCGGAGGCGGGTAATCGCGCTCCGGGTTCTTGGAGACCGGGGTGGACCGGTCGCGGGATCATTCGCCAGCGGGAGGCTCCGGGCGCTCGCCGCGGGGCGGGCGACCTTCTCCGCCTTTACCGCCTTGACCGCGTCGCTCGCCAGGACTGCCGGGGCCGCCCATCATCGGGAGTTCCTCACCGGCATCGCGGGCGGTCTTGATCTCTTCGGGGCTAAGCTTGCCGTCGCCATCGGCGTCGTACTTTTCGATCAGGGCCTTGCGTTTGGCTTCCATCGCCGTGCGGACCGCCTTGCGCTCTTCCTCGCTGAGCTTGCCGTCCTTGTCGGTGTCGAACTCAGCGAGCAATTTCTTCTGCATTTCCTCGCGCTTGGCCTGCATGGCAGCACGGGCGGCCTGAGCTTCCTCGGCGTTGAGCTTGCCGTCGCCGTCCTTGTCGAACTCCTTCAGCACGGCGGGCGGGACCTGGCGTCCGCCTTCTCCACCGGGTCCACCGGGGCCGCGGCGTTGTCCTTCGGGTTTGCCCTCCTGAGCGGAGGCGGCGACGATGCCCGCGAGGGCGAGGGCGAAGCAGGTGATTTTGGTCTTCATGGTTTCGTTTGTGTTGGTTGGTTTCAATTTCCGACGGGTGGCCATCCGTTGATGGAGGGGAGAACCCAATGCCATTCGGAAGGTTGCGCGGCGGAATGAAATTGCTTCCCGCTCTCCCGACGTCTTGGATTCCCGCGGATGGCCAGCACCCCGCCCGATACCTCGAAACGAGCGACCTTCCTGCGACGCAGCGCGAGCACGCTCGGTCTGTGGGCTTTGGTCTCGGCCGCCTTCGCGAGCCGCGTGGCATGGGCCTATGTCGGGCTCATCGGCGTGCTGATGGTGATCGCCACGCTCGAGTACTTCCGCATGTTGAAGGCGGGTGGAGTGAAGTGCTTTCCCCGCTACGGAATGCTACTCGCGGTGGGGTATTCGGCCGTCCTCTACTGGATGTTGCTGGGAGCACCGGGGGCGGATCGGATCGAGATGGTGGGTCCTTTCGGTCATGCTACGACGATGATCGTCAATCCCTTCGCGGGGGTCCCTGACTGGTTCGACGGCGCGGCAATCTTCGCGGCGATCGCCGGCGCGTTTTTTCTCCAACTAAGATTTCCCATCCGCGGGCTGGAAGCGATCCAGGCGGTCGCGGTGAACCTGCTTGGTTTCATCTATCTGGCCTTTCTCTTCAACTTCGCGGCGCGGCTGGTCTTCATGGTGCCCGGGCCCGGTGAGGTGCCCGGAGCGATGCTGCTGTTGTGGATGATCGCGGTGACGAAATTCACCGACATGGGTGCCTACATCGTCGGTTCAGCCATCGGTCGCGACAAGATGATCCCGCACGTGAGTCCCGGGAAAACGTGGCAGGGGTTCGGAGGTGCCATCTTCTTCGCTCTGCTCGCCGGCTGCGGACTCTATGCGCTGTGCAAGGACGACATGCCGAACTTTGCAACGGGCCTCCATGTGCTCGGTGGGTGGGGCCATGTGATCGGCCTAAGCATCGTCATGGCGCTGCTGGCCGTCGTGGGGGATCTTGCGGAGAGCGTGGTCAAGCGCAGCCTCAACGCGAAGGATTCCGGGAGCATGCTGCCGGGCATCGGCGGTGCGCTTGATCTGATCGACAGCCTCTGCTTCACCGCGCCGGTGCTCTATTTCTATCTCCAATGGATGACGCCCTGATGACCTCGCGGACGCGGAAGAAGGTGGTGCTGCTCGGGTCCACGGGATCGATCGGCCGCTCGACGCTGGAGGTAGCGCGGCTTTTACCGGAACGGATCGAACTGGTTGGCCTGGCGGCGAACGGCAGCGTGGAGGCCCTGGCGGTGCAGGTCCGGGAAACCGGGGTAAAGCACGTGGCGCTCTGCGATGCTTCTCGTATCGGCCAGCTGCGGGCTTTGGTCCCGGACGATGTCGTGATCCTCGCCGGGCCGGAGGGACTTGCCGAACTGGCAACGCTGGAGGAGGCGGACATGGTGCTGGTCGCGATCGTCGGCATTGCCGGATTGCAGCCGACGCTGGCAGCGATCGAGGCGGGCAAGGATCTGGCCGTGGCGTCGAAGGAAATCCTGGTGATGGCCGGCGAGATCGTCACCGCGGCGGCGGAGCGCAAGGGGGTGAAACTGCTGCCGGTGGACAGCGAGCACAACGCGATCTTCCAGTGCCTCGACGGTCACCGCGGCGGCGGGAAGGAGGTCTCGCGGCTCATTCTAACAGCGTCAGGCGGACCGTTCCGGACCTGGCCGGCGGAGCAGCTCGCGGAGGTGACGCTGGCGCAGGCGCTGAAGCATCCGACCTGGGAGATGGGGCGCAAGATCACCATCGATTCCGCCACGCTGTTCAACAAGGGGCTGGAGATGATCGAGGCGCGCTGGTTGTTCGGCATCGGGATGGAACGGATCGACGTGGTGGTGCACCCGCAAAGCATCGTCCACTCGATGGTCGAGTTCATCGACGGCTCGGTGCTGGCGCAGCTCAGCCGGACCGACATGTGTTTCCCGATCCAGTATGCGCTGACCTGGCCGGAGCGGCTGGCGGGTGGCCTGAAGCCGTTGGATTTCGGCGCTCTGGCGAAGCTGGAGTTCGAGCCGCCGCGCGAGGCCGATTTCCCCGCGCTGGGACTGGCCCGCGAGGCCGGTCTAACGGGCGGGACGCTGCCGGCGGTGTTCAACGCGGCCAACGAGGTGGCGGTGGACGCCTTCATCGCCGGGGCAATCCGCTTTCCCGACATCTGGCGGGTGGTGGGCGAGACGATGCACGGCCATGAGGTCGCGGCGGCCTCGTCGCTGGAGGCGGTGATCGCGGCCGATGCCTGGGCGCGCCGGACGGCGGGAGTTGCTTGCGGCCGGTGAGAGGAAGGAGCCCGCGACCGCGAAGGCTCCGGCATCGGATGATCGGCGAAGCGGTCGCGGACGGTCAGAGTGGTTGACGCTCCGGGCTGCATCGTCTCCCATCCGCGGCATGCGGAAAGCCGAGACGGAGAAGAAAGGCGACATCAAAGGGGGGCTCGGTTGGGTACTTTCGTACCTGAAGCCGCACCGGAAGATTTTCATTCCGTCCGTCATCGCTCTTTTTGTCACCGCCGGCCTGTCGCTGGCCTTCCCCTTGTTCCTGAAGGACCTGATCGGCGATCCGGCGGATTCGCTGCGGAGCGGGGTGGATGCCGCGGCGACCAAGGCGCGGGCCGACCAGAAGATTCTCTGGCTGCTCGGCGTGCTGGCGGTGCAGGCCTTCATCGCCTACTGGCGGGTGAAAGGCTTCACCCGCTCCGGCGAGGCGGCGCTCAACGACCTGCGGCGCGAACTGTTCCGCCACCTGATGAAGCTGCCGGTGCCCTTCTTCCACGACCAGCGCTCGGGCTCCGTCTCCAACCGCGTCTCGGCCGACCTGGGCACGGTGCGCGAAACCTTGCTCAACACGCTGCCCCAGGCCGCGCGGCACAGCGTGGTGCTGGTCGGGAGCCTGATCGCGGTGTTCTTCTTTTCATGGAAGCTCTCGTTGGTGATGCTGGCGAGCATCCCGGTGGTGGTGCTGTCGATTGCGATGTCGGGACGGAAGGTCCGCAAGCATTCGCGCGATGCCCAGGAGGCGCTGGCCGAGTCGGGGATGGTGATGGAAGAGAGCGTCCAGGGAATTGCCGACGTGAAATCCTTCTCCAACGAGTCCTTCGAGTTGTCCCGCTACAACCGGGCGCTCGACCGCTTCTTCGACGTCACGCTGAAAGGCGCGCGGGCCCGGGCGGCCTTCCTGTCATTCATCATTTTCGCGATGTTCGGCACCATCGCCGGCGTCGCGTGGTTCGGCTCGCACATGCTGGCAAGCGGCGAGATCTCGCAGACGAACTTCATGGCCTTCGTGCTGTTCAGCGTGTTCGTCGGCGCCTCGCTCGGATCGATGCCGGAGATCGTATCCCAGGTTCAGGCGATGTCCGGCGCGACGGAACGCCTGCGCGAGTTGATGGCCGAAAAGCCGGAAGCCGACGGCACGCGCGCCGCGGGGAAGCTGGCGGGGGAACTGGCCTTCGAGAGCGTCTCGTTCCGCTACCCGTCGCGGCCCGAGGCCCCGGTGCTCGAGGCATTGTCGTTCCGGGTGGAAGCGGGCAAGCGCATCGCTCTGGTCGGCCCGTCCGGCGCGGGGAAGTCCACCGTTTTCTCGCTGATCCTCGGCTTCCATCGGCCGGAAAGCGGCAGCGTGCGGTTCGATGGCACCGATGCCGCGGAGCTCCAACTCGCGTCCCTGCGCAAGCAGATCGCCGTGGTGCCGCAGGAGGTCATGCTGTTCGGCGGATCGATTCTTGAGAACATCGAATACGGTCGCCCGGGTGCGACCGTCGCGGAGATCGAGGCGGCGGCAAAGCTGGCCAACGCGCATGAATTCATCAGTGCCCAGCCGGAAGGCTACGGCACGCTGGTCGGGCCGCGCGGCGTGAAGCTTTCCGGCGGCCAGAAGCAGCGGATCGCCATCGCCCGGGCGGTGCTTGCCGATCCGCGGATCCTTCTGTTGGACGAGGCCACCAGCGCGCTCGACACCGAGAGCGAGCGGTTGGTCAACGAGGCGCTCGAGCGGCTGATGGAAGGCCGCACCAGCCTGGTGATCGCGCACCGGCTTTCCACCGTCCGTCATGCCGATACCATCCTCGTGCTGAACCACGGCAAGGTCGTGGAAAGCGGCACGCATGACGAGCTGATGGCAGGCCAAGGGACCTACCGGCTTTTGGCAGAGACGCAGCTTGCCTGAAATCGCGGACCGTGGATTTTAGCCCACGCAACTTCGAAACGAACGAGAAACCATGAACACCTGGCACTACCACAGCGCTTCCGGTTCCACCGCGACCACGCCGGAAGAAAACCTCACCGAACTGGT
>NEUO01000188.1 GCA_002304315.1 Verrucomicrobiia bacterium Tous-C4TDCM
AGGGCTTGAGCGGGACGGCATCGGGGTTGTCCTTGGAGACATGGACGACGCGCACGGTGCGGTGGATGAAGATGCGGCCGGGCTGGTAGTCGAAGCGGTCGGTGAAGAGGCGTTCGATTTCGCCGCAAAAAGGTCCGTCCCTTAGAAAAGAAAGCTTGCCCTACCACCCCTTCCTTCCCATCCTCCCCTCATGCGCCTGCGACGCCTCAAGGCCCCTACTTTCCTCCCGGTCGCGTACTACCACTGCGTTTCGCGGGTCGTGGACCGGCAGTTCGTCCTCGGGGAAGAGGAGAAAGACAAACTGATCGAATACATGCGGACCTACGAACGCTTCGGCGGCCTGCGGGTGATCTCCTACTGCATCATGTCCAATCACTTCCACATCCTCGTGGAAGTCCCCCAACGGCCGGACGCGGCGGAGCGGCCAGATGACGCGGGGCTGGTCGCGAAGGTGCGCTCCTGCCTGGGCGACAAGCTGGCCAACGACCTGGAATGGCAACTCGAACTTCATCGCAAGCAGGGCAACACCTCCGCGGCAGAAGAATTACGGGACCGCTGGTTCGGCCGGATGTGGGACATCAGTGCCTTCATGAAGGTGCTCAAGCAGCGCTTCACGCAATGGTTCAACGGCCGCCACCGCCGCCGCGGGACGCTGTGGGAAGACCGCTTCCGCTCGGTGCTGGTGGAGGGGAAAGGCCAGGCGCTGCGGGCCATGGCCGCCTACATCGACCTCAATCCCGTCCGCGCCAAGATCTGCGACGACCCGAAGGACTACCGCTGGTGCGGCTATGCGGAGGCGGTGGCCGGAGGAAAGGAAGCCCGAGAAGCCGTGGCGTTCCTCGCCGCTCTGAATCCCCACGGCGGCATGAAGCCTGATGCCGCTGCCATCATGCCCAGGGAAGCCCTTCGCCGCTGGCGCTGCCATCTCTTCGGCATCCCGGAGAACGAGTCACGACAGAAGAACGAGGCCGCGAAAGGCGAGATGGCCGCCGTTCACCGCGACCGGATCCCGCGGGAGAAGGCTCTGGAGGTGCTGGCCCGCGGCGGGAAACTTTCGCAAGCCGATTACCTGCGCTGCAAGGTCCGCTACTTCAGCGACGGCGCGGTGATCGGCGGAAAGGCCTTCGTCGACGAGATGTTCGCCGCCTTCCGCGACCGCTTCGGGCCGAATCGCAAGGACGGCGCGCGGCCGTTGCGCGGGCTGGCCGACGACTCAAAGGAGGAGCGGCTTTTCAACTTCCGGCAACTTCGCACCGGTGTCTTCGGTTAGAGGAATATTTCGGCCATTGCGTGTAGTCTTCGGGCTGGGCTGAGCGGCGTCGTGCCCCTGCCCGCTTCAAGCACTTCCGGAGGCAGCCGCTGCCTTAAGTCGACTCCGCCGGACGCCGGCAGCGGAGACCTCTCCGGCCTTCCTTGCTCAAGGCACACCTTCGCAGACTTTGCGCGGTCCCTCACGATCAGAGCGACTTCAGATATTCCAGCAGCTTCACCAGATCCTCCTCCGGCAAGTGCGCATACGACGGCATCGCCGCCGCATAACCCCGCACCACCTTCGCCTGCGGTTGTCGGATCGACTCTAACAAATAAGCCTCGTCCGCGGTGAACTTGCTCCCGTCGGCCAGAACCTGCTCCGAATTGAAAATCCCGGCCAGGTCCGGGGCGAGCTGGGACGAGCCCTGCTGGTGGCAGGCCGCGCAGCCTTGCCCGACGAAAAGTTTCGCGCCCTCCGCCGCCGGGGACAAGGCGACGCCTTCCGCCTCCACCGGAGCCGCCAAAAGCAACGCGATCACCCCGCAGGCCGCCGCGAAGGTCCCGCAGATCGCGGCCAGCCAGTGCTTGAAGTGGTAGCGCGAATTCATCAGGTGCTTCACCGCCATCAGCGCCACGATGACCACCGCCAGCACCGGCACCGCCCGCGCGGCACTGGTGAGCTGCGGGAAATGCGCCGCCAGCATCATGAAGAGCACCGGGAAGGTCATGTAGTGGTTGTGCATCGACCGCATCTTCGCCTGCTTGCCGTATTTCAGGTCGTGCGGCTCGCCGGCCTTCAGCGAGGCCATGAACTTCTTCTGGTTGCGGATGATGTGGAAGAAGACATTTGCCGACATCGCCGAGCCGAGCATCGCACCGGTCTGCAAATAGAGCGCCCGGCCGTTGAAATGCCCGCTGAAGAAATCCACCGCCGCCAGCAGCAACACGAAGCTCAGCAGCACCGCCCCGGCCGGCTTGTCCTTGAGCTTCGAACGCCAGATGGTTTCGTAAACCAGCCACCAGACGACGATCCCACCCGCGCTGAAGGCGATCGCCGCGCCGCCGGAGATCGAACTCCGCGTTGCGTCTAACAAGGCCGTCCCGCCCCCCGAGTAAAACGCCACGATCAGCAGCAGCACGCCGCTGATCCACGTCGTGTAGGACTGCCACATGAACCAGTGCAGCGGCACCGGGATCGCCTTCGGATCGATCAGCTTCTTTTCGAGATGGAACACCCCGCCGCCATGCAGCATGTCGAGGTGTCCCAGCAGGTCCGGCCGCGGATTCTCCTCATCCGCCCGCGGCGCGATCAGATTCAGCTCCATCCAGGTGAAGAGCAGCGAATTGCCGATCCACATGATCGCCGCCAGCACGTGCACGAAGCGGAAGATCACCGCGAACCAGCCTGCGATTTCGGATTCCATAAGCCGCTCCCATTCAAGCAGGCGACATACCGAGAGAGGAAGAATAAGTCCGCGCTTCTCCCCCGTCCGACCGCTTGGTCAACTTACTTTGGCATTCAATCGTTGCCATTCAAGGGGTGACATCGGTCCGCCTTTGCTCTACGGAACGCGCCACATGCAGCTCTGGCTTTGCCCGCTCATCGCTTTCTTGCTCGGCTCCGTCCCCTTCGGCCTGATCATCGCCCGGCTGAAGGGCATCGACATCCGCCAGCACGGCTCCGGCAACATCGGCGCGACCAACGTCCTGCGGGTCGTCGGGAAGAAATACGGCATCACCTGCCTGCTGCTCGATGCGCTGAAGGGCTTCATCCCCGTGGCCATCGCCATCAATCTTATCCAAATTTCCGGGCGGCCCGTGCAAATTCCCCTGGCCTTCCTCGACGGCTGGGCCCTGAAATTTCCGGCGGAAGAAGCGGTGAAAGTCCAGGTGTTCCAGATTCTCACCGCATTGCTGGCGATTCTCGGCCACAACTACTCGCCTTGGGTCGGATTCAAGGGAGGCAAAGGCATCGCAACCTCGGCCGGCGTGTTGCTGGCACTGATGCCTTTCGGCGTGATCCTGCTGATCGTGATCTGGTTGCTGCTGTTCCTGACCTCCCGTTACGTGTCGGTGGCCAGCATCGGTGCCGCGGCTGCCCTACCACTCGTGACACTCTACGGTTCCTGGAGCCATGGACGGATCCAGGACGGCACCTGGAACAAGCCACTCTTTGCTTTTTCCGTCATCATCGCAGTGCTCGCGATCTGGAAACACCGAGCCAACCTCAAGCGCCTGATGAACGGCACCGAAAACCGCTTCCAGCCCAAGAAGAAGTCCAATGCCTGAGCTCCCCGCGTTCCCCTCCGCCGCCATCCTCGGCACTGGCTCCTTCGGGACCGCGCTCGCGGTGCTGCTGGCGCCCCGGCTTACCGAACTGCTTCTGATCGGCCGCGATCCCGCCGTGACGGACTCGATCAACGCCCGCCACCGCAACCCGCGCTACCTTTCGGAAATCGTCCTGCCGGAAAACGTCCGCGCCTCCACCCGATTGGCCGACGCATTGGAACACCCGCTGCTCCTCTTCGGCGTGCCCACCGCTGCCACCCGCCAGACCGCCAGCGACCTCGCCGCGCTCGGACTTCCCGCCACCACCGTGCTGGTTTCCTGCGCCAAGGGCATCGAGCGCAACACCGGCGAGCGGATGAGCGAAATTCTCCGCGAGATCTTTCCCGCCAATCCCGTGGCCGTGGTCTCCGGGCCGAACCACGCCGAGGAAATCGCCGCCAACCTGGCCACCTGCGCGGTCATCGGATCCACCGACGAAGACCTCGCGCTGCGCCTCCAAGACCTCTTCACCGCCCCGCATTTCCGCAGCTACACCAGCGACGATCTCGCCGGGATCGAACTCGGCGGCGCGATCAAAAACGTCTACGCCATCGCCGCGGGCATCGCCGCCGGCCTCGGCCTCGGCGACAACGCGATCGCCGCCCTGGTCACCCGTGCGCTGTCGGAAATGACCCGCCTCGGCATCGCCCTCGGCGGTCGCGGCGAGACCTTCTCCGGCCTTTCCGGTGTCGGCGACCTGATCGCCACCTGCTTCTCCGTCCACTCGCGCAACCACCGCGTCGGCCTGGCGCTCGGCCACGGGAAGACCCTCGAGGAAGCCTCCTCGTCGCTCGGCATGGTGGCCGAAGGCGTGCCGAACACGCTGTCGATCCACGACGCCGCCCGCAAGGCCGGCATCCGCACGCCGATCATCGACGCGGTGCACTCCATTCTCTACGAAGGCAAGCCCGCCGCCCGCGCCATGCACGAACTCCTCACCCGCGACCCCCGTCCGGAGAACGCTTGATCCATGAAGGAAATCATCGACTTCATCCTGCACATCCAGGAGCACCTGACCGAATTCACCCGCGCCCACGGCTCGCTGATCTATGGACTGCTTTTCCTGATCGTCTTCTGCGAAACCGGCCTGGTGGTCACGCCCTTTTTGCCCGGCGACTCCCTGCTCTTCGCGGTCGGAGCCCTCGCCGCCGCCCCCGCCTCAGGCCTCAATATCTGGATCGCCGCGCTGGTTCTGTTAGTCGCCGCGATCCTCGGCGACACCGTGAACTACTGGATCGGCCGCAAGTTCGGCGGCTGGATGATGCGGACCTTCCCGCGCATCGTGAAACCGTCGCACATTGAGAAGACCAACGAGTTCTTCGTCCGCTACGGTGGCAAGACCATCATCCTCGCCCGCTTCGTCCCCATCGTCCGCACCTTCGCGCCCTTCGTCGCCGGCTCCGGCGAGATGGATTACAAGCGCTTCATGTTCTTCAACGTGACCGGTGCCATCCTCTGGGTCGCGCTGATCCTTCCGGCCGGCTGGTTCTTCGGGAACATCCCGGTGGTGAAGGAAAACTTCGAGCTCGTGGTGCTCGGCATCATCGGCTTCTCGGTCCTCCCCATGGTCTGGGAAATCGCCCGGGCCAAAATGAAACCCAAGCCCGCGCCCGAGCCGGCCGAGTAGTCGTCACGACCGGAGGGTTGCCCCATCTCTCGGAAAAGTCGGAATCAGTGCTGCTGCCGTTCCAGCAAACTCCGGAACAACCCGTTGTTCGCTTCCAACTCCTGGAAAGTCCCGTCCCCGACGATCTGCCCGCCGTCGAACACCAGGATCCGGTCCGCGATCCGGATCGTGCTGAAGCGGTGCGCGATGATGAAGGTCGTCCGCCCCTTTGTTAGATCCGCCAGCTCTTCCTGAATCTTCGACTCCGTGTCCGCGTCCAGCGCGGAAGTCGCCTCGTCCAAAATCAGCACCGGAGCGTTCTTGAGAAAGGCCCGGGCGATCGAAATCCGCTGCTTCTGCCCGCCGGAGAGCTGCGCGCCACGCTCGCCGACCTGCGTCTCATAACCTTGAGGCTGGGCAATGATGAATTCGTGGGCATGGGCCAGTCGCGCGGCTTCCTTCACCTCCTCCTCGCTCGCATTCATCCGGCCCAGGCGGATGTTTTCGAAAATGGTCCCGGAAAAGAGCACCGCTTCCTGAGGGACGATCGTGATGTGATCGCGCAGGTCTCTCAGCCGCAGATCCTTGAGGTCGACATCATCCAGCAGGATGCGCCCCGAAGTCGGATCGTAGAAGCGGGGGATCATGCTCGCGAATGTCGTCTTGCCCGCACCCGTCGGGCCGACCATCGCCACGACCTGCCCCGCCGGCACGGTCAGGTTGATACCGCCCAAAGTCGGCGTCTCACCGTACGAAAACGATAGCCCCTCGAAGCTCACCCGCCCTTCCACCTTCGCAATTTTCACCGGATTCACCGGATCCGTGACACCCTCCTCCGCTTTCAAGATCACCTCCAGCCGGTCCAGCGACGCCTCGCCCTGCTTCAGCCGGTTGTGAATTTCCCCGAGCTTCTTCATCGGGTCGTAGCACATGTAGAGCGCGATCACCAGCGGCAGGAATTTCTCCAAACTGAAGCCATTCGATGCCGCATATCCCAGCGCCACCGCCACCACCGCGGCCGAGATCATCTCGATCAGCGGAGGCGACAAATAGCGGTACTTGATGACCTTCAGATGGAACTTCGTCCAGCGGCCGATCCCGTCGAGGAAGCGCTTGCCCATCATCTCCTCGAGATTGAACGCGCGGATCTCCCGCGTCGCCCCCAGCGTTTCGGCCAGAATCGCGGAGTTGTCCCCCGCCTCGCGCTGCATCGCCGCGGCCTTGCGCATCAGGCGCTTGCCTAACAGCCGCACCGGCATCACCGCGATCGGGATGCTCAGCAGGCACGCCAGCAGGAAGAAGGACTCGCGGCTTTGCCAGCTTTCCCATCCGAGATAGCTCAAGGCGGCGATCAGCGTGAGCGGTTGCTTGATCAGGTCGTTCGAGATCGTGGTGACCACGCCTTGCAGCATGTTCGAGTCGGTGATCACCCGGCTGATCAGGTCGCCCGTCTTGCGCCCGCTGAAGAACCCGAGCGGAAGACGTTGAAGCTTCACGAAGACCGACTGCTGGATCTCCCGCAGCACGTGAAGGCCCGCCGCGGTGATGAAATAGACATTCAAAAACCCCGCGAGCCCGCGGATCAGGGCCACGATGGGAATCAAGGCACACGCCCCGATGAGCAGCGTCATCCCCGCCTTTTCCGGCCCCACCCGCTCGGTGATCCACTGACGCACCTTGGCGGAACTCTTGAGACTCTCCGCCTCCCCTGGAAAGGCCCGCTCCAGCATCGCGTCGGCTTCTTCCGGTCCTCGCTGCTCCAACAGCACGGCCCTGACTTCCTCCACCCTCGAGGTGCTGTTGAAGATCACCGGAAAGACCGTCTTCACCAGCATCGGCATCCCGAAGCCGCTGGCCACCGCGAACACCAGACCGGCGGCGATGCCCGCGAGGTAGGTGGACTTCACCTGCACCAGGTAGCCGAAATAGGGGTAGAAACGCTTCATCCGTTGGGCGAGGAGGTTCGCCCCCCCGCCCCCCCGCGGCAAGCCCGGAACGAGCCCTGTCGTGTACTGGACCGCGGCTCTTTAGTCCGCAGCGCCAGTCCGGGGATTTCGAGCGGACCAAAGATTTGACCGCCAAATCTTGTTTAAAAGTCGCGGTCCATCTCCGCTTCGGTTGCGGTCCAGTACACCGTCCGGTTGCCCTCAGCTCTCATCCAGACTACAACCACCCCGTGACCCTCGAAGTCTCCACACCCGCCCTGCTGTTCCCCGCGATCAGCCTGCTTTTCCTTTCCTTCACCAACCGCTTCCTCCACCTCTCCGCCCTGATCCGGCAACTCCACCAGGACTGGCTGGAGGAAGGCGACGCCCTGCTCCGCGCCCAGATTGACAACCTCCGCCGCCGCCTCACCCTGATCCGCGCGATGCAACTGCTCGGTGCCTTCAGCCTGCTGCTCTGCGTCGTCTCGATGGTCGCCGTCATCGCCACCCTGCAAATCATCGCCATCCCCTCCTTCACCGCCGCCCTCCTCCTGATGGGCGGCTCCCTCGCCTGCCTCTGCTACGAAGTCTGGATCTCCGGTGGCGCGCTGCGCATCCTCCTCAACGCCGTCGAGGAGAAGCGCTGATGGAGCGCTGGCTTTAGCCGGCATCGCCCAACCAACCATCCAAGCCGGCTAAAGCCAGCGCTTCCTCAGAGAACCCCATGGACCTCTTCACCCCGAAACCCGCCCCCGCCCCGAAGGCCCTTTCCGTCACCCAACTGGTGCGACGGATGAAGAACTTGTTAGAAATCGAACTCGGCGAACTCTGGGTCGAAGGCGAGGTCTCCAACCTCAAGAAGCAGGCCAGCGGCCACTGGTATTTCTCGCTCAAGGACGACGGCGCGCAGATCCAGTGCTGCATGTTCGGTGCACGGAAACGGCCGGGCGCGGAGGTGATGGAGGACGGCGTGAAAGTCCGCGTCTTCGCCGAGCCCAGCGTTTATGAAGCCCGTGGCCAGCTCCAGATCATCGTCCAACGGGTCGAGCGCGCCGGCGTCGGCGAACTCCAAGCCAAGTTCGAGGCTCTCAAACGCAAACTCCAGGCCGAGGGCCTCTTCGACGCCTCGCGCAAGAAGCCGATCCCCGCCTTCCCGCGCGCCGTCGGCATCATCACCTCCGACACCGGCGCGGCCATCCGCGACATCCTCAACATCCTCGAACGCCGCGCCCCCTGGGTGCAGCCCGTCCTCTTCCCGGTCCGCGTCCAAGGCAAGGGCGCCGAGATCGAGATCGCCCGCGCGATTGAAAAGATGGCCCACCCGGAAAAGCACGGCATTCCCCGCTGCGACGTCCTGATCGTCGGCCGCGGCGGCGGCTCGATCGAGGACCTCTGGAACTTCAACGAGGAGATCGTCGCCCGCGCCATCGCTGTTTGCCAAATCCCCGTCATCTCCGCGGTCGGCCACGAGATCGACTTCACCATCGCCGACTTCGTCGCCGACCTCCGCGCCCCGACCCCCAGCGCCGCCGCCGAGCTGGCCGTGCCCGATGGCGAGGAGCTGAAAACCCGCCTCGCCCTGCTCAAGCGCCGCCTTGCCCGCCGCAGCAACGACCGCATCGAGCGCCTCGAGATGACGCTCGAGAACCTCCGCCGCGGCGTCCTCTCCCGCGGCGGCGACCGCCTGCTGCGCGAACCGAGCATGCGCATCGACACCCTCCGCGCCCGGCTTTCGTCTGCCACCGAAAACACCCTCCGCCAGCACGAACAGCGCCTCAAGGAACTGTCGCGCACCCTCGCCGCCCACCACCCGGCCCGACAGGTCTTGCTCCGCCTCGACCACCTCGCCCGCCTCCGCCAGCAGCTCGAACGCGCGGCCCAGCGCCGCCTCGACGACTCCGCCCAGCGCCTCTCCCGCCTCCGCGCCCTGCTCCGCACCCTCGGCCCCGAGTCCGCCTTCGAGCGCGGCTTCTCCATCACCCTCGACGCCCGCGGCAAGATCATCCGCTCCGTCCAGGAGGTCACCCCCGGCGACAAGATCCGCACCAAGCTCAAGGACGGCGTGATCCGCAGTTTGGCGGAATGAGGGATCTTGACCTTATTCGCCCATCCCGATTCAACTACCGAAGGAGTGGCAATCCATAGGCAGGAAACTCGGCATCACACGTCACGATCACAAGTCCCTCGACCTGTCCTTGAGCAAGGATAAGGCGGTCGAAAGGGTCTCCGTGATGCCTGGGAAGCCGAATCAGGGCGTCATAATGATCGACCGCGGGTGGGAGGAGCATGAATCCGTTGGCCTTCATGACTCCGGAGAAAATCACCCGGTAATCATCGTGCAGCTTCAGTTTCCCAAGACTCACCTTGATGGCCACCTCCCATGCGCTGGCATGGCTGACGTAACGCTCGTTCGACTCGTCTTCCATCGCGGCACGCGCCTTGTCCGAAAGCTCGGGGCTGCCCTCGCAGAACCAGAGCAGTGCGTGCGTATCGATCAAAAGCCTCACGCGGTGTAATCTTTGAAATCCTCCAGCGGCTCGTCGAAGTCCGGCGAATACTCGATCCTTCCTTTCAGGCAACCGAAGCCCTTCAGATCTAGCGAAGCCGGCTTCTCGTGGGTCTCCACGAGTTCAAGCGAAGCATTCACCCGTACCGGACGGTTCCGCCACTCCGCCGGGACCGGCAAATGGATGGTTCCGTCCGCATCTGGCTCTATGATCGCGATGATCGTATCCATGCGTCGAGTGTCACCTACAAGGCACTCCTTGTAAATCCACCATTCTACCCCGAATCCGCCTTCGAGCGCGGCTTCTCCATCACCCTCGACGCCCGCGGCAAGATCATCCGCTCCGTCGCCCAAATCGCCCCCGGCGACGAAATCCGCACCAAGCTCAAGGACGGCGAGATCCGAAGTTCCACTGCCCCGCGGGAGTAGCGGATCGGTTCGATATGCCCCTCGACGGAACATGGCAGCACTCGTAGATTGGCTCCCATGGCAAAAGTCATGGACCCTCCATGAAACACACGGAAGAACACCGGACCCACCGCGTCGGATGGCTACGCGCCGCGGTCCTGGGTGCCAACGATGGCATCGTTTCCACCGCCAGCCTGATCGTCGGCGTCGCCGCTGCCGACTCCAGCCGCAGCGGCATTCTCGTCGCGGGTGTGGCCGGGCTGGTGGCAGGCGCGATGTCGATGGCCGCCGGCGAATATGTCTCGGTCAGTTCTCAGTCCGACACCGAACGCGCCGACCTGGAGCGGGAGCGCAAGGAGCTCGCTGCCAACCCCGCTCACGAACGCGCCGAGTTGACCGCCATCTATGTCGCACGGGGACTCAATGCCGACCTGGCGAGTCAAGTCGCCACCCAACTGACGGCGAACGACGCGCTGGGTACCCATGCCCGCGACGAGCTTGGAATTTCCGACACGCTCAGCGCGCGGCCGGTCCAGGCCGCTTTCGCTTCGGCCGCGACCTTCGCCGTCGGTGCGGCACTTCCGCTGCTGCTCGTTCTCGTAGTCCCCGGGAATGCCCTCGTGTGGACGGTATCGGGCAGCTCCCTGCTTTTTCTCGCGCTGTTAGGCGCCCTGGCCGCCCGCGCCGGTGGCTCGCCGGTCGGAACGTCGGTGGCACGAGTGACCTTCTGGGGAGCACTCGCCATGGCGCTCACCGCCGGAGTGGGTGCCCTTTTCGGCGCGACCGTCTGAATCCAAGGCGCGCCCCGCGGAGGACCGAAATATCGGCCGATGCCCCCCACCATCTACCATCTACCATCTACCATCTACCATCTACCATCTACCATCTACCATCTACCATCTACCATCTACCATCTACCATCTACCATCTACCA
>NEUO01000189.1 GCA_002304315.1 Verrucomicrobiia bacterium Tous-C4TDCM
GGGTTACAAGAATTTTGCATCGTTTGGTGAAGGGGTGTGGTGTGCGGTTATTCGACACAACCCTTCTACCACATGACCTGTAGCCAAACGATGCCCTATCTAACTTCGGATTTCGGGTTCAATACGGCACCACCCCGAGCTATGGCAATGCCACCGCCGGTCAAGAGATCTCCAGTGGCTCGCCGCTTGCCGTCGCGGCCACGGTCTCGGGATTGATTCCCGAGGTGATCTATCACTTCCGGATCGGTCTGACCACCGGGTCGGGCACCATTTTCGGCGGCAACATGACCTTCACCACCACCTCGGCCCCGCCGCTGGTTGCGACGGGTCAGCCGAGCGACGCCGAGGCGGGCAAGGTGAAGCTGATCGGGGCGGTCGATACCA
This sequence comes from Verrucomicrobiia bacterium Tous-C4TDCM, assembly GCA_002304315.1. Lineage (GTDB taxonomy): Bacteria > Verrucomicrobiota > Verrucomicrobiia > Verrucomicrobiales > Akkermansiaceae > Haloferula. The sequence goes on from NEUO01000189.1 coordinate 385, forward strand.
ACGGGACCACGACCTCGGTCAACTTCGAGTACGGCGAGACGCCCGCCTACGGCCTGCCCACCCCGGTCCAAGTGGTGCCGGGCGGCAGCAACGTCGTCGACATCGAGTTCATCGCCGAGGGCCTTGTCCCCGGAACGCTCTATCACTACCGCCTCGCCGGAACCAGCGTTGCCGGAACTGCCTTCGGGGAAGATGTCGCCTTCATCGCCGGCCAGACCAGCGGCGGCACCGGCACCCCGGTCGCCGTGCCGGACGCCACGACCCTCGACGCCCTCGATGTTTCAGCCACCGCCGCGCGCTTTCAAGGCATCGCCAATCCGCAGGGCGGGACCACCTTCGTGCGCTTCGAATACGGCCTGACCTCCTCTTATGGCAGCTCGACACCGGGGCGGGGGATCGGCAGCGGCACGGATCCCGCGACGGTGATCTAGGCGGCGACCGGCTTGCAACCGGGAACCACTTACCACTTCCGCCTCGTCGCTTCGAACAGCCTTGGCACGAGCTACGGTGAAGATCGTACTTTCGACACCGCGTTCCCCGCCCCGCTGGCGACCACCGGCAATGCGACACCATTGACCGCCAGCAGCGTCCGCCTCGCAGGCACCGTCAAGGCCCGGGGGGCGAACGCCCTGGCTTTCTTCGAGTATGGCACTGATGGTATCACTTTCCCGAACCGCGTCGCCGTGACCGGCGGGCCGGTCAGCGGCGACTCCGAGGTCCCGGTCCAGGTTGACCTCGCCGACCTGGTGCCCGGCGTGACCTATCACTATCGGACGCTGGCTTCCCGGGTTGATGATTCCAACTCCTTCACGACGGGCCTCGTGAGAACCTTCCAAAGCGACGGCCTGGTCGGTCTGCTCCAGGCTTTCCCGCGCGAGATCGATGCCTCCGAGCGCCAGGGTCAGCTACAGGTCGACATCATCCCCTCGCTGGCAGCGAAGTGGCGCTTTGTCGGCGAGATCAAGTGGCGCGATTCCGGTAGCATCGCGACCGGCCTCACGACCGGTGACCGGGAGATCGAGTTCCTCCCCATATCCGGCTACCTCAAGCCCGGCCGCGAGCTGGTGGGCGTGGTCAGCGGAGCACCGCTGCTGGTGCTGAATCGCGAGTACTTCGTGACCGCCACGCCGGGGAACTCCAGCCTGCAAGTGCTGCTTGAACCGCAGTACCGGACCGCGCCGACGGTCCCGACCTCGTCCCGTGTGCAGTGGCGCCTGTTGGGCTACGACAACACGCCATGGCGCGATTCCGGGGACCAGCTCACCGGGCTGATGTCGGGCAGCTATCTCGTGCAGTTCAAATCGGCCACCGGCCTGGACGCGCCGCCGCCGGCCACCGTGATCATCGGTGCCAATCAAGTCCGGCTCGCGACCTTCACTTACAATCCTTCGATGAACGCTTCCGCGACCTCGATCCGCGATCTGCCCTTCTCGACCATCTCGGCCCGCCGCGACCTGCCCTACGCCTACGTCGGGCAGATCCGCAACGATACCGGCTCGTTCAGCGGATTCGCGGTCAAGACTCGTGTCGTGGCGACTGCGGCCCAGGCCTTGTTCGACGAGATCACCCTGTCGCAGATCCCCGGCGTCCAGTGGCTGCACCAGAATGACAAGGACATCCACGAACCCAAGCCGCTGGTTCCGCGCGGCTTCTATGTCTTCGACGGCTATGCGGCGCAGCGCGGCGCGGAGAATACCCCCGGCGTGCTATCCACGGCCGCTCAGGATCTCAATGCCGCCGCCATCTATTTCCTTGAGGATGTCGGCCGCGGCGGCTTCTCCGGCTTCCTTCCGACCAGCCCCGGGGAGCAACCCCTGCTTTCGGCCACCACCCTCAAAACCGTGGTGGGCTATCCCGTCGGCGGCGGTGGATCGACCAATAGCTGGGGCCAGATGAAGGCGACCAGAATCGACAATGACCCCTACATCCCGCTCTCCGCGGCCACCTACACCACAACCAACCCCAACTATTGAGGCCTCAGCGGCATGAAGGGCGGCCCGCTGTGCATCCAGCTCGCGGGCGGCAACTACTTCCCCGCCGGGATCTTCCTCGGGGGCGGCACTTCGCAGAACCTGATCCGCGTGATCGACAGCAGCGTGATCGATCTCTTCAACCGCGCCGAGCTGACCGCCAACACCGGCAGCAACAACAATAGCGGCGGTATTTCCCAGCCCAGCTACACGGCGGTCGCCACCACCTCGAACCGCGGCTCCCTGACCGTGATTCTCCAGCCCGCCGAAGCCCGCGCCGCCGGGGCACTGTGGAAACTGGGTTCCGATTCCAGCTTCCTCGCTTCCGGCACGCGCAAAAACAACCTGACCCCGGGCAACTACTTCCTGCAGGTCAGGCAGATACCCGGATTCCAGGCGATCCCGGACATGACGACAACGGTCAACGGCAACAGCCTCACTACCGTCACCGTGACCTATCTGCCCGAGCTGTCCCCACTCGCCTCCTGGCGGACGGACAACTTCGGATCGACGGCAAACACCGGGACGGCCGCCGACGGCGGCGACGCGGACGGGGATGGCAGCTTGAATCTCGATGAATACATCGCCGGGACCGATCCGAACGACCCGACGGACGTCTTCCGGATTAAGTCAACGGCCTTGGTCGGCACCAGCTTCTCCGTCGTTGTCCCGGCCAAGACCGGCCGGACTTACACCTTGCAGCATCGCTCCGATCTGAGTTCCGGTACCTGGGCGGACGTGCTCGCCATTGGGCCCGTCGCGACGGACGGGGATCTCATGCCGACGGATGCCGCCGCCACCGGGAAAGCTGGATTCTATCAGGTCGTCGTGTCCGGACCCCCGTGACCGCAATCCAGGTCCGGTGCTGCCGATGACACGGACGAACCTCCGCGGAGCATCCTTTTTTCCCGGTAGGAGGCGATTGGGTATTCAAGCTGCTATTGGCAGACGACCCAACCCATGAAATCCCCTGTTTTCCAAGTTCTCAGAATCCTGCACGAGCGCTATGCCGCCCTCCGCGACGGCGAGGTGGCCGACTACATCCCGGAGCTTTCGAAAGGGAATCCGGACCACTTCGGCATTTGCATCGCGACCCGCGACGGTCATCTCTACGAAGTGGGGGACACCCGGCAAAAGTTCACCATCCAGTCGATCTCCAAGGCTCTGTCCTACGGTCTGGCGCTGGAAGACCGGGGGGAGGATCACGTGCTTTCGCGGATCGGCGTGGAGCCTTCGGGCGATGCCTTCAATGCGATCAGCCTCAAGGCCGGCAGCGGCACGCCGTTCAACCCGATGATCAACGCGGGAGCGATCGCGACCTGCGGGCAAATCCTCCCCAAAAACGGAGAGTCGCGCATTGAGCGGATCACCGCTTACCTCTCACGCTGCGCGGGCGGCCAGCTCGACATCGACCAAGAGATCTACCGCTCGGAAAGCGAGACCGGGCACCGCAACCGGGCGATCGGCTGGATGCTGCGGAATTTCGGAATCATCGACGAGGACCCGCACGATATCCTGGAGACTTACTTCCAGCAGTGCTCGCTGCGCGTCACTTGCGCGGACCTCGCCGTGATGGGTGCGACCTTGGCGAACCAGGGGATGAATCCGATCACCGGTGAGCGCGCCATCGCCCACGAGTACGTCGACAACGTGCTCGCCGTGATGGCCAGCTCCGGGATGTATGACTGGTCCGGCGAGTGGATCTACCGCGTCGGACTGCCGGCGAAGAGCGGGGTGGGGGGTGGCATCCTCGCGGTGCTGCCGGGCCAGCTCGGAATCGGGGTTTTCTCGCCGCCGCTCGACGAGCAGGGGAATAGCGTCCGGGGCATCCGCGTCTGCATGGACCTGGCCAGGGAACTGTCGCTGCACATGTTCAACCCCAGCGCCGTCCCGCAACCCGCCCTGCGCCGCAGCTACAATGCCGCGCAGGTGAATTCCCGCCGTCGCTTGCCGGCTTCCACCTTCCATGCGCTCCGCCGCTACGGCGACCGGATCCGGGTGATGGAGCTGCAAGGCCCTCTGCTGTTCTCGACCTTCGAGCCGGTTATCCGGGAACTGGTCAAGCAGTCTTCCTATTGCCAGCACATCATCCTGAATCTCCGCTATGTCTTTTCAGTCGATGCCGTCTGCCTGCGGATGCTTCACGAGGTCTGGCAACAGCTCGCCGCGTCCGGAGTCCGCCTCGTCTGCTGCCACACCGGGCGGCTCGGCAAATCGCTCGTCGCGTCGGGGATACCTGATGATGTCCTTTTCTTCAGCGAGGACGCGGCGCTGGAGTCCTGCGAGAATGCGGTGCTGGCCAAGGTCATGCCGGATCACATGCAGGAGCCGCCACCGGTCCTCCTCGCCGGCTGCGCTCTCTTCGCGGACTGCGATCCTGCGGAACTTCAGCTCCTCAGCGAGCGGATGGAAGTGAAGACCTTTGCCGCAGGTGAAACCATCATCCTCAGCGGCACCCGGGCCGATGAACTCTTCGTGCTGACCGGCGGCAGCGTGGAAGTCCGCCTTAATCTCGGGAACAGCCGCTACCAGCGGCTCGATGTCTTCTCAGCCGGCATGAGTTTCGGCGAACTCGCCTTCCTCGACGCTTCGCCCCGTTCGGCCGACGTCGTGGCGATTGCGGATGCGGAGTGCCGTGTCATCAACCGGCCGCTCTTCGAGGACATCGGCCGCCTGTTACCCGCCCTGAAGGCGAAAATCCTCAACGAGATCGCCCTCCAGCTCTGCGACCGCCTGCGGCAGGCGAACATCGAGATTTCCGCCCTGCGGAGTTGCCCGGAGATCGCAATGCCGGGCAGGGCACGGCGGATTCCAAGGCCGCCTGAAATCCGCCGGATTCCGGCCCGGATACTGCCCGACAAGCCGTGCTTGCCCCGCCCGGCGAATCCGCTTCAATCCCGCCAGCCAAGAAACTTTATGGGACGCGCCTTCGAATGCCGACGCCGAGCCAAGGAAGCCCGCTGGGACACGATGTCCCGGGTTTTCCCCAAGCTCGCAAAAGCCATCACCATGGCCGCCAAGAACGGCGGCCCGGACCCCGCTGCCAACGCACCGCTGCGCCTGGCCATCGCCAACGCGAAGGGCCAGAACCTGCAAAAGGACCGCATCGACGCCGCGATCAAGCGCGCCGCCGGTAAGGACGCCGCGGACATTGTGGAAGTGGTGTACGAGGGCAAAGGCCCGCACGGCTCGCTGTTCTACATCGAGTGCGCCACCGACAATACCAACCGCTCGGTGGTCAACATGAAGACCATCTTCAACAAGAACGGCGGCCAGATCGTCAACAGCGGCCAGCTCGACTTCATGTTCACCCGGAAGGCCGTGGTGGAGTTCGAGATGACGCCGGAGATGAGCGCGGAGGAGATCGAGCTGGAGCTGATCGACGCCGGTCTGGAGGAGCTGGAGGTGGAGGACGGCATCGGCCGGGCCATCGCCGACTATCATGACTTCGCCAGTCTCACCGTCGGCTTTGAAAAGCTGGGCATCGCGCCGAAGAAGGCGGTGTTGGAGAGAATGCCGACCCAACCGATCGAGCTCACCGAAGAGCAAATGGCCGAGGTGGAGGTGATCTTGGAGAAGGTCGAGGAAGACGACGACGTGCAGGTGGTGTTCACGAATCTGGCGTGACCCGGGACCGCCGGTCTGCGACCGGCCGAATGGTCCCTCGACGCTCGCCACTTCTCACCGCCCGCACCGCCCGCACCGCCGAGGTCAGCCGTGCGCGTGCATCTGCATCCCGGCGGCTGCGCCGGGTGCGCGGAAGCTCAGCCCCGCAGAAGGGCGGGCATGTCGCGCCTCGGCGATGCGGACTGGAAGGGGCTAGCGGCTTCCGAGGGACCATTCGGCCGGTCGCAGACCAGCGCTCCCGGGGGCAGGCTCCGCGCACCCGGTGGGCTCCGCCCTGAGAAAGCACTGCTTCAGCGGGAGCGGTCAGGGGTGCCCTCGCTTGGTGTCGAAGATCCCGTTATAATGTGGCACGAAGGCATCGGCGAATTCTTCGACGGACACCGGCCTTCCCGCCTCTTGCTCGACGCAGCTCATGACCACGCCATCGATCCCGCAGGGGGTGATCGCGAAGAAGGGCAGCAGGCAGTTCGCGGTGACGTTCATCGCGCAGCCGTGCATCGAGATCCACTTCCGCACGCCGACGCCGATCGAGGCGAGCTTGCGGTTCTCCACCCAGACCCCTGTCAGGCCGTCGCGGCGGGTGGCGGGGATGCCGAAGTCCTGGCAGGTCAGGATGAGTGCTTCCTCGAGGCCGCGGAGGTGCGCGTGGAGGTCGCGGTTCCGTTCGCGGAGATCGAGGATCGGGTAGCCGACGAGCTGGCCTGGACCGTGGTAAGTCGCCTGGCCGCCGCGGTTGGTTTCGACGACGGGCGCGGGGAGGGCGGCGGGGTCGCGCAGCGAGGATTGGTCGCGCTGGCGGCCGATGGTGTAAACCGGGGCGTGCTCTAACAGGAACAGCGTTTCACCGCCGGAGCCGTCGAGGAGGGCTTCGACGGCGGCGTCCTGGTGCTTGAGGGCGTCGGCGTAGGAAACGCCGGAGCCGAGGTGGATCGTGGTCATGGATGGGGACTGCGGCAGCCTGCTGCCGCTTTCGACCGCCAGCCTGCTGGCGAGTCAAGGCCGGACTCCACAGCAGGCTGTGGCAACAGAGCGGCAGCAGGCTGCAGCAGTCCATGGAGAGGCCCGCTCATACCTGGCGTCGTTCGAGCATCTTCGCTTTGAGGGGGTCCGACGCCTGGAGATGGGCGAGGCCGATCGCGAGGGCGTCGGCGGCGTCGTGCGGCGGGGTTTCGGACAGGCCTAACAAGGCGCGCACCATGAAGGCGACCTGCTGCTTGTCGGCGGTGCCTTTTCCGACCACCGCCATCTTGATCTTGCGCGGTGCGTATTCGTAGACGTTCAGCCCGGCATCGGCCGCGGCGATCAGCGCGGCGGCGCGGGCGGCCCCCATCGAGATGGCGGTCTTGTGGGATTGCACGAAAATGATGCCCTCCACCGCGACCTCGTCCGGCTGGAATTTTTCGATCACGTTCTTCAAGTGCGTCCGCACCGCCGCCAAGGCCGCGGACTGAGGCAGGCGGGCGGGGATGGTGATCACGTCAAAGGCCAGCGCTCGTGCCGTCCGGCCGTCGCCCTCCACCACGGCATAGCCGGTGTTGCGGATCGCGGGATCGATGGCGAGGACCTTCATCTCACATCTGGGAGATCGACTTGTTACGATCAAAGGACTTCCAATCGGTTCGACGGAGAATTCGGATCGCAATCCACAAGAGCAATAGACTCAACGAGAACCCGACCGCAGTGCATGAAACCCACAGCGGAAGCATGCCTTCCGGGCGCTTGTTTACCGGCAAGGCATGCCAGGTTACCCAACCGTAAATTCCAATTGCGCTGAGGCTGAGTGGGAAGAGTCCAATGACCGCAACGACGCAACCCAAAGGCGAACCGTATTTGGCACTCCACATGGCCGCAAAATCTACCTCCGCTTCTTCTTCCCGCCCTGCGGCTTCTTCCGGATCGGCTTCGACGGGGAATCGTCGAGCAGGGCGGTATAGATGTAGGGGAAGTTGTCCAGCTTGCGGCGCGGGATCTTCTGGTCGACGAAGATCTCGACGGACTTCGCATACTCCAGCTCGTCGGCGGTGAGCAGCGTGAAGGCATCGCCCTCGGCTTCGGCGCGGCCGGTGCGGCCGATGCGGTGGACGTAGTCCTCGGCGTTCTCGGGGACGCGGTAGTTGATGACATGGGAGACGCCGGAGATGTCGATCCCGCGGGCGGCGACGTCAGTGGCGACCAGCACTTCAAACTCGCCGCTCTTGAAACCGGCGAGCGCTTTCATGCGGTCGACCTGGCCGATGTCGGAATGCATCGCGGCGACCTTCTCCTGGCCCTCGCGCTTGATCAGCGCGCAGACCTGGTCGGCCTCCTTGCGGGTGCGGGTGAAAATCATCACCGAGTGGTATTCCGTCTGGTCGAGCAGGGCGAGCAGCAGCTCGTCGCGCTGGTCCATCGAGACCGGATAGAAGGCGTGGGTGACGGTCGAAGGCACCGAGCGGCGGGCGATTTCCACGCTGGTCGGCTCGAACAGGCACCATTGGGCGAAGGTCTGGATCGCCGGCGGCATGGTGGCCGAGAAGAAAAGGGTCTGACGGCCTTCCCAGGGGCAGAGGTTGACGATCTTGCGGACCTGCGGGAGGAAGCCCATGTCGAGCATCCGGTCGACCTCGTCCAGGATCAGGATCTTGACCTCGTTGAAGCGCATGGTGCCGCGGTAGAAATGGTCGACGAGTCGGCCGGGGGTGGCGACCACGATGTCGGCGCCGGCTTCCAGGGCCTTCATCTGCTCGCCGAGTCCGACGCCGCCGTAAAGCAGGGCGACCTTGAGACCGGTGTGCTTGCCGTAGTGCTCGAACTGCTCGGCGACCTGGTGGGCGAGTTCGCGGGTCGGCTCCAGCACCAGGATCTGCGGCTTGCCCATCGGGGTCAGCTTGCTCAGGGACGGCAGCGCGAAGGCGGCGGTCTTGCCGGTGCCGGTCTGGGAGGCACCGATTACGTCCTTGCCCTCGAGGATCAGCGGAATGGCCTGAGCCTGGATCGGGGTCGGGTGGTCGTAGCCCGATTCCCGGACTGCTTCCAGAACCGGAGCGGAGAGGCCTAAAGTGTCAAATCCCATGCGTGGGGGGATGCGTAGTGACCGCAACCCCTGTGGTCAAGGGATGAGTGGCCTGCTTGTGGAACTCAGGACGAGGGCGGAGCGGCCGGGGAGTGGATCAAGAGGCACTCCTCGAGCAGCGGTTGCAACTCCTTGAGCAAGGGGTGGCCGTGGACGAACGGCTCTTCGAACCGGGTTTCGATGCGGCGAAGCGCGAAGTCGAGGTCGGCCTTCACCAGGTCGTTGATCTCGCCGCGGATCACGGCGACGAGGTGGCAGAAGCGGCCGGGGCGGACGAAGGTGCGGCGGTTTTCCCCGAGCTCGAAGCCCAGCAGGATGGCTCCGCTCTCGTCCTTGACCCGGATGGCGAGCTGCTTGGCGAAGGACCCGACGCGGCGGGGACTCGCGTGGCGGACCGGGTCGCAGCTGGCGTAGGAAATGAGGGACAGTTTGTCGCGGTCGAGCAGGTAGACCTCCTCCACGCTGAAGCGGCGGATTTTGTCGGCCAGGACCTCGTCGTAGCTGCGGCTGGTGAACAGGGCTTGAGCACGCCACAGGATGCGGTGGGTCAGGTCCGGGTCCTGGAAGGGACCCGTGTGCTGCTCGGCCAAGGTGCGGCGGAAGGTGGCGCGGAGGACGGCTTCAAAGGAGGCGTCGTCGTGGAAGTTCAGCCCGGAGCCAGATCCGCCGACCAGCGGGAGCAGGGCGGCGGTGAGGTCTGAGTCGGTGAAATCCGGCTCCGGTGGACGTTCGGTGGCAGCTTTGCGGACGGGAGTGGCGGCAGGCGCGGCAGTGGCGGCAGGAGGGGCGGTTGAGGCATGGGCGGCAGCCATGGCCGGGGCCGGAGTTTCGAAGGGCCGGGACGCGAAGTCGCCAAGTGCAGGCAAGGCGAGCGGTTCGATCTCGCGGGGCGCCGGGCTGCCGGGGACGGGAAACGACTGCACGGGGATGCCGCGGATCGGGGCACCAGCGGTCGCAACCGGAAGTGAGGTGGGAAGGGGAGGAAGGACGGAAGTCATGGCATCGCCCCCGGTTGGCCGGCTTGCAGCGCGGCGGCTTCGGCGATCGCCCGGGCGGCGTTCGCCAGTTGTTCGAAGGAGGCGTGCATGCGCCGCTGGTCGGCCTTCACTTGGTCATTGGAGACCACCTTCGACTTGATCCATTCCCGGGTCTGCTCGAGTTCGGAGCGGAGTTCGCTGACGAGGTGCTGCTCGCGCTGGTGCAAATACTGGAGGAATCCCAAGTTCCAGTGCTCCAGCCAACGGGTGAATTTCTGCTCCAGTTCGACCTGGGCCTCGATCCCGGAGTCGGCACGGCTCCGCGCGGCGGCTTGGATTTGGCCGGCAAGGCGGTGGGTTTCCTCCACGCGGCGCGCTTTTTCAGCGTCGATCTCGTCGCGGAGTTCCTGCAACTGGCGGTCGTGCCGGTGCTCGAAACCGGCCAGCCGGATCTCGAACACGTCGTCGGCCGCGTGACTGGGCATCGGCCGGAGATTGGCTTCCAGCCGGTCCAGGCGGCGCTCAACGCCTTCCATTTGGCGGCCCACGAGGATTTCGCGGATCCGCTCCACCTGGCGCGACGGATTGATATCGGGGGGATTGGGGGACATGGGGGGTGCTCGCTCCTTGGGTGATCCGGCGGGGTGTTCCGGAAGGGAGAAAGTACTAAACAGCAGCAGAGGCTATGCCGACCGGAAGTGGTCTGTAAATCCGAAGATTGATGCTTCGCATTCCTTAACCATTGCCGATGCCAAACAAAATTTCCTGATGCGGCGGGGGCTCGCGAACTCCGTGAAAGACACGCTTGCGCGGTTGTGGTAAGGGGGAGCCGATGTCCGAGCAAGAGTACGACAAGGAACGCGACAAGGTGCTGGCTGCCGCCTATGAAAAGACCCGCAAGAGCCTGATCGCGCGCTTGGATAATTGGGAAGACCAGAAGACCTGGGA
>NEUO01000019.1 GCA_002304315.1 Verrucomicrobiia bacterium Tous-C4TDCM
CGGGGTGGCGATCGGGAGCAAGGGCTTCGTGGATGGGGTGTTCAACGGCTGCCGGAGTTACTTCGGGGCGAAGCGCAAGGACGGGGCGCGGAAGATCCGGGAGGACGCGGCGGGAAACCTGCATGCGCTGCGGGAGTTGAGGGTAAATGCAGTTGGCTAAAAGGACCTGTGCTTCCGGGTGGTCATGCACAAGCTGTGTCCCGTCCCCCTAACGGAGTTCCGAAGGGATGGCCTTCGCCGCACCGCCAGTGAGCACCGGCCGCGGCCTCAGGGGTGAGGTGACCGGAGCGGATCCGTCGGCGTCGTCCGGCGGGGGCTTCCGTCGCCGGTTTCTCCTGGCCTCGCGTTCCATGCGTTCCACAAACGACCGGGCCGATAACGACAGTGCCGGATCGGCCTGGTAGCGGACCCAGACCGCAGCGACGACCATGGCCGCGACCCCGGCGACCATGCCCAGCGGCCCGAACGATTCGCCGAGAGCGTGGACGATGGCCAACGAAGCCAAGACGAACGGCGTCCATGACAAGACCGGTGACGGTGATTTCGATGTCATGGACGTTTCCTCGAGCCGCAACATGGCAGGTTCTGTGCCCGATGACAAATCGACAGTGGTAGATCGTCCGACTCCATTGCTCAGCGGCCGACCTCTCCCAGCTCCTTCGAACGAAGCGCGCCATAGTCGACAAGCTGACGCTCCAGCTTCTCCGACATCGCCGCCGCGCGCTCGGATTGCTTTGTGGCGAGGTTGGTCGATTCCGCGAGGTCGTTGGCAAGGTCGTAGAGCTCGGCCGAACCGTCCGCATGGTTGCGGATGAATTTCCAATCGCCCTCGTGATAGATCGAGAAATGGTCGTTGTTGTGGCCGTGCGGGTAGTGGGTCACCAGCCACTGCGGACGGGTCGTGGGCTTGCCTTTCAGGGCGGGGCGGAGGTCGTGGCCGTCGAAGGAGGGAACTCCGGAGACCCCCGCGATTTCGAGCAGCGTCGGGAACAGATCGGCGATGGAAACGAGGCCGTCGTGGTGCGATCCGGCGGGCACCTTCAGGCTTTCCTTCGCAGCTTGGCCGGCGGCCGGCTTGGCCCAGGCGGCGATCATCGGCATGCGGATCCCGCCTTCGTAGCGCATGCCCTTTTTCCCTCGCAGCGGGGCATTGCCGGAGACGACCGGCACCCGTTTGTCGTTGGGGAGGGGAGCGTCGCCGCCGTTGTCGGAAAGGAAGACCACGAAGGTGTTGTCCGCGATGCCGAGGGCGTCGAGCTTGGCAAGGACGTCGCCGAGCGAGCGGTCCATGCCTTCGATCAGCGAGGCGTAGGCCTGCTGTGGCTTCGGTAGGTCGGGGTAGTTCTTCGCGAAGCGGGGGTCGGCTTGGAATGGTGAATGGACCGCGTAGTGGGCCATGTAGGCGAAGAAGGGCTGCTTCTCCTTGGCCGCGGTCTCGATCGCCCCGCAGAGCTCGCGGGTCAGCACTTCGGTCAGGAACAAATCCTGGCCGTGCCATTTCTCCAAGCCGGTCACGTGGTTCGATCCCGTGCCGAAGGATTCCTTGGCAAAATACGACGCCGGATGGCCGATCTCATTGCCGGCGATGTTCACTTCGAAGCCGATCTTCTTCGGATCCTGTCCGAAGGCCCCGCGGCTGCCGAAATGGGCCTTGCCGCAGTGGATCGTCCGGTAGCCGGCGGCTTTCAAGAGGGCCGGCAGGGTCTTCTCGTCGGCGGCGATGCCGGTCTTTCCCCAGCCGTCCGGCGAGCGGAGGTGCTTCACATCGTTGTCGCCGTTCTCGGTGCCCGCGGGGTTGGTCCAGTTCGTCACGCGATGCCGCGCGGGGTTCTTGCCGGTCATCAGGGTGATCCGGGACGGCGTGCAGACCGGGTGGGCATAGGCCTGGGTGAATCTCATGCCGCGGGCGGCCAGCGCTTCCATGTGCGGTGTGCGATAGCGGCGGTTGAGGGCGGTGGTGACCGGCTTGCCCGCGGCATCGTAAAAGAAGGGCAGCGAGGTATCCTGCCAGCCCATGTCGTCGACGAGGAAGACCAGCAGGTTTGGTCGTTCCGCGGCGGAAGCGCTGGCGGCGAGCAAGGAGATCAGGAAAACGGCGGCATTCATTGTCCTCCGGATACGGCACGGCGGGCCGGCGGGCTGCAATGAAGATTCCGGCGCTGGCTTTTTCCGCGCAACCACGCCGCGGGACGGTGGTTTCCTTCCGCGTAACCCGATTTCCACTGCCATGCTCCAAGCCGCACTTGACGAATGGACGATCTTTGAAGCCGCGCACCTGCTCCGCCGCGCCGGATTCGGCGGATCGCCGGACGAGATCAAGCTCCTGCACTCGATGGGCCGCCACCGGGCGGTGGAAAGCCTGCTGGTGCCGACCGAAGCCGTGGATGCTTTTCCGCTGCCGGATTGGGCAAACCGCGAGCAAGCGGTGGCCGACATGAAGGCCCGCCTCCAGCAGTTCCAGGAGACCCGCCGTGCGACCCGCGACATGTCCGCGGAAGAGGCGGAGAAATTCCGCCGCAATTCCCAGCAGCAGCAGCAGCAGCTCAACCGCCGCCATGGCATCGAAGGCCAGGGCTGGTGGTTCCGCCGGATGCTCAAGACCAAGGCCCCGCTGCGCGAAAAGATGGTGCTTTTCTGGCATGACCATTTCGCGACCTCGATCCAGAAGGTGAAGCAGCCGGTGCTGATGATGATGCAAAACGAGCTGTTCCGGAAACACGCGACCGGCTCGTTCAAGGAGCTGACGCATGAGATCCTGCGGGACCCGGCGATGATGCTCTACCTCGACACCCAGACTTCGAAGAAGGGCATGCCGAACGAGAATTTCGCCCGCGAGGTGATGGAGCTCTTCACGCTCGGCGAAGGGAACTACAGCGAGCAGGACATCAAGGAGGCCGCCCGCGCCTTCACCGGCTACCAGCTCAACCGCTTCAACGGCACCGTCACCCACGAACCGCGCCAGTGGGACGACGGCGAGAAGACGATCTTCGGCAAGACCGGCAAGTTCGACGGCGAAGAGGTGGTCGATCTGATTTTCCAGCAAAGCGCCGCGTCCGAGTTGGTGCCGCGGAAACTGTGGGAATACTTCGTTTCCGAAAACCCGCCGGAAGAAGGCGTCGATGCGCTGGCGAAATCCTTCCGCGATGCCGACTTCCGGATCGAGCCGCTGCTCCGCGAGATCTTCCGTTCGAAGGCCTTCTATGCGGAGAAGGTCGTCCGCAACCAGATCAAGAGCCCGATCCAATATCTGGTGCAGATGCTCAAGGAGCTGGAACTCGCCGACCCGCCGCAAGCCTACACGATGAATGCCCAGCAGCAGCTCGGACAGGTGCTGTTCATGCCGCCAAACGTCGCCGGCTGGGACTGGGGCAAGGCGTGGATCAATACCAACACACTCCTCACCCGATACAACGTGGCGGGCTTCATCACCAAGGGTGCCCAAGAGGCATCCCCAGTCGCGGCGAACGACGACGAGTCGATGATGGACATGCAGATGGACCGCAAGGAGGCGGTCCGGGCCGGGATGATGCAATTCGCCGAGCGCAACTGGGCCGGGCCGGACTTCGAAAAGATCGCCCCGCGCTCCCTGCGCGAGGACCCGGAGAAGCTGGTCGACGCGCTGGTGTTCCGCTTTTTCCAAGCCCCGCTCGGCAAGAAGGAGCGCGGGACCTTTGTCGAATACGCCGTGTCCAAGAAGGGCGCGATCTTCACCAACAAGGAGGCGGGCGAACTCTGCCACCTGATGCTGAGCACGCCGCACTACCAGCTTGCCTGAAGTTCCAAGCAATCCCCCTACGCCAAGGCTACGGGGGACAAGAAAGTTCCAAGTGCCAAGAAACACCAATTTGCCATGAAAACTCGCCGTGAATTCCTCCGCTCCACCGTGCTGGGTGCCTCTGCCACCTGGACGGTGCCGATGTTCGTCGAACGGACCTTCGCCGATCTCCATCTCGGGGCCCGCGACCTCGCGACCCAGGCGGTCACCGGGAAAGATGATACGATCCTCGTCGTACTTCAGCTCGCCGGTGGCAACGACGGGCTCAACACCCTGGTGCCCTTCGCCGATGATGCCTACCACGCGGCCCGCCCGCGGCTTGCGAAACGGGAGAAGGAACTGATCAAGCTGAGCGATCAAGTCGGTCTGAACAGCTCGATGCCCTTCCTCGGCTCCTTGTTTAAGGAAGGCAACCTCGGAGTCGTGCAAGGCGTCGGCTACCCGAATCCGAACCGCTCGCATTTCGTCTCCACCTCGATCTGGGAGACCGCGGACATCGAGAACCGCTCGAACACCGGCTGGATCGGCCGCTATTTCGACAACGCCTGCCCCGGCGCGGACCCGACCGTCGGCATCAGCTTGAACAAGACGCAGCCGGAGTCCTTCGGCGCGCTGAAGAATCCCGGTGTCTGCCTCAGCTCGCCGGAACTCTACCGCTGGATCCACGGCGGCGGCGAAAAGGCACAGGCGGAGGAATTCTTCGCCTCGCTCAATGCGCCGGAACACGATGACAGCCCGGTGGACGGTGCCTCGATCGACATGCCGGCGGGCGGCAAGACCGGCGGCATCCAGGGCGAGGACAACCTGGCGTTCCTCGAGCGCGTGGCGATGGATGCGCGGGTCAGCTCCGCGAAGATCCTGGAACTCGCTTCGAAGTACCGGACGAAGGTGACCTACGACGGCACCCCGATTTCGCGCAGCCTGAACATGGTCTCGCGGCTGATCGCCGGCGGGATGCCGACGCGGGTTTACTACGTCAGCCACGGTGGCTTTGACACCCACAACCAGCAGGTCAATTCGCATGACCGACTGCTCAGCCAGCTCGATGGCGCGCTGAAGTCGTTCTTCGCCGACCTCAAGGCGCAGGGCAACGACAAGCGGGTGGTGCTGATGACCTTCTCGGAGTTCGGCCGCCGCGTTTCGGAGAATGCCAGCTCCGGCACCGATCACGGGCGCGCCTCGTGCATGTTCCTGGCGGGCGAAGCGGTAAAGGGTGGGCTCTTCGGCAAGTATCCAAGCCTGACCGACCTCGATGCGGGCGACTTGAAGCACAACGTCGACTTCCGCGGAGTCTATGCCTCGGTGCTCGAAGGTTGGCTCAAGACCTCGTCGAAGCCGGTGCTGCGTGGTGATTTCGAGAAGCTCGGCCTCATCGGGTGAAGACTTTGGACTGCGGCAGCCCGCCCTGCCCGTTACCCATAGATCACCGTGTCGCGGTTCTATGTATTGAAGGGACAACAGGAGATAGCCCGGGGCAAGCAGCGCGCAGCCCGTCGGCCGCGCTGAAAGTGCGGGATGGTGCGGGTAGCACGGGACGTCTCAACTTACCGGCCCCCTCGCGCCCCTTCAGGGTGCCAATCACCGGACTCATGGACCCGGGGCGACGCAAGGCCTTGCCCCGGGCTATCTCATTGCTCCCCGTTGGGGCTTGAGCGAAAAAATGTGCATAACGGGCAGAGCCCGCTGCCGCTCTGTTGCCACAGCCCGCTGTGGAATGGTGCCCCGATTCGTCAGCAGGCTGACAAAGAGAAAGCGGCAGCAGGCTGACCGCAGTCCAAGAACGCGTTTGAGAGGCGCGGCGCTTCAGTTCCGTAGGGATTCACCGCAATGAGAACCTTCGCCTTGATCCTCGCCGTCCTCATCCCCGCAGCCGCAGCCGAAGAGGTCACCGCCGCGCGGGAGGGCAAGCAGATCGTCGTCCGCAGCGGCGATAAGGAAATTCTCCGCTACCAGGCGGAACCCGGCGAACTTCCGCGCCAGGACATCCCCGAGGTCTATCGCCGCGGCGGCTACATCGCCTCGATCCACACGCCGACCGGCCGGCTGGTGACGGATGATTTCCCGCCGAACCACGTCCATCACCACGGCGTTTGGAGCCCGTGGACCAAGACCGGATTCGAAGGCCGCAAGCCCGACTTCTGGAACATGGGCGAGGGGACCGGACGGGTGGAATTCGTCGCGGTCGATGACGTCTGGCAAAAGGATGGCCGGGCCGGATTCAAGGTGCGGCATCGATTCATCGATATGACCGCGAAGCCGGAGAAGGTGGCGCTGTTAGAGACTTGGGAAGTCGCTGTCGCCAGCGCCGCGGACCATTTCCTCGTCGACCTCGCGATCACCCAGACCTGTGCCGGCGAGTCGCCGCTTAAGCTTCCCGAATACCACTACGGCGGCCTCGGCTTCCGCGGCAACCGGGCGTGGAATGGTGCCGCAAACTGCCGCTTCCTCACTGCGTCGGGCCTGACCGATCGTACCAAGGTGAATACCGCCAAGGAAACCTGGTGCTGGGTCGGCGGCAAGGTGGACGGGGAGACCTGTGGGGTGACATTCCTCTGCCATCCGTCGAACTTCCGTGCGCCCCAGCCGGTCCGCGTTCATCCGGAGGAGCCGTTCTTCTGCTATGCCCCGCAGCAGGGCGGCGCGATGGAGATCGCGCCGGGCAAGCCCTACATCGCCCGCTACCGGATGATCATCGCCGACGGCGAACCAGACGCGTTGGCCGCTGCGAAACGGGCGGAAGAGTATGCCAAGTTGAAGTGATCTTCCTTGGCGAACTTGGCGACTTGGCGGTTCAATCCGCCGCGTGACCGATGACCATCGTGCCAAGTTCCAGCGGGGCCTCGCGCTCTACGATCTCGATGGCACGCTGATTGCCTGGGATACTCAGGTCCTGCTGTGCGATCACGTCCTGAAGCGCGAAGGCTGGCGGCGGGCCTACCTGCTGTTTTTCGCTGCTTTCCTGCCCGCGGCGAAGATCCTCGGCGCGGAAGGCATGAAGCGGGTCTTCCTCAGCTACCTCTGGCGGGTCGATCGCAGGCAGCTCGAAGTGTGGGTCAACGAGTTGGTGGCGGAGTTCTTCCCCTTGAGGTGCTATCCGGCGATGTTGGAAATGCTCCAAAGGGATCGCGACGCCGGACATCTGACGGTGCTGGCCTCGGCGAGCCCGGAGTTTTACGTCCGGGAAGTGGGGCGGGTGCTGGGCTTCGACCTCGCCTGCGGCACGCCGGTCGAGATGGGTGAGTCGATGCCCCTGCTGCCGGACCTCGTGAATCACAAGGGTGAGGAGAAAGTACGACGTCTCTCGGAGATCCTGGGCGCGCCGCCGGAGGGCATCTGGCCGAACAGCCACGGCTACTCGGACAGCAGCGCCGATCTGCCGATGCTTGCCTGCTGCGAGCGAAACACCCTCGTCAATCCTTCGCAGGTGCTCACCGCGATCGGTGAAGAGAAAGGCTGGGAGATCGTCCGCCCCGGAAAGCCGTGGCAGGGCAAGGCCGGTCATCTTGTCGAAGTGGCGCGGCGGATCACCGGCTTCGGCGGATCGAGCGCGCCCGGCTAAGTCCTGTTAGAACAAGCCGGGCTGTTCGGCAGGCTTGTCCTTGACCACCGGCCGGGCCAGCAACGCGTCGATGCGGGTCAGGAGATCAAGCGAGGGCGTCTCCACTTCATCGAGCACGTCCCGCAGGTAGGTGGACCAATGCGCGGGCGTCCGGCCTTCCTCGCGGGACAGGATCAGTGCGACTTCCGTCAAACGGCCGCTGCCGGAAAGCTGCTTGCGCGTGCGGCGCAGCCAGCTTTCGAGGTAGGGCCGGTCGGGTTTTCCATGAATCACGCCCGGATTTAGCGGGAGCGGGTGCCGCTGGCAAGGAGCGGCTGGCGGCGATGCCTTCTTCCGCAGGACGGGCTTTGCAATCTGCGCTGAGGAGCCTGATGGTAAGTGCCACTCCCGGGAGCGCTGCGCTGGCCGGGCCACGGCCCGGTTCCTGCAAGATTCACGACCCATTCGCCATGACTTCCCCATCCCAGCGGCCCTCGCCTCCACCCTCGCCCTCGCCCGTGCCTCTGACTCTCCGTCGGCGCTCGGCGGCGGAGGCGCTGTCGGGCATCTGGTCGGTGACCTTGGCTTCGGCGCTCATGGCCGGCCTTTATATCGGAAGGGATGTGTTGATCCCTCTGTCTCTCGCAGCGCTGATCACGTTCTTGCTAGCGCCTCTGGTGTCGCGCTTGGAGCGCTGGCTGGGCAAGGTCATGGCGGTGCTGGTCGCGATGTCACTCCTTCTCGGCGGCGCGATTTCACTCGGCTGGGCGGTGGGGTGGCAAGCCATCGATCTCGCCAACGAGTTGCCAGGTTACAAGGAGAACATCCGGTCCAAGCTCCGCTCGTTCCAGCTCGAGGAGGGCGGGGCGATGGAAAAGTTGTCGGAGACGATGGACGATCTCAGAAAGGAGCTGCCGGGTAACGGCGACGGCAAGAAGGATGCCCTCGGCGGGGCACGCGGTGAAGAGACCCCGGTGCCGGTGGCGGTGATCGACGACGACACCGACAGTATCTTTGGAACTTTCCGCTCGGTGGCCGCCCCGGTGTTGGGGCCATTGGGGACCGGAGCTCTGGTGGTCCTGCTCACCACCTTCATGCTGTTGAAGCGTGACGATCTGCAGGGACGCATCATCCGGCTGATCGGCCAGGGGCGGATCAGCGCGACCACGCGCGCGATGGACGAGGCGGGCACCCGGGTGCGGCGCTATCTTCTGATGCAATTGGTGGTGAACGTGACCTACGGGATCCCTTTGACGATCGGTCTCTACTTTATCGGAGTGCCGAACGCCCTGTTGTGGGGTGCGCCGGCGGCCGGACTACGATTCATCCCGTACATCGGGCCATGGATCGCCGCGGTGTTCCCCGTCGTGCTTTCGCTGGCGGTGTCTCCTTCGTGGACCACGCCGTTGCTGACCCTCGGGCTGTTCGTGGTGCTGGAACTGGTGAGCAACAACGTGCTGGAGCCGTGGCTTTACGGATCGAGCACTGGCGTGTCTTCGATCGCGCTGATCGTCGCCGCGGTGTTCTGGACCTGGATGTGGGGTCCGGTCGGGCTGGTCCTGGCCACGCCATTCACCGTGTGCCTGGTCGTGATGGGCCGGCACATCCCGCAATTGTCCTTCCTCAGCGTGGTGCTGGGGGAACAGGAGGCGCTGACTCCGGCGGAGGAGTTCTACCACCGGCTGCTCAAGCAGGGCGAGCACGATGAGACGGAGCTGGCGGAGTCGATCTTGAAAACCAAGTCGTTGGTCGAACTCTACGATGGGATCCTGATCCCGGTGATGCGGGCGAGCGAGGAAGACCATCGCACGGGCTCGATTGATGCCGACCAGCGCGGTCGAATTCTGACAGCGCTGGGAGATCTGGTCGAAGACCTCGGGGAGCGCTACCTCCCCATGGCCGAGGACGGCGACCTGATGCCCGCTCAGTCGGCTTGCCGGATCCGGAGCGTGGGCGCGCGGGCGGATCGGGACGAGATCGCGGGTTCGATGCTGGCACATGTCCTGATCCAGCAGGGCTATGATGTCGTGAAAGGCCCGGGAAGCCGGGTGACCAGCGAGTTGATCGGCTCCTTGGAGAGCGAGCCGGTCGATCTCGTTTGCATCTCGGTCGTCGAGCCTTCAAAAGCGATCCACGCCCGCAACCTATGCCAGCGGATTCGCCGCGGCTTGCCGGACCAGCGGGTGGTGGCGGGCTTGTGGGGCCGGACCGGCGACATTTCTGAAGATATACAAATGCTGCGGGATGCCGGGGTGGAGGAAGTCTTCACCACCATCACCGAATTGAGCGGACACATGGAACGGCTGGCATCGAACTTGGCGGAACAAACCGAGCAGCCGGGGAATACCGCGGACGAAGAAGCGCGGCTGCTTGCGCTGGATTCAGATCGTGAGCAACGGATCCTCGAAGAGACCGCGGAAGAGGCTTCCGGAGAGATGGAGCGGATGGCCGATGTCACTCCGACTGCCTGACCTGCGCGACGGCCATCGCGGCGATGCCCTCCCGACGACCGACAAAGCCCATGGTTTCGTTGGTGGTCGCCTTGATGCCGACCCGTGCCGGATCGAGCCCGAGCGCGCGGCCGATGTTCTGCTTCATCTCATCGCGGTAAGGCAGCACCTTCGGCGCTTCCGAAACCAGGGTGCTGTCGATGTTCACCAGCGAGAAACCCTGCTCGGTACAGAGCGCAGCGGCCTTCTCGAGGATCTTCAGCGACGAGATGTTCAGGCAGTCCGGATCGCCCGGCGGAAAGTAGTAGCCGATGTCCGGCAGTCCCAGCGCGCCGAGGATCGCGTCGGCGATGGCGTGGCAAAGCACGTCCGCGTCCGAGTGGCCGTCGAGCCCGTGGGTATGCGGGATCTCCACGCCGCCGAGAATCAGCGGGCGGCCTTCCTTGAAACGATGAACGTCGTAGCCGATGCCGGTCATGGAGAGAGATGGTGGATGGTAGATCGTGGATGGCAGATCGTGGATGGCAGATCGTGGATGGCAGATCGTGGATGGCAGATCGTGGATGGCAGATGGAGGAGAGCAAGATTTCCGGATCCATCATCTACCATCTACCATCTACCATCTACCATCTACCATCTACCATCTACCATCGGCTGTTTTTTAGAAGATTTCCTCAATCGGGATCTTGCCGTTCGTCGCGACAATGGCCCAGGCGTCGGGGCAGTCGGGAGAGGGTTCGAGCTGGACCGCTCCGCCCGCCGCTTCGACCAGCAACTTGCCGGCCGCGATGTCCCAGAGAGAGATACGGGACTCGATGTAACCGTCGAGCCGGCCGCTGGCGATGTAGGCCATGCCGAGCGCGGCGCTGCCCATCATGCGCATCTTGCGGGCACGCAGCGAAGCCTTGCGGAAACGCTCCAGGCCGGTGCGCAGCGCTTCCTCATCCTTGCCGCAGCCGACGAACAGCGCGCATTCCTCGAGTTTGGTCCGCTTGCTGACCTGGATCGGCCGGCCGTCGAGCATCGGGACGCCGCCTTTTTCGACGGTCCAGGTCTCGCCGACGATCGGGTCGTGGATCACGCCGACGACCACTTCCCCGGCGACGCGGAGGGCGATCGAGACGCAGAAATGGGGGATGCCGTAGTAGTAGTTCACCGTGCCGTCGATCGGGTCGACGATCCATTGGCGGTCGGAGTTCGGATCGCCGCCAAGGCCTTCCTCGCCGTAGAGCGCGTCTCCGGGGCGGGCTCCGAGGAGGATGCCTTCGATCAGATTCTGTGACTCCTTGTCGAGGGCGAGCTTGATGTCGTGATGGGTGGTTTCATCGACGACAAGCTCCTTGCCGAAGTTTGCCTTGAGCAGCTTGCCCGCTTCGAGCGCGGCGTGGATGGTGAGTTCGAGATCGGTCACGGGGGGAGGGTGAAGTTCCAAGAGGGAAGTGCCAAGTGCCAAGAAAGGCGGGCGTGGAGTGCTGCGGCACGACGCAGCTTTGGCTGGGGGAACGGCCCGCAAGTTCAACTGGCCACGGATCGCCTTTCCGGCCAGTCCGCGGCCGACGGGGCGGCGCGGCTTTCACCCCAAGCCACAGCGCCGACCTGTCGGCGCACTCCACATCGAGCAGGCGTCATTGCGCATCGCGCTCCGCCGCGAGGCGCTCGATCTCCCGGACGATCCTTGGTGCGAGGTGGTGCTTCTCATCCTCCGGCAGCGCTTCGACATGTTCCGGGAAAACAAGCAGGACCTCGTTGCGGTCGGAGTCGAAGCCGATGCCGGGCTTGGAGACGTCGTTGGCGATGACCAGGTCGCAGCCCTTGCGCTGAAGCTTTTCGCGGGCGTTTGCTTCGAGGTCCTGCGTCTCCGCGGCGAAGCCGACGAGGGTGCCGGTGAAGCCAAACTCGCCTCGCACGGAGCCGAGAATTTCGGCGGTGCGGACGAGTTCGAGCGTCAGGGTTTCGCCGGTCTTCTTGATTTTGTGATCGGAAACTTCCACGGGCCGGTAGTCGGCCACGGCGGCGGCGAAGACGGCGGCGTCCATCCGGCCGATGTGGCGGTGGACGGCGTCGAACATTTCCGCGGCGGTCTCGATCGGCAGGAAATCCACGCCATCGGGCACGTTCAGCACGGTCGGTCCCGAGATCAGAAGAACCCGGTGACCGGCGCGGGCGAACGCATCGGCCATGGCGTATCCCATCTTGCCGGACGAGCGGTTCGTCAGGTAGCGGACGGGATCGAGCGCCTCGCGCGTGGGACCGGCGGTGACGAGGACGCGCATGGGGACGTTCCAAGTGGAGAAGTGCCAAGTGCCAAGGGAGCACTTGGAAGGCTCACTTGTTCTTCTTTTCTTCGACGGGAGCGTCGGGTTTCGGAGTTTCTGCGGCGGGCTTTTCGGAAGCCGGCTTTTTGAGTTCTTCGAGTTCCTTTTTCGCCTTTGCCATCTGTTCGTCGCTGAGCTTGCTGGTCAGGTCGCCGAGCAGGGTCTTGACTTCGGTGTCGCCGCGCTCGATGGCGAGGGAGGCGAGGGCCCAAGCTTTCGGGAGGTCTTGCTCCGTGCCTTGACCGCTTGCGTGGAGCCGGGCGAGGCCGGCGGTGGCGGCGGCATTGCCCTGATTGGCGGCGAGCATGTAAAGCTGGCCGGCGTTGTTGAAGTCGACCGCGACGCCCATGCCGCGCTCGTAAAGGGTGCCCAGGTTGTTCTGGGCGGCGGCGAAGCCAGCCTTCGCCGCGGTGGTGAACCAGGCGACGCCGGCGGCGGGATCGCTCAGGCCGAGGTTTCCGGAGACGTAGAGCAAACCGAGCTCGTTCTGCGCGACCGGGAGGCCGGCGTTGGCGGCGGAGAGGAGGTATTTGTAAGCGCCGAGCAGGTCGGGCTTCTTATCCTTGGCGAGGCGCGAGGCCATCTCGAGCGAGGCGAGCGCGCTACCGGCTTCGGCGGCTTGCACCAGGCCTTCGCGGCCCTTTTCCTCGCTCTTTTCGAGGCCGCCACGGCCTTCCAAGTGGAAGGCGGCGACGCGGAGCAGGCAGTCGGGCTGCTTCTCCTCGGCACCCTTCATGTACTGGGCCAGCGCGGCCTTGTCGCTCTTCTTGACGTTTTCCTCGAAGTCACCGAGCGCGAGGTAGGCGGCGAATTGCTTCTTTTCGATCGCCTTGCCAAGCCACTCGCGACCTTCTGTTTCGTTGCGGAGCTTCTCGTCGCCATTGAGCAAGCGGGAGCCGAGCGGGATGAGGGCATTCTCGTCGCCCAGTCCGGCGGCCTTGCGGTAAAGGTCGAGCGAGCGCTTCGCGTCGATCTTCTCCTTGTCACCGAAAGCACCTTCATAAAGACGGGCAAGTAGGAGGATCGACGGCGTGTCACCGGCTTCGGACGCCTTGTTCCACCACTCGGCGGCCTTTTCGAAATCCGGTTTCTCGCTGAGCAGGCCGCGGAGCCAGGCCTCCCCGAGGATGCGGCCGGCGTTGGCGGCGTCGCCTTTGGCGGCGGACTCCAGCGCTTCGCGGCCTTCCTGGCGGTCCTTGTCTTCCTTGGAGTTGAGAAGGATCAGCGCGCGGCGGTAGGTCGCGTCCTTGTGGCCGGCGGCGGAGGCTTTTTTGTAATTTTCCAGCGCGGCGTCGCGCGATGCGGGCAGGCCCTGGCCGGTTTCCGCGGCGAAACCCAGCAGGAACAGCGCGTCGGCATTGCCCTTTTCAGCGAGCGGCTTGGCGAGATCGACGCCGATCGAGTGGCGGCCTTCGCGGAATGCATCGAGCGCCGCCTTGGCGGGTCCTTCGGTGGCGGTGGGCTGGGCGACGGGAGCATCGGTACCGAGGCTGACCGCGGCAGGAGCGGCGACGACGGTGGCGAGGGAAAGGGCGAGCAGTAGGATTCTTGCAGTCACGCGCCCATTTAATGAGCAATCCGCCGGAGTCAAAGGGGAAAGATTGGGCAGGGAATCCGTGATTTCAGGATCGGTTGGAGAATTGCCACGATCAACCGGTCGTCCGCAGGCCCGAGGCGATCGCGTTGATCGACAGCAGCAGCTTCGGGAAGATCGCGTCGGCTTCGCTTTCGCGTTCCCCGGCGACGAGGTGCCGCCATTCGCGGAGGATGGCGATTTGTTGGTGGTGGAGAACTTTCAGCGGAGCCTCGCGGATGCCGAGGGTCTTGGCCATGCGCGGGCGGCGCTCTTCCATCGGGCCGTCGAAAAGCTCGGCAAGCAGGTCGCGGGTGCGCTCGAACTCATCGACGATGAGCTTCATGAAGCGCTCGCGCAGGGCCTTGTCTTCGACCAGTTCCGCGTAGTCGGCCATCAGGCCGAGGTTGGCGGAGGCGAGGTTGGTTTCGACGTTGGTGAAGACGTAGGAAAGGAAGGTCGAGCGGCCGAGGGCGGCCTTCAGCGCTTCGAAACGTTCTGGCGCGCTTGCTTTCAATGCAGCCAGGCCGGAGCCGGTGCCGAACCAGCCAGGCAGGTAGAAGCGCGCTTGAGTCCAGGAGAAGACCCACGGGATCGCGCGGAGGTCGGCGATCGAGTGGCCTTTCTTTCCCGTGCGGCGAGCGGGTCGCGAGCCGATGCGGGAGTTCTCCAGCGCGTCGATGGGCGTGACCTGACGGTAGAACTCGATGAAGCCCTGGGTGCGCAGGAATTCCTGGTAAGCGGTCTGGCTGGCCTCGGCGAGGAAGGGCAGGAACTCGAGCGCGGGATCCACCGTTTTCGCGGTGTGGCGGTGGTTCGCCGTGGTGATCGCAGCCCCGGCCAGCAGCAGCTCGAGGTTGAAGGTCGCGTTGGCAAGGTTGCCGTATTTCTGCGCGATTGTTTCGCCCTGCTCCGTCATCCGGAAGCCGCCGCTCATCGAGCCGTGGGGCAGTGCGGCCATGAACCAATGCGTCGGACCGGCACCACGGGAAATGGTGCCGCCGCGGCCGTGGAAGAAGCGCAGCCGGATGCCTCGCTCCGTCGCCGTGTCGGTCAGGCTTTCCTGCGCCCGGTGCAGCGCCCACTGCGCGGCGAGGATGCCGCAGTCCTTGTTAGAATCCGAGTAGCCGAGCATCACCTGCTGCGCCGGAGCCGAAGTGCCGGCGCGGCGGCGGATCGAACGACGGGCCAGGGGGTGGTCGAGGAAGGCGGCCAGGATGCCTGGCGAGCGGTCGAGGTCGTCCATCGTTTCGAACAGGGGCACGACTTCCATCGCGCAGCAAAGCCCGTCGTCGGTCGCGTCCATCAGCCCGGCTTCGCGGGCGAGCAGGAACACGCCTAACAAGTCGGAAAGCTGGCGGGTCATCGAGACGATCAGCGCGCCGAGCCCGGCGCTGCCCCAGTCGCGGCGGTGGCGGACCAGCACGCGGTAGCTGTCGAGCACCAGATCCGCCTCCGGGCCGACGCGGGCGGAGTCGTGGAGGAAAGGGCGTGGCGAGAGCAGTTCGGCGGTGAGGAATTCGGCGCGTTTTCCCTCAGGCCAGCCGG
Source organism: Verrucomicrobiia bacterium Tous-C4TDCM (assembly GCA_002304315.1). GTDB lineage: Bacteria > Verrucomicrobiota > Verrucomicrobiia > Verrucomicrobiales > Akkermansiaceae > Haloferula. The sequence continues at coordinate 15,200 of NEUO01000019.1, forward strand.
CGTAATCCGCGCCGTCGGGCACTCCGGCGGCTTCGAGCAGTTGGGCGATGCCTTTGTCGTGGAACTCCGAGTTTTGTCGTACATCGAGCGTCGCCAGATGGAAGCCGAAGATATCGAGCTTCTGTCGCAGCGGGCGGATCACCTGTTCCTCGATCAGTGAACAGCCTGCGCCACGGATGCCGTCGGCGAGGAGTTCCAGATCGGCGTCGAGTTGTTCCGTTGTGCGGTAGCCTTCCTTTCCGTCGATCTGGCGCTGCAAGCGGGCGGCGATCAGACTGGCGAAATGGCGCCAGGGTTCTTCGTGGAAGCGGTCGTGGAGATCGTTGGCGATTTCCTCGTCGCCCAGCATGAAAGTGACTTCGTCGATCCGTGTTTCCAGCGCTTCCGGCACCGCGTTGAGCTGACGTGAAAGCGTGAGCTGGCTGGCGACCACCTCGATTTCGCGGCGTAGCAATCGCCACGCGGCGAAGCGGAGCATTTCGAGAGCCTTCTCGGTAACCTCCGGCGTCACCAGCGGATGGCCGTCGCGATCGCCGCCGATCCAACTGCCGAACGACAAGCGCGGGATGTTTCCCAGAGCGCGAAGATCAGACATTGGAAAGCCGGCATCGCGCCAAGCTTCGGTGAAATGCAGGTCGAGCCGGTTGAGCGCGGTCGGGAAGAGATCGCGGAGGTAGTGAATCGCGTCCCGCAGCTCGCGGAAGATGTCCGGCCGGACCAGATGGATCTCGCCGGTGCGCCATAGCGTTTCCAGTGCCGTTACGATCCGTTCGCGGATTCGACGGCGCTCGCGGTCGGTATACTTCGGGTACTCGTTGCGGACCAGCTCCTCGTAAAGCGCGCGGTGGCGTTCGCGGACCGATGCCCGCTTTGCCTCGGTCGGGTGGGCGGTCAGCACCGGTTGAACGTCCACGTCCGCCAGCACGGCAAGGATTTCCTGCGGGCCGAGTCCCAGCGACCTCATGTCGCGCAGCGCGCGCGGCCACAGTCCGCGGATCGACTCCGCGCCGAGAACCTTTTCGCGCTCCCGGCGGATGGCGGCGGACACCCGTTCCTCGACCATGTTGAGCAGTTGGAAACCGATCGAATAAAGTTGCTGGGTCCCTTCCGGCGGATGTCCTCCGGCGGGTGGAGTGCCCGCCCAGGGGAGAAATGGAAGCAGCTCGTCTTCGCCCAGGCTTTTCAGCGCGTCGCCGAGGCAAGCCACGAGAAATGAGAGGGTTTCGTCGATCAGCTCGAAGCCTTCGAGGCGCAGCTGTTCGCGGGTCGGGTTGGTTTCAGTCATCGGCCCGGCCAGTGAAGCAGCCCGGATGCCGGGGCGGGAAGCGGAATGCGCGGCAGGCTATTTCCACGCCGCCTGCCACGTCCCGAATTCCGACGGCCGCAGCCGGTAGCGGGCGATGTTTCCCTCGTGAAGCGAGCGGAGTTCCAACTCCACCACCTCCACGAACTTCGCCCGCGACGACTCCGGAATCTCTTTCTCCGTCTCCGTGAGGATCCAGTCCACCGCCTTCGCCTTTTCCATCCGGCCCAGCACCACTTCCCGGACCAGCTTCGCGATGGCTGAGCGGTGGCGGAGCCGGAACGGATCCGGCTCGCCCAACGACTGGCGCACTGCGGCATAGCGGACGCAGGACCGCCGGTAGGCCCAGACAAAGACGTCCCGCAGATACTCGACGCGGTTCAGCTCGTAGACCCCGATGACGCCGGTCACGTAGTCCTTCTGCTCCACGTCGGTGAATGACAGCGGGCAGAGGTTGTGCCGGATCAACGGGATGTTCGCCGCCAACCGCGAGACCCGCTTGTTCACGTCCTCGAAGGGTTGGAGGTAAGGCAAGTGAACCATCACGAAGAACGACTGTTCGAAGGGATCCTTCACCGCTTCCGCCTTTGCCATGATCTGCTCGAAGCGTTCCTCGATCTGCGTGGGCACTTCCAGCGGATGGAACACCGTTCCGCTGATTCCCACCGGCCGCGAGCGGATGCGCCCGCAGGCCGCCGGGTCGGACAGCAGGTTGTCCGAAAGCAGGGCGTGCAGGTTGCAGATGGTGTAGCGGTTGAAGCCGATGCCGTCCGCCTGGTCCGCCAGCATTTCGATGGCGGCCTTGTGGTTGAGGATCATCTGGGTCTCTTCCGTGGCCTTGCCTTCGGCGCCTTCCCCCTTTTCGAGGAGTATCTGGGTTTCCAACAGCGAGTAGGTGTTCCCTTCAAGCCGGCTGGAGTTCCAGGAAAGGTCGATGAGCAGGCGGTCCAGCACTTGCCGGACGTAAGTACCCGCGGGCAGGTCGGTCAGTCCAACCTGCCCCATTTCGGCCAGTTGCTTTCGCAGGGTCTCGGGGAGGTAGAAGGTCCGGTTCGGCAAGTAGGCGTCGAGAAACGCTCCTTGGTATCCGACCGGTGTCCTCTTGGCCCGGGGTTGCTCGACCACGGCGCGGATGTTCCGCGCTTCGTCAGTGAGCCATGCATGGTCGCCCGGTTCTTCCCGGAGCACGCTTCCGCGGAAGAGGTCGTTTTCGTCCGGCGGCAGGCTCCAGCGACTGACGTGCGGGAGCGGCATGGTTGGCGATGCCACATAGCGCCTGCCTCTCCCTTCACCTTGGGCGCGGATCTTTCCTTCGCTGGCCAGTTGGTCCAGCCGCCGCTGCAAGGTCCTCTTCTTGATCCCGAGGTCCGGGATCGCGAGCAGGTCCCCGACCGATTGCCCATCGGGCGAGGCATGGATGATTCGGACGAGTTGCCCGAGTTCTTCTGCTGGAACTTGTTGTGGCATGATTCCGCCGCCAATTTGGCACGATTCCCGTAATCGCGCCACTAAATTCGCCTAATGTGGCACGATTAAATCGATTCGTGCCACTTTAGGTGGCGCGATTCGGGCGATTTGGCACGATTATGCGAAGGTGCCGTCAATTCTTCCTGCCAGTCATCAGGGTCCAATGCACCCCGGAAATCCCCAACCCGAGCACGTTCGGGCCATCGGCGAACATGATGAAGCGATGTCCGTCGGAGCCGAACCAACCATCATAGGCGGATTGAAAATTCGTCGAGCCCATAAAGATGTTCTCGCCGCTGGCGTTGCCTGCGAAGCCGGCCAGCTTGGCACGGTCCCAGGGGGATTTTTTTTCGGGCACGGGGGATTCGTGGGCAAAAAATCCGAGTCGGGCCATGTCGGCCGAATGGCCTTTGGCGGCATCGGAGAGTTTCTCTTCAAGCCGGAGCGGGACCAGTCCGCAGATGTCACGTTCCCGGTTGAGCACGATCGAGAATTCCCGCATGCCGCCGTCGATCCAGCGGCCGCCATCCTTGTTGGCCTTGGTGGCTTCTTCCAGCCGGGTGATCGCGTCCCGGGTGACCTGGAGACGCGTGCGGAGCTTCACGAGGTGGCCTCCGTGAATGTGGCCGGACACGAGCTTCGATTCGAGCTGCTCGTCATCAAGCTGCTTCGACTCGGCTTCAAGGTCGAAGCGTTCGAGTTCGCGTGTGATCTCGCACATGCCCTGCACGGAGGCGTCGAGAGCGGTGTCGAAGCTGGAGGTGTTGGCGGAAGCGAGCTTGTTGACCTTGCCGTGGAGTTTGGTGAGGCCCTCCATTTCCTCACGCAGCATGGCGACCTTCTTCCCGTCCTTGTTCCAGTCGGTGCGAATGAGCACCATCACCCGCTCGCGCTCGGTTTCCAGTTCGCTTAAAGCGGCATCGTGCGCTTCGTAGGGATTGCTGGCACCTTCGCCGCGCGCCAGCTTGTCGATCTTCTGGTCGTGATATTTCAAGGTGCTCCGTAGAGCCTTTTCGTAAGCTTCCATCGTTCCCGGGCCGAGCTGGAGCCAGGAACGGTAGGCCGCCTGGCGCTTGGAAGGGTCGGTCGAAATCATCCACTGGCCGGCGCGTTCGACGAACTCGGGCGGCGGGGTGTTCGCCTGACCGAAGGCCGTAAAAGAACCGGCGCAGAGCAGGAGGAAAATCAGACGCATGGCGGGATTCTAGCGCTGTGGACGGCGCGATCCATCCCGAAAATTTACTCGATCACGCAGGGCAAAAGCACCGCGTCGCGCATGCCGTGGATCTTTTTCTTGTCGGCCGGAGCCAAAGTGGCGAGAGCCCCAGCTAGGGCGGTATGCCCTTGATCATCAGTGAAAAAGTAGGGACACAAACGCACCCGGCCACGCATCATGGCGACGCTGCCATCGTCTTGATACACCGGATGTTCGACCAATCGACCTTCACGGAATTCCTGCATGATCCACGGCTGGCTTTCGAAATCGGCCATCGCCCCGTGGACCCGTTCTGACCATTCCGCTTGGGATAAGTCGTGCCCGATGTGGACCCCGCGCGAGCCCCAGGCGGTCTCGTGGAAGCCGCTGATTTTCAAAACGAGCCGCCGCTGCTTTTGGCTGAAACCAGCGACCTCCTCCCACGAGTTCACCCCGAGCACCGGCAGTGCGGCTTGCGGCGGCAAGGGGGCGGGGTCGACCACCCAGCCGGTCGGGACGATCTCCCGGACGCGCGCGAGGTGGCTGCCGCGCAAAGTCCTCTCCCAGACCGGCTTCAGTGCCGGCGTCCAAAGCAGGGCGATCCACAATTTGTCTTCCAAATGCGGCTTGCAGGGCGGCGTGAGGCTCAGTTCGCCAGCCGCCGCGAGTTCCGCCAGACGACGGGCTTCCGGGATCGCCTGCCAATCGAACCACTCGAAGAACCGGTAAACCGCCCGTCCGTCCGGCAAGTAGTTTTCCGCGGCCTCGACCGTCCTCCCGCCGCCCGCCTCGCCGGCGAGCCATTGCATTTCCCGACGGTAGTCCGCCGACTCCTCGGAAAGCAGGACGGCCCCGCCCTCCGGCAGCACCGATGAGAAACCCGCAATCATCCCGTCGCGCCCGCCGAGCACCGGGTAGCCGGCATCGGCGTAGAGACGGGACAGCCAGGCGGTGATCCCGATTCCCCCCGGCACCGAGTCCAGCTCGGTCAGCGCGAAGCCGCCCTCGGTCAGGATCAGGTCCGGCCGGATCACCCGGGGGAGGTTCGTGCGCGTCTCGACTTTCTTTTGCAAGTCCGCCATCCAGCCCGGCTTGCCGGCATCGAGCAGCGCCGCGATCCACCCCGGCAGTTTGCCCGCCGCGCTGCGCCGGTAAAGCTCGTCGCAGGCTTGCTGGAAATGCGCCAGCGGATGCCCCAGCGACGTGATGAAACGCCCCTCCGCCTTGGTCAGCCGCAGCGGCTCCGGGGAAAACTTCCAGCCGCCGTCAAACAGCCCGCCCTCCGGCATCGCGGCCGTGATCTGTTCCAAGCTCAGGCTCATTGCATCGATCTCAGCGCGCCGCGGACCAGTTCCTCGACCGAGGCATCCGGCTGGATGTCGACCACCTTGCGGATCGCTTTCCGCGCATCGACCTGCTTGTAGCCCAGCGCCATCAAGGCGAGCTCGGCATCCGCGGTGGCCGGGGCCATCTGGCCGCTCGCCACCTCCTGCCAGGTGTCCGCCACGCCCACCTTGTCCTTCAGTTCGAGGATGATCCGCTCGGCCGTTTTCTTTCCCAGGCCTTTGATTTTCGAAAGCTCCGCCGCATCGCCGTTCGCCACGCAGGCCTTGAAACGGGCCGGCGGCATCCCGTTGAGCACCGCCAGCGCCACCGATGGCCCGACGCCGCTGACCCGGTCGATCAGCAACAGGAAAATGTCCCGCTCTTCCTCGGTCGCGAAGCCGTAAAGCGTGTGCACCATGTCGCGCGGGCTGACATTCAAGTGAGTCCGCAATTCCACCGTCACCCCTTCCGCCGCGTGCAGCTTGTCGAAGGTGGAAAGCGGCACGTGGACCTCGTAGCCCACCCCGCCGGTGTCCACCACCAGTCGGTTCGGGTAGGCCTCCAGCACTTTTCCGCGCAGCCGAGCGATCATTGGCAGGCAGCTTGGACCCGCCCGGCCCGCTGCCAAGGGCGAAGTTCCGTCATGCCACGCCATCGCCACCGCCGCCCTTCGAGATCGAGACCATGGAGCCGAAGCCCTGCATGGCGGGCATCCGAAGTCCCGCTCGGTGACGGTTACACCCTGGTTCTTGAAAATTCCTGATTCCCCACGCCGGGTTTCGGCGTAAAGCCACAGCCGTTCTCAGCTTATAAATGGCCACGGTGCATTTCAAAGTGCGCCCTCACTCTAATTTAGAAAAGTATGTTCAAATCCACCCTCAGCCTCTTCAGCGCTGTCGCAATCCTTGCCACGCCCGGTCCGGCTCCCGCCGCGGAGAAAGCCCTGGCGACCAAAATGCCCGACTTCACCCAAGGGGCAACGCTCCCGAAGGACGCGCCGCACGATTGGGCGCTCGGGCCGACCGGCGCACGTGGATGGATTTTCACCGCCAATGGACATTCACACGAGGCGCGGCAGATTCTGGTGACGGCCGTGGCCAAGGGATCCCCGGCGGACGGCACCCTGAAAGTCGGTGATGTGATTCTTGGCGTGGGCAGCCGGAATTTCGCGGACGATGCCCGGGTGCAGTTTGCCAAGGCGATCGCGATCGCCGAGTCGGACAAGGGCGGCGGCAAACTGCCGCTGCAGGTTTGGCGCGAGGGGAAATCCGAACGGGTGGAACTGAAACTGCCCGTGCTCGGCAGCTACAGCGCCGCCGCACCGTATGCCTGTGCGAAATCGAAGCGCATTTACGAACTGGGCGCTGCCTCGCTGGCGCAGCGCATGGGCGCGGCGGACTACGGCAAGGGAATGCACGGCATCGTGCGCGGCTGCAACGCGCTGGCGCTGCTGGCGGGTGGCAACAAGGAGTGGATGCCGCTTTTACAAAAGGAGGCGAAGTGGGCGGCGGACTTCACCGACAAGGGTTACCTCTCGTGGTCCTACGGCTACGTGATGATGTTCCTCGCGGAATACATCACGGCGACTGGCGACACGTCCCTGCTGCCGGGGCTGGAGCGGCTCGCGCTGGAGACCGCGCGCGGGCAGAGCGCGGTGGGGAATTGGGGGCATCGCTTTTCGCCGGACGGCGTGAATCTCGAAGGCTACGGCGCGATGAATGCGCCGGGCCTGTCGCTCAGTATCGGGTTGGCGCTCGCCCGCGAGGCGGGTGTGAAACACGCGGACGTCGACGGGGCGCTCGTGAAGTCGGCCAGGATGCTTCGCTGGTTTGTGAACAAAGGCGCGGTTCCCTACGGCGATCACCAGCCGTTCTTCGCCCATGAGGACAATGGCAAGTGCGCCGCGGCGGCGGTGTTCTTCGACCTGCTCGGCGACCGCGAGGCGGCGGAGTTTTTCGCGAAAATGTCAGCCGCCGCCTACAGCGAGCGGGAGCGCGGGCATACGGGGAACTTTTTCAACATGCTCTGGGCGCTCTCTGGCGTCGCGCGCTGCGGCCCGCTCACCACGGGCGCGTATCTGAAGGAGCACGCGTGGTATTACGACCTCGCACGAGGCTGGGACACGGCTTTCGGCTATCAAGGCTCGCCCGTCGGCGAAGAGGAGCACGGAAAATACACCAGCTGGGATTGCAGCGGCAGCTATCTGCTCGGCTACGCGATGCCGCTGAAAAACCTGCGTCTCACGGGTAAAAAGCCGTTCACCGTCCTGCCGCTCGATGCCGCGCAAACCGCCGCCGTCATCGCCGCCGGGTGCGACTACACCTACAAGGGTGACGAAAACCTCTTCGAAAAACGCACCACGGAGCAACTGCTCGCCGGCCTCGGAAGCTGGTCGCCCTTCGTCCGCGGACGCTCCGCTGCCGCGCTCGGAAAACGCGACGGCGACCATCTGCCCGCGCTGTTGAAAATGCTCGCGGGCAACAATCGCGACGCCCGCTACGGAGCCTGCGCCGCTCTCGGCGCGCTCGGTCCGCGCGCTGATGCCGCCGCACCCCAACTCCGTGCCGCACTGCAAGACTCCGACCCATGGATCCAGTGCCTCGCCGCCAGGGCGCTCCCCGATCTCGGCCCCGGCGAGAGCAAAGCCAGCGTGAGCGACCTGCTCGCGCTCATCGTCCGCCCGAATCCCGCCGACCCGCGTCGGCAGGCCGCGCGCTATGCCAGCTTTGCGCTGTTCTCGCCCTTTCCCGGCGAACGCGGCCCGCGCAGCATCATCGCCGAATCACTCGACGGGGTGGACCGCGCCAAGCTCATCCCCGCGCTCCAGGCGCTGCTCGCGCACGAGGACAGCATCCCGCGTGGTTCGGTGAGCAAAACCTTCACCCATCTCTCGGACACCGAACTCGTCGCACTGCTGCCGAGCATCGTCAAAGCCGTCGAAAACCTCGCGCCGAGCAATGAGATGTTCGGCGACGGCATCCGCCTCGCCGGCCTCGACCTGCTCTCGCGCCTGCAAATCCGCGAAGGCATGGCGCTCTGCATTTCCGTGATCGAACCCGCCCGATGGGGCTCGGGAAAACGTGTCGAACCCTGCATCAAATATCTCCAGTGCTACGGCATCCACGCCAAGGCCGTCCTTCCACAATTGAGCGAAGTCCGCGCGCAATTTGCCGCGGCAGCAAGGGGAAATGCGAAAAGCGAGCCAGTGGAGCAGTTGGACAAATGCATCGCCGCCATCGAATCGAGCACGGCCAAGCCCACCGTCATCGGCCTGTCGGAGTTCAAGACCCGTCCGTCCAACTGACCTCCCCAGGTCATGGAATGGGATGCCGCCACTGCACGACGAACTCCCCTCGTTTTCCCCCGCAAAAACCCCGCTTTACACGGGGGCACCGCGTCCTATAGTCCGCCCCCCATGACCGTTCTCGCCACCTGGCTCGACATCAGCATCAACCTGCTGCTCTTTGTTTTCGTCATCGTTTGCCTCCTGATGAGCATGATCATCCTGATGCAGCGTCCGAAGAACGAGGGCCTCGGTGCGGCCTTCGGGTCCGGCACCACCGACCAGCTTTTCGGTGCCCGCACGAGCAACGTCCTGCAAAAGGCCACCGTCTATCTGGCGACGATGTTCTTCGTGATCACCCTCGCGCTCGCCGTGATGATTGGCAAACAAAGCGCCAACAACCGCAAGAGCCTGGTGGCCGAGGTCGTTCCGCCCGCGCCTGCCGTGGTGGAAACCGTGACCCCGACCGATGAGAAGCCCTTGGAACCTGAAGCCGTGACTCCGGCCGTGGAAACTCCGGCCGCCGTCGAAACTCCGGCCCCCGTAGAAGTCCCGGCCGCCCCGGTGGAAACCCCGGCACCTGTTGAAGACGCTTCCGCGACCCCGGCCCCGGTGGAGCCGACCGAAGCCCCGGCCGAACCCGCCACCCCGGCAGACAGCACAACCCCCGAACAGCCCTGAGCCGGGAATTTGGATTTTTCAAGGCGCGTGGCGGATTCGCCCCGCGCCTGTTTTTTGCCTTGGGATTTGCCCTTGGCGATCCGGCCTGTCCCGCGCTTGACTCGCCACCGGAATGATGACCGATGCCGATCTCCCCGTCTGGGCACGCGCTGATGCTTTCTCGGAAGCCGGCCCGGGCTGGGGTTGGGTCGATCGCAAGGGCCGCCGGGTCGCGTGCGCCGGCTTCGAGGAACTCGCCCAAGCCATCGTCAAGGATGCCGGCGCGCGGGTCGATCTGGTCTGGACGCCCGACGCGCCCGGCTTCGTCCTCCCCGAGGAGATCCCCGCCCTGCACCCGGCGCTCCGCGAGGCCCGCATCCGCTGGGCCGGTTGGGAGATCGAGGAAGGCAAGCGGCAGATGCTGATGTTCGGCGCGGCATTCGGCGTGATGCTGGCTTGGAACGGGTTCAAGACCGGCAAGGTCATGGCAAGCGGATCGACCGGCCTCGCCTTGCTGCTCTTCCTGATCCTCGGCTTCATCCCATGGTATCAAGGCCGCAAACGCCTCAAGAAAGCCCGTATTTGGGCGGCCGGCGAGATGGCGGCCGATGCTCCCGTGCTGCGCTTTGAAACGTGGCTCTCCCTCCAGAAATCTCCCGCGACCCGCCTGCTGTTGGGCCTGATGGCCTTGGTCGGTCTGGTGCAGGTCGTGGTGGAATGGAGGTCGCCGCTGCCGATGGCGACGGTCTGGATGGCCGGCCTGACCAAGTCCGCCGGAGCGGCCACCGATTGGTGGCGCTTGCTGACCGCGCCCTTCCTTCACGGCCATTGGATCCACTGGCTGATGAATGCCTCGGCGCTCGCTTATCTCGGCAAACGCGTCGAAGTCTTCGCCCGCTGGCCGCACTTCGCGATGGCCTTCGCGATCAGCGCCTGGATCGGTGGCGAAGCCTCCGCCCGCTACATGAAACAGGTGTCGGTCGGCGCGTCCGGCGGCCTGATGGGCCTGCTCGGCTTCCTGCTGGTGTTCGAGTCGATGCACCGCCGCCTGGTCCCCGAAAGCGCGCGCCGTCGCCTGCTTGCCGGCGTGCTGCTCACCGCGGGCATCGGTGTCGTGTTCAGCCACTTCATCGACAATGCCGCCCATGCCGGCGGCCTGATCGCCGGCATGGTTTACGCCGCGCTGGTCTTTCCCAAGTCCTCTTCCCCGCACCGCCCGCGCACCACCACCGTCGATGTCGTCCTGGGCGGCGCAGCGCTCGGGCTGTTGGTCTGCTCGGCGGTGCTGGCGTGTGTGAAGATGTTGGGTTAGTGATTCCGGTCATGCAGGCCCGTGCCATCTTGCTCCTGGCGATTGCCGCCTTGATCGCAGGGATCTTTCTGATTCCCGATAAGAAAGGGCACAGCGACGCGGCCTCGAATGAAGAGACTGCATCGGGCCGGAAGTTGACGAGGCTGACATCGGAGCAGGCGCGCGAGGAGCTTCTGCAGGTTCTCGACGGAACCAGAAAGCCACCGGTACCCCAAGATTGGGAAGCTTGGGGCCGCTACTACACTGCGACGGGTGAGTGGATCAGCACTCTCAAGATGAATGACTGCCTTGCGTTGCTAGATCACAGCGAGACTTCCGGAAACAGTCACAGCCTTGAGCACAAGCTCTACCGCAGGCTCGGCGTACTGAATCCGGAGGAAGCGCTCGCGCGGATCGCGGTGCGAATCAAAGATCGAAGTTACGGACTCTCGCTTCAGTGCGACGTTCTTCAAGGTTGGGGCACGGTCGCGCCCCGGGAGGCTTGGAACTACTTCCTGAGCTTGGACCAAGGCACTCTCGGCCATCCCTTGCGGGCTACCGGTGAATCTCGCGAGATTGCTTCCGAGGTCTTCGAATCATGGTCAAAGTCGAATCCGGCGGAGGCGTTTGAGAGTCTAAATACAGCTCCGCCTGAAGACCTGCCTGCCGCATCGATTGGCTACTACCAAGGATTGCCCCCCACTGCCGATTTTGAGCACGAGGCAGCCAATCTCGAAGGTTTTCTCAGTTTGAACGAGGAGATCCCTCGCGCCCTTGGACACTGGACCTTCGTTGATTGGCCACCGGAATACGCACTTCCTCTGATGCTCGCCAGTCGCTGGGCAGACCAACAGCCCGACAAGGCGGTGAAGTGGTGGCTGGAGACTGACGCCAAACGCGAACAATGGGATTCCGAAAAGGAATGGGAAGGGGATCGCATCGGGCTGTTGGTTGAAAACTGGGCGGGAGCTTATGAAGTGAACAACCCCGATGCCGCGCTCCGATGGATCGAAAGCCGTTCCGAGCTTCTCCAATCGCCCCAATTTCAGAACCGGGCCTTGCCTGCCTTGGCGAAGCACCGTCCAACCGCGGTGATCGATCTGATTCGGGAGATTGAGTCGAAGGATCAGCAGGCGTTCCAACTCGCTCTACTCACTCGCGCACCTTCATTCGTTGGAGAAGATCGTTACCAGCGGCTAGAGCCGTCGGCAATCCTTCCTCCGGACTTGGTCGAGCAAGGTCTTTCCAACTTCGGCTTTGATCAGGAGCAGTTGCAGCGAGTCCAGTCGGCGCTCAAGGGGCGCAGGGAATATGAAGCGACCAAGCCAATTTTCCCGCCGTCAGGCTGGTAGCGAGTTTGTCGAAGCATCCGTTCAGGGGCAAGCCGGCAGCACCGCGTAATCTTCCGGCGGCCGACAGTTGCGGAGCATGTGCTGGCGCATGAAGTTCACCAGGCCGCGGCTGTATTTCCGCCGGGTGAAAGCACCGGATGCCATCGAGGCGATGTGCTTTGTCATGTGGTCCTCGACGAAGCGGATCCCTGGCCAGCCCTTGAACTGTGCGGAGAAATTCGTGCCGGTCTCGTATATCGAGAAAATCCCGCCGTCGTAGAAGTGCCGGATCAGCTCGCGCCAGCTCTCGTGCCAGTCGTGAAGCTCCACCTCCGCCGCGGCGAAGCCGGCCGCGAGGATCTCCGGTGAATCTAGTACTCCGGGGCCCTTGGCAAAGACATGCTCGTCGAACAGCCGCGCCGACTCCAGCGCCATGAACAGGCCGGGAGAGAGCATGGGATCGACGAAGCCGAACGAATCCCCGCAGGCCGCCCAACCCGGGCCGTGGCCGCGGTCGGAGACGAGCTGGTAGTTGGTGTAGGTCATCACCGGCGTGATCCGCTTGGCGCGCTTCGCATGCTCCTTGAGCAAGGGCTCGGTTTTCAATGCATGCTCCAGCCGCTCTTCGGCCGTGTCACCGTAAGTTTTCGCCGCTTCCTTGTGAACCACGACGCCCACCGACAGCCGGCCGGGCAGGGGAATCCGCCAGCTCCAGCCATGATCGAGGATGCTGATCACCACCTGGCCCTCCGGCGGGAAGGGATGTTCGAAATCCTCATAGTGGGCGAAGTAGGCGACATCGCTGCGGTCCCCGCTTTTCGCGCCAATTTCCAGGGTCCGGGCGAACGAACGGGCGCGACCGGTGGCATCGATGAGCAACTTCGGATGCTCCGTCAGGCCTGCGGCCGCGAGGGTCTCCGCCGTCAGCCGGATCTCGCGCGAGTCGTCGCCTTTCGCGACCGCCGCCCGATGCGTGATAAAGCGTGCGCCGAGTTCCTCCGCCCGCTCCCGCAGCGTGTCGTCGAACTGCGGGCGCGGTATGTTGTAGGCATACGGCACCGTCCCCGCGACCACGCCGAAGGTGAAATCGAGCCGGGTGCCCTGGCGATGCAGGAAGGTCACGCCGGGCTTGCGCTGCGAATACGCGGCCACCCGTTCCTCGATCCCGAGCCGCCGCATGACCGGCACGGTGGCCGGCACCAGCGATTCGCCGACCAGCAGGTCGGGGCGCTTCGCGTCGTCGAAAACCAGCACCTTGAAGCCGCGCTGGGCGAGCAAGGCGGCCAGCGTCGAGCCCGCGGGCCCGGCACCGAGAATGGCAAGGTCGGGTGTCATGGTGGAACGGACGAAGCTTCGCGTTCCACCGGACTTTGGCGAAGCCAAAATCCCCCGGGACCGCGTGCCAGCGGCTCGCAGAACGGTCCATGGAAGTCCGCAGCCGATTCAAGGCCGCAGTGCCAAAGGTGGCCGTCCCCGTGCTGCTGCTAGCCGGTGGCCACCGGGTGCGCGGAGGCTCTGCCCCGCAGAGCGGTCCATCGACGCTCGCAGCCCATTCAAGGCTGCATCGCCAAAGTGGCCGTCCCCGTGCTTCGGCGAGCCGGTCGCACGCGGTCCCAGGGAGCGCTAATCCCAGTCGATCTTGTCAAAGATCCCCTGCAGCTTCTCTTCCTTCCCGGGATGAATGAAGCGCACCCAGGCCAGCTTGCCTTGGAGATGGGCAGCGAAGTCAGCATGATGGTCGCGGTTCTGGGAAGCCGGGCCATGCCGGACGCAGTTGGTCAGCACGGCCTTGAGCCGGTCGAAGTCGCGGCGGTCGATGTTCGGCTTGTCGTTCAGGACGAGACCCGCCGCGTGCTGCTTCTGCCCCTGCCGCAGGACGCGGGTCTTGTGGTGATTCGGCCGAAATCCTTCTTCGAGAATGATCGCCCCGACCGCCGTTTCGAAACGTCGTGACTGTCGTGCGAAATCCGCCCCGCCGGAGAACAGCAGGTCGTCGGCATATCTTGTGTATCTCGCGCCGGCCGCCTCCGCCAGCCCGGCCAGGCGGCAGTCGAGCCGGAACGCGCCGAGGTTCGCCAAGGCCGGCGAAGTCGGCGCGCCTTGGGGGAGATGGGGTGTTGCAAGGCGGCGTCGTTCCGCCCAGGCGAGCGTCTTTTCCTCCAGAGTGGAATGCGGTGTGGCCCGTGTGGTCAGCCGGGTCAGGGCCCGGGCGACCGTTTCGGGATAGCCGGCTGTTAGAAAAATCCGCAGCACGCGGGCGGCGCAGAGCGAAGGGAAGAAATCTTCAAGGTCGAAGCGCAGCAGCAGCTCCCGACCCGTGTGCGGCTCCACGAAATCGCGTATTGAATTCCCCGGCCGGAACCCCCGCGCGGCTTCATGCGGCGGGATGGCGTCGAGGATTCTCCGGAGGACCTGACGCTGGGCGAATTTTAGCAGCGTCTTCGGGCTTTCGATCAATCGGAAGCGGCCGCTTTTCGGCTTCGCCTGCCAGCGGTGGCGATAATGATCGGCCTGGCCATGGGCGATCAGCCAGCCGAGATCGTCGCCATGGAGCCGCAGCTCGTCGGCGAGCTCCGTCAGGTTCGTGATGGCCGGGATTTGCCAATCCCGCGGCGCGCCCATCGCCGGCGCCATTTGAGGCGTGACGGGCAGCGGCAGGATGCGGCCTTGTCCCGCGATCCAGGCTTTGACGAAGGGCGGGTGACCAAGGATCCGCCCGGCGACGTGGTGGATCGCAGGTCGCGGCGCTTCGCCGAACTCGAGGCTCAGGTTTCGAACCAGCGGCTCCAGCCAGCGGGCCTTGCGCAAGTCGCCGACCAGCGGCTTCACCCGGGCCAACATCGCCTCTCGATCGTCCATCGGCCCGGCTGCCAGGGCGGCGGCGAGGCGGCGGACGTGCTGGGCTTGCGAGGGCATCGTGAAAAGGGAGCGAACGCGGGAAAGAACCGCGCGCCAACGCGTCCTGTCTGGCGCGGGCGGTCTCACGCGGCAGCGTGATTGGGCCCTCGCCTCGTGATGCTTCGGAGTGTCGATCCCCCGGGGTAGCCCCGGAGAGGTCGCATGGTGGCCACACGACCGGCTTGGCACACGGGCCTTCCCGCGTTCGTTGGCGACAAGATAGGCAGTTGGGGTGTGAAGCGTCAAAACTTCCCCGCAGCTCCGAGCGACTAGGCGAGGCGCTTGATCTTCCCGGATGCGGTGAGCGGCAATTCGTCCACCATCCTGAACACCATCGGCACCTTGTAGGCGGAAAGCACGGCCTTGCAGTGGCGTTGGAGCTCAACCGGCTTCGGCGGCGCGGCGGGATCGGCGGGGATGATCTCGGCGACCGGAACCTGGCCCATCTGCAGATGCTCGCGGCCGAGCACGCGGCTACGCGCGACGGCGGGATGATCGTTGAGCACGCGCTCCACTTCTTCCGGAAAGACTTTCATGCCCGCGACGTTGATCACCGACTTCCTGCGGCCCATCAGGAAGAGATGGCCGTCGTCATCGCGACGCACGAGGTCGCCGCTCGCGAACCAGCCGTCGTCGAGAGGGGAAGGATTCCACGGGACCAGATAAGCATCTAACAGTCCCGGGCCGCGCACGTGGAATTCGTCGTCGCGCAGTTCGACCTCGTAGGCGGGCAGCGGTTTGCCGAGCGACATCGGTTTCTCCCGCGCGGCATCCAGATTGATGACCGACAACCCGACCTCGATGATCCCGAGTCCCTGGTGAAGCGGCTTGCCGAAGCGCCGGTCGAAGGCGTGCGCGGTCGCTTCCGGCAAGGCGGAGGCGGTGGCGACGGCGAGGCGCAGATCGGGCCACATGAAGCCGCCGGTGTCTCCGGACAGCATCGCGAAGTGGAACGGCGACCCGTAGATCACCGTCGCGGCATGCTTCTCCGCGGTGGCGAGGATGTCCTCGCGCATCGACGAATGCTCCAGCACGGTGGTCGCCCCGGCGTGGAGATAGAGCACGATCGATACCGCGAAATGATGGGCCATCGGCAGCATCCATAGCACCCGGTCGCACGGGCCGATCTGTAGCCCTTCGTTCGCGGCGGTGATCCGGGCGAGCAGTGTTTCGTGCGACAGCACCACGCCCTTGCTGGTGCCGGTGGTGCCGGAGCTGAAGCGGATGAAAGCGGGGTTCAGCGCTTGGAAACCGTCTTCCGGAAATGCAGGTGTTCGATTCATCCCGCGATGGAGTTTCCACGGCGTGCCGTCCGATTCGGCAGCGGCGATGATTTCCTCCGGGCCGTGCCACGCGAGCTCATCCGCGGCCAGGATGAAGTCGAGCGAGGTGGTCGCTGCGATCTCCGCGCGCTCGGCATCGGTGAGTTCCTCCGCCAGCGGCACCAGGCAGGCCCCGGACAGCAGGACGCCCATCGAGAGCACGATGTAGGACACCCCGTTCGGGCATTGCAGGCCGACCCGTGCGATGCGGCCGGTGCTCGGAATCAGCCCGGCGATCTGCCGTGCTTGTTCAAAGAGTTCGCCATAAGTCACGCGGCGGTTCCCGCTGACCACGGCGAGCGTGGCGGGATCATGGCGGCGGGCGATTTCTTCGATCAGGTTCACGGGACGGGAGCGCCGAGGTCGTCGGCGAGGGTGGCTTTGAGCAGCCCGAGTTCCAGCGGCGCGAGGCAGCCGTCTTTCCACGAAAGAGTCAGGGTGAGCTGGCCTTCGTGCTCGGAGAAAAAGATGCCGATGCCCGGGGGCGAGCCAACCGATGGGATATGGTAGCCGTTCAAGACGCGCGAGCCGAACAGCGAATCCAGCCCGGGCGCGAACTCGCCGGTGTGCGAGTGGAATAACGTGCAAAGCTCGCCGCGCATGTAATGGAAGGCGGGGAGATTGTAGCAGCGCGACGGGCAGCGCTCCATCATCCGCATCAGCGCGTCCATCGCGGCGGGCAGCTTGCGCCGCATGAAGTCGGAATACTTGCGAAAGAGCGCGCGGGCGGCGGGCTTCAGCTCGGCGAGTTCTTCTGCCGTCAGCAGCACGGTGTAAGGCACCATGTGGTTCTGAAACAGCGGCCGCTTAGAGGAGTCGCTCTGGCGCTGGACCGGCAGGGACAGCAACACGGGAACCTGTTCGTCCGGGTGGCGGGCTGCGATGACCGCTTGCACGGCCCGGGCGGCGCAGCTCGCGAAATACGGGAGAAGTAGTAGTTCGCCGGCCGTTGCCGCCATCTTCGCGCGGATCGCTGCGGTGGCGCTGCGGTCGAATTTCACGACCTCGACGCGGCTTGCGCCGGGCGACGCGCCTTTGCGATGGAGTGAGCGGACCCGCCATGCGGGGAAGGAGCGCATTTCCTCGATCATCGGAAGCGCCTGCCGGTAGGCCTCGGACATCGCGGCCTGTGGCGCGGCTTCTTCCAGACCGCCGGACCGGGGAGTGATATCATCTCCCGGCGAAGCGAGCTCGCGGATGAATTTGATCATGCCGACCGCATCGAGCAGCGAGTGGCTCCAGACTATCAGGAGAGACCAGCGGTCCGGGCCAGTGACGACGACGTGGAGCCGCAGGTTCGGCCCGGTGGCACGGATGTCGATGTCGTGACCGTTGAGGCGGGCGGAGATGAAGTCTTCCAAGGACTTGATCCCGCTCCCCTCAGCCGGGGCATCGGGAAGGTGCCAGGTTTCCACCGGGATCGCCGCGGCTTGATCGAGGTTCCAGCGCGCGATCCAGTCGCGCCGGCTGCGGCGGATTCCGGCGTGGAGGATGGGGTAGCGGCGGCCGAGGATTTCGGCGGTGCGACGGATGGTGACGAGGTCCGGTTTGCCCTCGCACTCGACAACCGTCACCGCGAGGTGGTGGCCCTGTCCGCCGCGGCGCATCAAGCTTTCCAAGCCGAGCAGGAAGCAATCGCTGCACGTTGCGGGCAGGGGAGGCAAGATCTGGAGGGACGCCGGCACGGAAGGGAATCAGCGGCTGGCGGGGGCCTGTTTTTCAGCGACCAGGGCGGCGATCTTTTCCGCGGTGGAGAAATTCCCACGCGACAGGTCGGCGGGATCGATCGCCACGTCGAAGCGATCCTCGATGACTAACAGAAGCTGCATGATCCTCATGGAGTCCAGCCCCGCCCCGAACAGGTCACCCCGCGGCGTGAGCGGCTCGGCGGAGTCGAGAATTTCGGTGCGGATGAGATCGAGCAACTCGTGTTCCATGGGCTATGGGCGAAGCATAGGCTCCCCCAGCGGCGGGGTTCAACCCCCGGCTTCCGGGGCGGCACGATTGACGGGCGGATGAGTGGAGGCTAAAGCCCTCGCGACCGATGCCGATTTACTACCTCTGCTTCTTCATCGCGATCATCCATCTGATCGCGACCCTGTCCTACGGGGTGCGGATCGCGGGCGCGCGGACCGGCAAGGTGGCCTTCTGCCTTTCGCTGTTCAATATCCTGGTGCTGGTATCGCGGACCTCGAATACGCTGCTGACCCCCGCGCTATCGAAGCGGGTCGAGTCGGGCATCGATACGGGCCTCACCGATGGACTCCAGCACGAGTTCCACCTGCTGATCTTTTCCGCCAGCGCGGCCACCCTGTTAGGCGCCTGCCTGATCCCGATGTTCCAGCGCTATGTGACCAGTGTGGTAGGGGCCTTCGACCGCTTTCCCTCGCTGCCGCGGATGGTGAAATACGCGCTCAGCAAGCCGGGCCTCAAGGCGCTCGGTGCGTCGTGGACAGTGCCTTCGAAGGCGAACTTCAGCTATCTCGCGGCGAGCCACCGCCTGCCTTGGAACATTTTCGCCATGAACGTGATCGGCTCCGCTTTGCTGGCCACCGGGGTGCTCAGTTCGCTTTACGCCGGGGTTTACGCGCCGGACTTGCGGATGACGACCGGCCAGCTTTCCGCGGTGGTGAATTTCTTCGGCACCATCATGCTGTTCGCCTTCGTCGATCCCTACCTGTCCTACGTCACCGACGGCGCGGCCAGGAACGCGCGGGAAGGCGATACCCGGCTGCGGGCGGCGGTCTTCGGCATGGCGGGCAGCCGCCTGTTAGGCACGGTGCTTGCGCACTTCCTGATGATTCCCGGCGCCCACATGATCGCCTGGATCGCCCGGGTCATCCCGGCGTGACCGATCAGCGCTCGATCGAGACGGAAAGGTCGGGGCCCAGGTTCTCGATCGCGGCGATGAGTCCGGAGGCGTCTCCATCCGCGGCCAGGGCGACCACGCCCCTCGCGTGGAAGATCGGATGACCGGACATCGGCGCGCTTTCGAGAGAGGTGGAGAGGTCTTCGACATTGCCCCCGGTCGCCGCGATGGCGGCGGAGAGGGCGCGGATGATCCCGGGGCGATCATTGCCGACGATGTCGAGCGACACGGTTTCGCGGGGTGCTTCCGGGGACGTCTCCTCGCGCCGGGCCAGCACCGAGATGCCATGGCTTTCAAGGGCTGCGAGTGAATCCAGAAGCGCGGTCGCCTGGTCCGCAGGGCATTCGATCCGGAGAATCCCGGCGAACTGCCCTGCCAGGCGGGCCATCCGGCTTTCCTGCCAACTGCCACTGCACGCGGCAATGGTCTCCGACAAGGTGCTGACAAGGCCGGGTCGGTCGGCAGCGAGAACGGTCATAATGATCGAGACCTGCATGACGTCAGCCAAGCACCGCGGGGTTGGGAACGGCAGGTCTTTTTTTGGAAAAACTGCGGGATACTTAAGAAAAATTGATTATTGACCATCTTCGAGCACAGGGACTACACCTTCTCGCAATTCTTTCGCGCTGTGATTCTTCCCGACAACCTAACCCCCTTGCCCGTCAGTCCGCGCGGCGATGAGAAGACGGGTGGTTCAACGGTTGCTTTCGAGGATTTCGTCAGTCTCGGAGACGTGCGGAAAGTGCTTCTCGGAGATGCTTGCGACCGGGTCGTCGAAGGTCTTCCTGCGGAGGACTTTGAATCGTTCGCCGGACGTTCCGATGTGGCTTGCCCGTCGGGTTCACGGGTCGGCGGCGCGCATCATGGGCCGGTTGCGGTTCCGGATCTCGAGTTCGAACCGCGATTGATTCATCCGGCTTTCGAAACCGTCCCAACAGTGGTCCGGCGCGCCACGCCTCCCAAGGCGCGGCAAGTTGAAGACTGCGAAGCGGGCTATGGCCGCGCCAAACTGTCCGACCGGTGGTGGGTGATCGGGATGGGCTTGGCCGCCACGGCAGTCCTGCTTTCAGGGACCGCGGTTGACTTTATTTCGCGGGAAGCCGTGCGCCGGAGCAATTCCGGAGTGGAGCCGGTATCGCGGGTGTTTCCAGCAGATACGGAAAAGGCCGAGCAAGCCGTGGAGGAGCGTCCGGCGGCCATTGCCGCGAGCGCCCGGCTGGAAGGGAATTGACGGGTTTCGGACACAGGCCTGCAAAAGGCCCGAAGCGGAGGCTTTACAAGCCGGTCGCGATTGCTAATTTTCCGCTCCCAGCCGCAAAAAGGAGAGATGGCTGAGCTCGGTTTAAGGCACTCGACTCGAAATCGAACGTAGGCTTAACACCTACCGTGGGTTCGAATCCCACTCTCTCCGCCAGTTTTATCGAAGCGGCCTGCAGCCTCCTGCGGGCCGTCTTGTTTTGGCGGTCCGCATTGCCTAGGAGAGAGTGGGATGAGAACCCTGCCGCAGGCCCTGGGTTCGAACGCAGGGGCGAGCTTCGCGAGCAAGTTCAAGGATCGCGAAGCGCAAACTGGCATGGCCGGAGGCAATCCCACTCTCTCCGCCACTTTCGTCAGAACGGCCCGCAGCACCCTGCGGGCCGCTTTGTTTTGGCGGTCCGCATTGCCTAGGAGAGAGTGGGATGAGAACGCGGCGGGCGTCTTTGCGCCCTTTTCAGGATGCGAAGCCTGACTGGCATGGAGCCCTTGGCTCAACCCTGCCGCAGGCCTTGCCCTGCCGTTGCTTGGCCGTCGAACAGCGGCAGTAAATCGGCGCCCGCCTTGCCCCCTTCTCGTTCGCTTTCACAAGTTCGTGCCGCCGACTTTCTCGCCGGATCGGCAGATTCGTCCCACAGGGTTGCGTTTTGGTGGGACGCGTGGTAGGACGGGAAAGATGGAGGTTAAAGCATGGCGGAAGGTGTAAATGTGCGGTTTTCCGGCGTTTTGAGAAGGTTCGTTGAGCAACGTTCCGGCGAGACCGGTCTCTATGGGTCGGCCAGCGAATACATCCGCGATCTGGTGCGCCGCGATTTTGAGCGCGAGGAAATCCGTCGCTGGGATTTCCTGCGCGATGAATTGCGGGCGGGAATGCAAGCGGATCGTGCCGATTTCGTTCCCTTGAACGACAAGGACATCATCACCGAAGCGAAGCGCCGACGGAATCCCCACTGATGAGCGTCGAGGTTTTTCCCGCCGCCAGAGAGCGGCTGATCGCCATTTGGCAATACACCGCCGAAACGTGGGGTGATGAACAAGCGGACCAGTATGTCGGCGACCTAGTGGCGCATGCCCGCGTTCTTGCCTCACGAAAGCCCTTTTGGCGTCCGGTGAAGGAGCATGGTTTCCATGGCGTGTTTTGCAGCCGCTTTCGCCATCACCATCTTTTCTTCCGCGAGTTCCCGGACGGTGGGATCGGCGTCCTGTCCATCCTGCATGAAAGCATGGAACTGCCGCATCGCCTGAAAGAGGACATGGGAGCGGAATGATCCGGCGTGGAGCAAACACTCGCGGATCCGGCCGAGAAGCCACAAAAGTTTGCCGTGAGATCCACGAAAGATCCTCGGTCCCGATGTTAGACGAGCCATCGGTCGGCGATGTAGAGCGGAAAGCGAGGCGGAACGTCCGGGACCATTCTGCGGGCCGGTGACTCCACGGTCCCAGGGGGTAAAGAAAAAGCCCGCCCCGGGGTGACCGGGGCGGGCGGTTAGACTTGGGCGACTCAGGTGGCCTCGGCTGCGATGTCGATGGCACCGTATTCGCCATCCTTGCGGCGGTAGATGATGGTCAGGCAGCCGCGGCGCGCGCTCTTGTAGAGGACGAAGGGGCGTTCCGAGAGCTCAAGCTCCATGACGGCGTCTTCCTTGTACATCGTCTTGAGGCGGTACTTCTCCGGATGCACCAGGAAGGGCTCGGGATCCCTCTCGGACTCTTCCGGGTGGTCGATGATCTCGTCGCGGAAGAACCGCTCATCCAAATGGCGGATCGACTCGTTGCGGTGAGGGCGCTTCATCTTCATGAGGCGCGTCTTGTGCTTGCGCATCCGGCGGGCGATCTTGTCGATCGTCTCGTCGATCGCGGCGTACATGTCCTGCCCTTCGGTGTGGGCCTCGATGGTGATGTGGTTCGCACAAAAGAGGATGATTTCGGCGATGTGCCGGTTCTTTTGGACGTCAAGAATGGCTTTGGCCTCGATGATTCGCGGGTAGTCGAGGTGGAGACCCTCGATCTTCTTGTGGGCGTAGTCGCGCAGCGAGTCGGTCACGGCCTCATGACGCACGGTGACAACAATAGGCAGGTTCACATTTGCAGTTTGCATCTCAATACTCCTGTTTGTTTTTGGGGTGAATGGACGGCGGTTTTATCCGCCTTATCCACCTAGCAGGCTGGACCAGATCCGGTGGTTTGGCCACCTCGTTCTTGCGAAAACGTGGCATGCCTTGCAGGAAAAGGGCTGCCGGCCCTTCCGGGTAATCCCATTGTAAACACCGATCCTCCTGAAGCTCAATCAACGCCGAGCATGGCGGGGAGCATGTGGATTTTTTCGATCAAACGGTCGGCTCCCGCTGCTTCAAGCGCGGAGAGGTCGTGGTAACCCCAGGCGACGGCGACGGCCGGGATTCCGGCGGCGCGGGCGGTGGCGATGTCGATGGTCGAGTCGCCGATGAAGCGGCAGCTTTCCGGAGGGAATCCCCAGAATCGGGCGATTTGCAGGGCGGCTTCGGGGTCGGGTTTGCGCGGG
>NEUO01000190.1 GCA_002304315.1 Verrucomicrobiia bacterium Tous-C4TDCM
GATGTTTGGTGGGACTGGATCCCCGAGAACGAAGAAGCCCTGGACCTCACACAGGAGGACCAGGGCTTTCGCCGGACGGGGTGGGGGATGGTTCAGGCGACCGCGCGGCCGGGAGGACCAGCGGGTCGAGGATCCGGGAGCACGGTGAGCGCCGTGTCGGAGCCGAGGGCTTCCCGCAAGAGCAGGTCGGCCAGTCTCGTCATGGGCATCCGGCGTCGCTGTCCTTCCCGGTAAAGGGCGCGGACCACGTCGTCGGAGAGCCGGGGGGAATACAAGGTTCGGGGCATATTGAAGTGAGGTTGGAAGTGCCCGCAGAAAAAGCCGGCGGGTAATTCACTCTCATATAACCCGGAGGGCGGTGTCGTTTCACGACCCGGCCGCCAGTCCCCGATAGCCTCATTGTCCGGGTAGTCCGACGCGGCCGGTCCCTTGACAGTAGATGCAGTTCGGGTCTTGGCGTGTGATCACGGTGCCTTCGCAACCACTGCAAATCATCCGGTGACCCGAGGGTGTCAGCCGGGTGCCGCCACCAGAACATGCGGTACAGCTCGACACGGAAGTACTCCGGTTTTTACCGGTTCCGTTGCAGGTGGAGCAGATGCTGTCCCCGCCCTCCTGCACGGGAGCCGGGTGTCTCATCCGGTAATCTTCTTCCGCCCGCATGAATGCCTGGTATTCTTCCGAGTTCGTGAGGACATGGACGCGGCCATCAGAGCCTCTTTCCTCAAGCCTGAGGTTCTGGATGCGATAGCCGTTGCCCAACACGAAGGGGTCGTACGGGCGATCCACCGCGGACGAGCTTGAGGGCGCTTCCTTCTGCACCCGCTTCAGCTCGCTGCGCGAGTGGATCAGCACTCCGGCAAAGACGGCGAAGGCCAGAGCGATGGTGACCGCGAAGGCCCTCCGGGCTTTCAGCCAAACAAGGAAGGACCTGCGGAGCGGAGGAGCAGTGACTTCAACGGTCGAAGGACAACTCCGGGGCACCTGAATTTCTTCGCCACAGTGGGGACAGTTGGAGTCCAGACCTTTCCACTCCGGAGACGCGGAAATGGAGCCTGCACAGCGAGGGCAGTAGAACTTGAATTCGGAAGGGTTCATGGGACTTCGAAAGCAAGAGTGCGAAATCCCTCCACCTCGATTCTCACCTTCTCGCCGGTGTGGAACGACCAAGCCGTTTCCAAGATTCCGATCTCGGTGCTTTCGTGCGGTGGCAGGGGAAACGTGTAGGACGTCGATTTATTCAGAGTCTTGTTGGAGGCGCTCATCTTGCAGATGAGGCTCTTGTCGCTGGTGTTCTTCACCAGTAGGACCAAGCCCGCAGCATCCATCGCCGAGCGGCGAAAAGACGTGCTCAAGGGAGCCGGCTTGTCGCAGGACGTCAGCAGGCACACCGTTGCGGCAAGGCAGACTTTCATGAGTGAGGAGGAGGGGCCCCGACTTTCACCGGAGGCTGGCTTGTGGCGCGGACGATGGGACGGATCGGTGTCGATCATGCTAACGCGATACTCCACGAACGTAGGGTAAGTGTCAATCCGAGGAGCGGCCAGCATGCGGGCCTGTGAAGCGTGGAGCATGGTCGGAAGATCTGATCGAGGCCATCTGCCGGGAGATACAAGTCCGGCGGCAAGAACTCGGATTGAGCGTGTACGCGCTCTCGCAGGACAGCGGCGTGTCGCAGCAGGCAATCGCGAACTACGAGCAGGGTGTCCGCCGGCCGGCGCTGGATTGTCTGCTGAAAGTGGCACGCGGGCTCAAGCTGGAGCCTTCGGAGCTGCTGGCCCGCGCGGAAGCCAAGGTTCGAAGTCACTGAAGCCTGCTGGGCCGTTCCAGCTCAAATGACCGCCACCTCCGGTAGGGTCACGAGCATTCTGTCCGGCCCCGCAACTCGTGGGAACCGGGTCCCCATTTGGGGACATTTCTTCGTTGGCCGTCGAGACGCAGCGAACCTCAGTCTTAGCTGAGGGCGGGAATCGTCGTCAGACGGGAGTAGAATCGAGCAAACCAGGGGCGACTCTGTGTATGATTCCGCCCGAGGGGACCCCGAAAATTCTCGTAAGTCGCGATTTGTGGGCTGAAATAGCACTTTTTGGGGCTCCTGTGCACCGAAATTGCCGGAATCGCCATTTTTGAAAACCGCGCAAATCACTGGTAATGAGAGCACAACAAAAGAAAGTGTGCATCGATGGAATCATACAAATTTTTTCAATGCACAGCTTAATCGACTGATCGTCTGAGAGTTGCGCGGAATCGGGCCAAATCCTATTGCCTTTTGGATTTCGGTTTCGAATTCGTGCGTCACGACATCCGGGAAATGGGCGAGATGGCTGGGAACCAGTCGCCAAGGATCTCAAGTCTGCCTTGGGCCACCTATGGGCGACCGAAGTCAGAACGAATTCAGTGGAAGTCATGCGACCCCGCCGCCTGTCCGGGCTGCATCCCGGGCAGCGGCTCGACCTCGGTGACATACACCGTCGGCTGGTCGCCCTCCGAAATCTGCACGTGGCCATGCGCGATCAGGAACGGCTCCGCGATGATCACCCGCTTGAGCCGCTGGAACGTCTTCTTGGGCACGAACAAGTTCGCGATCCCGGTCTCGTCCTCCAGCGAGATGAAGCAATGTCCCTTCGCCGTGCCCGGGCGCTGGCGGCAAATCGCCATGCCGGCGACCAGGACCGGGGTGCCGTGGGACATGCCGTGGAGGTCGGTGGCCCGGGACACGCACTCCTTGCCATTCCGGTCCCGCCACAGCTTCATCGGGTGGGGGCCGGTGGAAGCTCCTTGGGTCGTGAAGTCGGCGGCGAGGCGTTCCGCCGGCGTCATCATGGTGAGGACGGGGGCGCGGGTCTCCGGGGTGATCAGGTCGTTGTAGAGCGGCAGTTCGACCTGCCAGAGGGCGTCGCGCCGGTGCTCGACGGCCGGCAGGTCGTTCAGCGCGCCGGCCTTCGCCAGCAGTCGGCGCTCTTTCTCGTTCGGGCTCGCCCGCGTCAGGAAGTCTGCCAGGGAGGCAAAGGGCTGGTCCGACCGCTCCGCGACGATGCGGGCCACGGTGGCCGACCCTAGGCCTTTGACCCGGTGCAGTCCGAGCCGGAGGGTGTGGTCGTTGATCACGGTGGTCGCCACGGCGCTGTGGACGCAGGAAACCGGCAGGATCCGCAGGCCGTGGCGCTTGGCATCCTGCATCAGCGTGTGGACCGAATAGAACCCCATCGGCTGGTGGTTGATCAGCCCGGTGTAGAACTCCGCCGTGCGGTGGACCTTCAGCCAGCAGGAGGCGTAGGCGATCAGCGCGAAGGAAATGGCGTGGCTCTCCGGGAACCCGTAGAGCGCGAAGCTGCCGATGCTGTGGACGATCTTCTCCTGGACGTCCGCCTTCACACTCCGCTCGGTCATCCGGGCGCGCAGCTTGGCGGTGACGCGCTCCATCTTGTCCTCCGAGCGCTTGAAGGCCATCGCACGGCGCAGCTCGTCGGCCTCGGCCCCGGTGAAGCCGGCGACCTCCATCGCCATCCGCAGCACCTGCTCCTGGAACAGCGGGACGCCGAGGGTGCGCCGGAGGATCGGCTCGCAGGCGGGATGGATGTAGTCGATTTTTTCCCTGCCACAGCGCCGGTTGAGGTACGGGTGGACCAGGTCGCCGACGATGGGTCCGGGACGGATAATCGCCACCTCGATGGCCAGGTCGTAGAAGCAGCGCGGCTTCATGATCGGCAGGGTCGCCATCTGGGCGCGCGATTCGACCTGGAAGGTGCCGATGGTGTCGGCGCGGCAGAGCAGGTCGTACACGGCCGGGTCGTCCTTCGGGATCGTCGCGAGGTCCACCGGCTTGCCGCGGCCGGCGGAGATGACCAGCGCGTCCTCCATCGCCGCCAGCATCCCGAGGCCGAGCAGGTCGATCTTCACGATACCGAGGTCCTCGCAATCGTCCTTGTCCCACTGGACCACCATGCGGCCCGGCATGGTCGCCGGCTGGAGCGGCACCACGGCATCGAGGCCGCGGTCGCAGACGATCATGCCGCCGGAGTGCTGGCCGAGGTGGCGCGGCATCCCGAGCACCGCGTGGTAGAGTCGGGACAAGGCGGGCAAGCGGGGATGGGACGGCGGCAGCAGGTTGGCCATCCGCGCCTCGAAGTCGACCGGCTTGGCTTCCTCGCCGCCTTCCTCCGGTTCGCCGGGCCGGAACCCGCTCGACTGCTGGGAGAAGCGGTCGGCGATCCCCGCCGGGAAGCCGAGCACCTTCGACATTTCCCGGAACGCCGACTTGGGACGGTAGGTGATGACGTTGGCGGTCATCGCCGCTCCGCGTTCGCCATACTTGCGGAACACGTGCTGGATGACCTCCTCGCGCCGCTCGCCCGACGGGAAGTCGATGTCGATGTCCGGCCACGACTTGCGGTTGTCGGAGAGGAAGCGCTCGAACAGCAGGCCGCCGGCCACCGGGTCGCAGGAGGTGATGCCGAGGCAGTAGCAGACCGCGGAGTTCGCCGCCGAGCCCCTACCTTGGCACAGGATGCCCCGGCCGCGGGCGAACTCGACCAGCTCGTGGACGATCAGGAAGTAGCCCTGGAAGCCGAGGCGCTGGATCATCGCCAGCTCGTGCTCCAGTTGCCGACGGACCTTGGCCGGGACCGCGCCGTAGCGACCCGCCGCCCCGGCGTAGGTGAAGCGCCGCAGCAAGGTCGCCTGCTCGGGGAGCGAGAACGGGTTGCCGCGCCCGTCGAGGAAGTCGGGGAAGCGATAGCCGAGGTTCTCCAGCGTGAACCCGATCCGGTCCTCCAGCCGGCGGCCGTTGTCGAGCGCCTGCGGGAGGTCGGCGAACAGCGCGGCCATTTCCCGCGGCGATTTGAGGTGGCGCTCGCCGTTGACAGCCAGCAGCAGCCCCGCGGTATCGAGCGGCACGTGGTGGCGCAGGCAGGTGAAGGCATCGGCGAGCATCCGGTCCTCCCGGTTCGCGTGGAGCGGCGCGTTGGACGCCAGCAAGGGGAGCTGAAGGTGGGCGGCCAGGTCGATCAGGTAGCGGTTCAGCCGGGCGTCGTCGCGCTGTTCATGGCGGTGGATCTCCACGAACACGTTGTCGCGACCGTAGGCGGCCACCAGCGCTTCCAAGGCGGCCAGGGCCAGGTCCTTCTGGTCCAGCAGCAGGTGGCGCAGGACAGGCCCCTCCCGGTCACCACTGAGCGCGATGAGGTCGCCGGCGTTCAACCCGAGTGGCCGCAGGTTGCCGGTGTGGAGGTCGGTGAGGTGCCGGGACAATGTCTGATAGCCGGCACGGGTGGCGCAAAGTACCGGCAGCCGGGAGCCGTCCGGCTGGGTCAAAGTGGTGCCGACGATGGCGCGGAGGCCGAACTCTTGGGCGGCGGAATGAGCCCGGGCGCTGCCGTAGAAGCCGCAGTGGTCGGTGATCGCGATCGACCGGTATCCCAGTTCCGCCGCGCGGCGGACCAGTGTCTCCGGCTGACTCGCCCCCCGGAGGAAGGAGAAGGCGGAGAGGGCATGGAACTCGGAGAAGACTGGCGGGGCGGGCGGCACGGCAGGGGAGCGTGCGCTTTTTCTTGATGTGGTCAAATGAACACTTTAAGGGTCACCCCATGCACCTCGTCCTCTGCTACCCCAGGTTCCTCTATACTCTGCTCGCGGAGCGGAGATGCTCCGGTATCTGCCGCCCCGGCCGACTGAAGCGCGGTGCCGCTCAGAAAAGTTCACCCTGATTCGGGGGCTTCTTGAGGAAGTTCGCGGTCTCCCTGAACTCGAGTCCCACCGCCGATGGGCCAAACTCTTTCAGATCACCCGCGAGGTAGGGTCCGATTTGCTCGGGTGCCAGCACCGCCGGCATGCGGTCGTGGACGGCAGCCAGAACCTCGTTGGGCTCGGTGGTGACCATCGAGAAGCATTCGCCACGCTCCTTGTCCTGCTCCCAGATGCCCGCGATCCACAGCCACTCGTCACCGGGCCGCTCAAACCGGAGCGGGACCTTACCTGTCGGGCCGTCCGTCCACTCGTAGAAGGCCGCGGCCGGGATCAGGCATCTTCGCTCCCCGAAGGCCTTGCTCCACGTCCTGCCCTGCAACTTGTCCTCCCGGCTGTTCACGATGGTTCGCCAGAGCTGCTTAGTCTTGCCGCCTGGCACCGGGCGGCGGAACCCCCACGCCATGGTCCGCAGCTCTCCGTCCGGCATCAGCACGGGCGCCGGCAGGGTTGGTCGGATGATCGAGGTGCCGACCAGCGCCAGCAATTCCTTCATCGCGCGGGCCTTCACCTGGTCAGGAAACGAGCCGCCGCGTTTGCCGAGTTCGTAAGCTGTGCACATGGGGCGACAAGTAACGCCAGTGTAGTCGCCCCGCGAGCAGCCGGGTGAAATATTAATGTGCATCCGGCAAGCGGGCCGCACGACCGCCGGGCAAGGAGCCATGCAGCGATGTGGCTGGAAAACGCGGCGAAGAACTGAAATCAACTGGTTCCACCTCGCTCAGCAGGCGGCCGGCTAGCGCGGCCTTTGCGAGGCGGTTGGCATGCACTTTCGTCAAGCCAACGACATCCTGGCAGTAAGCGCTCTAGGACTTGAATCCTCCTGCCTTCCACAACTCGCGAACACGGATCTCGGCCAATGCCGACCCAGCCTCAATGAACGCACCGAGGCCCCGCTTCACCACCTCATTGAGCCGCTGGAACCCAGAAGCCGTTCCGGTCTCTCCAACGGAAACATCGAACCGGTTCTGCACCAGTAAGAATGCGTGGTATCGCCTCGGTAATCTTCACTCATAGCCGACCCGCAACAGGGGGATGGTCGAATTGGATGCTCATTCCGCTGCGGATTTCTAGGACGGCAGGAATTCGCTCTCCTCCTCCGCTGGCCCGTATAATTCCGGGTGCTGCATCACGGCGAAACCGTGGATGACCTCGAACATGAACTCCCACTCCAGAACAGAGCGGTCGAACCAGAGCGGGACCAGATGAAGCGGGCAGTGTTCGCAGGCCATCAGCAATCGGAACAGTTCCCTCCTTCCGGGCAGTGAAAGATCCACCGCGAACTCGTCATAGAGTTCCGATAACGCAAGCCACATTCCGATTTCATAGTTCGCGTTCTCGCTCCGCCGCAGGCCATCGAACCATTCCTCTTCGGGGTGATCAAACACCTCCCCAAAGATGACCCGGATTATCCTGACAATGCCTTCCTGAGATGGTCTCAGCGGCGGTCCTATTGTAGGACCGCTTTTGAACAGCCACTCCTTCGCGTCGACCCAATACAGACCCGCCTCCGATTGCGGACAGACTTGGATCATCCCTCGGCCCAGCTTGGCCCGCGGCATCTCAAAGACGGCATTCGTAGCGAGGTCGTAGGCCGCGACAGGGCGGCATTTCGTTCGTTTCATGGTGGTAGTGAGCAGGTGGATTTCTCGGCCTCAGACTCCGGAAGCGGCGGGACGCGTCTGATCGACAGATTGGGAAAACTTCCCAATCCTGATGCGCCGCTCTGTTAAGGAAGGCACCTTGCCGTGGACGACTTCGGGAAACCCGTCATGAGTCACACCGTCGAGCTCACGGCCGGTTAGATGCTTCCGCGTGCCGCCCCATTGCTTGAAAAAGAACGGCACTCCGGCGTCCGCGCAGAGATCACGGATCCGCGAAACCCAGCTCTTCTGAATCGGTCGTGCGCCGGGACCGCTCTCGCCTCCAACGATCACCCAGTCGATGCCGGACAGGTCAAAGTCACCGAGGTCTTCCAGGAGGGGCTCCACCGACAGGAACTTCACGCCGACATTTGAAGCCCGGAGCAGATCCAGCCTAGGAAGACCGTGCTTGCGATCTTCAACGCTCACGCCCCACCAGATGTGCTTCATCAGAGCCTGGGATTTCAACGGGCCGTCAAGAGACTCAAGGAGACGTTGAGGGCGCTTGGTGAGCACCTGATAGACGTGCCAATCGGCGGCTTCCATGACCTGGCCAATCAGGCCGATGTAGTCATCCGGCACGTCTTCGTGAAAAAGGTCGCTCATCGAGTTGACGAAGATCTTCTTCGACGCGGGCCACCGGAGGGGCTCACCAAGCTTGTAGGGGACAAGCCGCAGATCGAACCCGAACTCGAACGGATGGCCGGGAATCCCCCGCCACCGCTCGGCAAAGGTCTTGGCGTAGCAGTTCTTGCAGCCCGGGCTGATCTTGGTGCAGCCCCGGACCGGGTTCCAGGTCGCGTTCGTCCATTCAATTTTCGATAGTTCACTCATTAGGTCATTTGGTAGTTCGTGATGTGGCGGGGTTGGCAGGTGCCTGGCTTCAAGGGGAAGCGATCGAAATTTCTCAAGCAAGGGCGGGGTGTGGAGGTCAAAACCTCCACCTGCTCACAAAGGATCAGATAGGTACAGATCCGCTCTGAAGGGCTCACTCTTTTTGGCTCCGCATGGGAGTTCGATTATTAATCAGCCCGAACTAAGGTGCTGCTCCGCCCACGCAATAATGCTTTAGACGCAGCCAGCATCTGTCTGGTCAGAGTAGAAGGAGTGAGTTCGCTTCAGCCTTCCTCCGACGTTCCATCTCACCTGTTAGGCGATGATCTCCGGGTTGTGGGCCGGCACGCCTCATCAATCACGTCCACGTCGTTCCGCCCAATGCGGGGCCGTAATGGAGTCTGGTGCGGCCATCTGCGAGGGCTTGCCCAGTCGCTCAGTCGGCCCACCGGCAAATCAAGGCGCGGACGTAGCGGTATCTTG
Organism: Verrucomicrobiia bacterium Tous-C4TDCM; assembly: GCA_002304315.1. Classification (GTDB taxonomy): domain Bacteria; phylum Verrucomicrobiota; class Verrucomicrobiia; order Verrucomicrobiales; family Akkermansiaceae; genus Haloferula. The sequence goes on from NEUO01000190.1 coordinate 8,703, forward strand.
ATCAGCAGATACCGACAATGATGGGATTCCCAACGATTGGGAACTCGCCAACGGCCTCAACCCGAACGTCCATGATTCGGAGGGCGATCCGGATTTCGACGGCTTGCAGAATCTCATGGAGTTCGCCATCGGCTCGAATCCGCAGTCACCCTCCACAACCGATCTGCCCACTGTCTTCTTCGGCAACACAGTCGGATCCGTCACTCGCCCTCTTGAAGCTCGCTACCTGACGATGGTCGTGACCAAGAATCCTGCCGCCGCGGCTCTTCAATTCACGGTTGAAATCAGCGAGGAGCTCACGACTTGGCAATCGGGTCCAGACAACTTGACCATCTTGGAAGAAAGCCCGACCCAACTTAAGGTCCGCGCCAACACCACGGTGCCGACCCACCCACGCAGGGCAATGCGGCTGAAGGTGACGGGACCGTGAAAATCACCTGTGGGCGCGCCTGAATTTCCCTCCTTCCATGCGGGACAAGCGTCCCCCGGCTCCCTTAGCCTCCCCGCGTGACGCTGTCTTTCCCCATCGACGATCTCCGCAAATCCGTTCCCGAGGCCGCGACCCTCGACGGCTTGTCGGGCGACCCCTTGATCGATGCCCTCCGCAAGGTCTTCGGCAAGCTGGCGGACGGCGCGGCCATCACTGTGGTCGACGGGTTGGTCACCCTCGACTTCGGCGAGGTCCCGGCCGCCAACGTGTTGGAAGCCCAGCGCCTCTACCTCAAAGCCGCCACCTGCGCCGGCAAGGGCGAGTTCCCGAAGGCGACGTCACTCTACCGCCGGACCCTCGAACTCGATCCCTCCCGCCAGGACGCCCGGCGCGAGCTGGCAATGGTGCTGCTGGAGACCGGCAAGCCCGACGACGCCGTCGACACCCTGCTCGACGTGCTCAAGACCGACCCGCGCGATCCGAGGGCGCTTGTCATTCTCGGCAACTATTACGCCCGGCAGGACGGCCATCGGGACACCGCGCTCAAGCTGATCCGTCGTGCCTGTGAGGTCGCCCCGGACGACGCCACCGCGCACAACAGCCTCGGCGGCCTGCTGTTCGAGGAAAAGCTCACCGACCAGGCGATCGCGGAGTTCAACGAGGCCATCCGCCTCGATCCCAAGCTGGCGAACGCCTACTACGGCCGGTCGATGGTCGAGATGGCTGCCACCGACTGGACCGCCGCCCGGAACACCCTCCAAGCGATGTTTGAATCCGGTAACCTCGCCGACAGCCGCCTGCGCCGGATGCTCCAGGCCGCCCGGGACAATTTCCTCAAGATCACCAACATCATCGCCAACGACCGGGCCAGCGAGTCGTTCAAGGCGTCGCAGGGGCTGAAGGCGAATGCCGAAAGCGTCTCCGGCTTTCCGGTCGTGACCACCGAGAAGCCGCTCGCCGGCACCCTCTGCGCCCTGACCAAGGCCGCATGGAGCCACGGGCGCTACCATCACGTCATCGAGTTGCAGGAGCGGCTGCCGGCCGAGATGGTCAAACATCACGTCATCGCCCACGAGTCGTGGCACCTCATCCTCGCCGGGCAGGCCCGCGCCGCCGGCAGCAACCGCTTCTTCATCACCACCGACGAGCGGATCGCCGCCGCCGTCAATTCCATGCGCCCGGAGATCCAGCGAATCGCCAGGAAGGGTGGCTACGAGGAGGCCAAGCTCACGGAGATGGTCGCCCGAGTAGCCCAGGACGGCCTGTCGCTGCTGTTCAACGGCCCGTTGGACATCCTGATCGAAAAGCGGATCGCCGAGGTGGAAGAGCTGCGGGAAGCACAGTTCTGCTCGCTCGTCCTCCAGGCACACAACGCCGCCGCGATGGGCCTCAAACCGGAGAACCGCGCCGTCATCCCCGCCGCCCTGATCCGGCTCAACGACGTGATGAACGGGGCCATGGCCATCTTCATCGACCGCCTGACCCACGGGGCGACGGATTTCACCGCGCTCTACGCAGCCACCCCGACCCTCAAACTCGCCCGGCAGGTGGAAGCGCTCGCCTACCAGCACGACGGGCCGCCCGGCAGCGAATATTACCTCGTCGATCACGTCGCCGGTCTGCTCGACCTCCGCGAGTGGTATCAATGGCGGCCGGATCCCGGCACCTTCACCCCGCAGCCCGCCAGCGGTCCGCCGCCCAACGGTGGCGTGACCAACCCCGCCGGACTCAAGGCCCGCTCCGCCGACGCCGTCCCGCTGCTGCTCGACGCTCTCCAGCG
>NEUO01000191.1 GCA_002304315.1 Verrucomicrobiia bacterium Tous-C4TDCM
ATCGACCACGCCGTGAATGGGCAGGCCGGTGGCTTTCGAGGCGGCGAGGGCTTCCACCTTGTCCTGGCCGCCGGGGGAGTCGAGTTCCACGCCGTCGTAGCCGATCTCCTTGAGGATGCGGAATTTCTCCTCGAGATTCGCCCCGAAGTTCGCCATGCCGCATTTCAGCGAGAGCTTGATTGGCAGCGGTCCTGCTGCGTCTTGGGCGCGGAGGGAAAGAGGGGCGGAAGCGGCGGCGAGGGTCGTGAGGAAATGGCGGCGTTGCATGAGTGAAATACCGCCATGGAGGGCAGGGGATTGCACGAAAATTAGACTTTCGTGACGATTTGCTCAGTTGGGCTTCCGGGTCTTCAAGGTCGTGCGGATGCTCTCCGCGACTTGTGTGCCGAGTTTCTGATAGCCCGCGGCCTTGTAATGGACATCGCCTGCTCTGGCGAAGAGTTCGGGGCCAAAGGTGGCGCTGAGGGCGTGGAGGTCATTGATGACGACGCCGTGCTTTTTCATGACCCGAGCGGCGACCTGGTTGTATTTCTTGTCGTCACCGGCGATCCGGCCGGCCTCGCCTTCGGGGACGAGGGTGGTGCTGGCCCAGACCAGTGTGGCACCGGTTTTCGCGAGGCGGGTGACGAGCTGGTCGAGGTTCTTCTCATACTGCTCCGGCGTGGTTGTGATGGTTCCCTTCACCTTGTCGCGGTTGCCCTGCTGCTTGGCGTCTGGATTGCGGTAGCAGAGGTCGTGGAGGCCCCAGTTGAAATGGATCAAGTCCCAGCGGGTGTCGCCGAGCCAGGCGTCGATCTTTGCCAAGCCGGTGCCGGTGTTCGCCGCATTGCCGGGATTGTGGGAGAGGCTCACCTCGTCCTTGAGCTGGCGTTTGACGTAGGGCGTGTAGCCGATCGAGATGGAATCGCCGATGATGAGGACTTTCGGGAGGTCCTTCGGCGCGGGTTCGGCGGCGGATGCGGGTAGGAAGGCGGCTAGGGCGGCGGCGGCGAGGGTTAGGAAAGTGCTGCGATTCATGGGTGAGAGTTTCACGCAAAGGCTTTGCGGAGCAAGTCGAGACTCTTGGGGATGGCGGTGAGCGGGTCTTCCTTGCCTTCGAACTCGAGCGAGACGTAGCCGGTGAAATCCGCGCCCTTGAGGATCTTGGCGATCCGCGGGTAGTCGAGGTCGAGCGTGTACCAGACGCCGCCGCCGAAGTAGGTCTTGGCCTGGAGCAGCACGGTGTCGGGCGCGAGCTTGGTGAGGCGCTCGTAGGGGTCCTCGAGGAAATTGCCGGTGTCGAGGGTGACCTTGAGCCAGGGGGAAGCAATCGCATCGACCACGCGCTTCACGCCTTCCGGGGTGACGCCAAGGCCCCAGTGGTTCTCGAGGCCGAGGACCACGCCGCACTTTTCGGCGACGGGGAGGATCTTCTTGTAGGACTCGATGACCCAACCGTAGGCGTCCTCCTCGTTGAATCCCTTGATCGGTTCCTCGACGCCGCGCTTGGCCATCAGGTCGTCGAAATCCTTCGAGGTACCCCAGGTGCCGGAGTTGACCCGCATGGTCGGGATGCCGAGGGCGTAGGCCTGCTCGATGCAGTCGGTGGTGTGCTTGATCTGTGCGTTGCGCTTTTCGGCGTCGGGATTGAGGAAGCCCTGGTGGGTCGAGTAGCCCATGAGATCGACGCCCAACAGAAAGGCGTGGCGCTTGTATTTCTGGAGCGACGCGTTGTCCGGGATCTCGTTGGCCGCCGCGATTTGGCGCTGGAGAATTTCGAAGCCATCGAAGCCCATCCGCGCGGCGTGGTCGAGGCAGGTCGGGATGTCGCGCAGGGCCTCGCGTTGGAAGCCCCAGAACGAGTAGGAAGAGACCCCGATGCGGTTCGGCCGGGAGGGAGCCGCGGGCTTCTCCTCGGCGGAAAGGGGAAGCGGCAGGGCGGCGAGGGCTCCGGCGGAGAGAAAGTGGCGGCGCTTCATGATGGCGCGAAAGATCATGATGGAGGGTGAAAGGCAAGCCGGGAGGGCAAGTGGGAGCGGAAGCCGCGTTGCGGGGGGGGGCGGGGCCAGCCGTTCTAGAAGGGGTGAGGGCCCTGATGATAGGCGGTCAAACCTCCGGTGGAAACTCGCAGGGAATCGGCCGTCGTCCCATGCGCCGGTAAGTGGCAAAATCGCTGCGGTCCACGGTCCAGACCCGGCATTTCGAATGGAGCTCGCTCATGCGCACGACGCACGCATCCGCGAGATCCATGGGGCGGTCAGCATACTTCGCTGCCAGCGCTGCCAGATGGGATGCCTCGCCCGCGAGCGAAAAGTCCGGGTCCACAATCAAGTCCCCCCGTGTGACCAACTTGAGCACTGCCACTGGATCCGGGCAGAAGCTCGCGGCTTCCGTCAGCACTGCGTCGCAGGTGAGGAAAGGTGCGCAACGGCGGAATGCTTCCAGCGCCCATGGGTGGAACGGGTCGTCGCGGAACAGCAATGCCACGATCAGCCCGGTATCCGCGATCTCCTTCATCCCTTCCGGCGCATACGAGCGCGGGTTTCGGGATTGGTTGCCGCCTTTCCACCGCCTTCATACATTCCCGCCAGGTCGCACGACGCAAAGCCGGGACCGGATTGATTCTCACCGGAGGCGAGATCTTCCTCGATCAGGGAACGCACGTATTTCGCCCGGTCCACCCCAAGCCGGGCGGCACGCGCCTCGGCTCTCTCCAGCAAAACGGGATCCAGTCGCAGGGTGAGAATTCTTGTCATACGAAAACGAATACACCCTCATTCCGGAGCGTCAAGGTTCCGGTTAAATCCCTTCCGACTCGATCACATGCCGGCCGGGGATCCCGGAGAGGGCGGCTTTGATGAGGGCGCGGGCGATGCTTTCGGCGGGGACCATGCGTTAGCGGCGGGGGAGGATCGGGCGGACGGCGGTCATGAGGAACATCGTGAGGCGCTCGGCGGGGCGGGACTCGTCGCGCTGGCCGCCGATGAGCGAGGGGCGGACGAAGGTGAGGGAGGGGAAGCCGCAGGAGTCGAGGTCGCGTTCGAGTTCACCTTTGGTGCGGAGGTAGAAACTTTTGGCGCGGGGGGCGGCGCCGGTCGATGAGGTGAGGGCGAAGCCGCGGGTGCCGTGGGCGCGGGCGAGACGGGCGACGGCGAGCGGGTAACCGTGGTCGATGCGGTGGAAGACTTCGTTCGAGCCGGCTTGCTTGATCGTGGAGCCGAGGGTGCAGATGACGGCGTCTGCTTTCCACCAGAGGGCGTCGGGCGGGAGGGCGTCGAAGTCGACCTGAGGATTTGTTAGATGCGAATGCGGGGCGAGCGGGCGGCGGGTGGGGGCGGTGAGGTGCTTGACCTGCGGGTCGGCGAGGGCAAGGCGAAGGACTTCGCGTCCGACCAGACCGGTTGCGCCAAAGAGGAGGAGTGTCGCCATCAGGATGAAACGAGAGCAGGCATCGGGGCGGGGGCAAATGGAATCGGGCGGGGCGGGAAGCAGCTCGGCGAATAACGTCAGTGCTCGATTGCGACTCTTTACCGGGTCGCCATGAGACGGAGAACACTAACCCTCAAGGACAAGGGGCTTCAGCCAATGTTCGCGGCGGAACCAGGTGTCCTGCCGTTTGGCGTATTGGCGGGTGGCGGCGTTGATCCGGTCCTCGCAGGCGGGGCGGTCGAGTTCGCCGGCGAGCAGTTGGCGGATCTCGCGGAGACCGATGGCTTTCTCGAGGCCGGGCGCGATGTCGCCGAGCGCGGCGACTTCTTCAACCGCGCCGCCATGGAGCATGAACCGGGTGCGGCGGGCGATGCGTTCGTGGAGCTCCGGGCGCGGGCGTAAGAGGACGATGCCGCGGAGTTTCCCGGCGCGGGCTGCAGCGGCGGCTTCCCAATCGTCGCGAAGGGTGGAGCAGGGGACGCCGGCGAGGAGGCAGACTTCCAGGGCGCGGGAGACGTAGCGACGGTTTTGGGGATCGATGCGCAAGGCTTCGGCGGGATCGAGTGTGCGGAGCCGGGTGACGAGGGCATCGAGCGGCAGGGCATCGAGTTCCGCGCGCAGGATGGGATCGCCGGGCGGGAGCGGCGAGGGTCCGTGGGAGAGGAACTTCAGGTAAAGCCCGGAGCCGCCGGTGAGGACCGGGGTTTTGCCGCGGGCGAGGAGTTCGTCGATCACCGGGACGACGAGGCGGAGGTAGGCCATGGCGTCGACCGGTTCCTGCGGGGATAGCACGCCGTACAGGTGGTGCGGGATTTCAAGGCGGTCGGCGGCAGAGGGTGCGGCGGTGAGGACCTCGACGCCGCGGTAGAGTTGGAAGGCGTCGGCATTCACGATCTCGCCGTCGAGCTGCCGTGCGATCTCCAGGGCACGGGCGCTCTTGCCCGCGGCGGTGGGGCCGCAGACGAAAAAGAGGTGCTCGGGGTCGGGAAGGATCACGTCGCGGCCATCCATCGGGGCGCGCGGGCGCGGTGCCAATCGAAAAGGCCTGCGTTCCAGAAACACCGGGATTTTCCACGTGCGGGATGCCAGTCGGTTTTGCCATCCTGCGCGGCGATGAAGATCACGAAAGTGTGCTGCCAGGGCTGCGGGGCGGATTTGCAGGTGGATGAGTCCGTCCGCTATGTGACCTGCAACTACTGCCATGCCCGGCTGGAGGTGGTGCACGATCCCTCGGTGACCCACACCCGGCTGATGGAGAAGCTGGAAAAGAACACCGAGCGGATGGCCGGCAACTTGCGGGTGATCGAGTTGCAGAACGAACTGGCGCGGATGGACCGGGAGTGGGAGTCGCAGCGGGAGAGCTTCATGGTGACGGGCAAGCATGGGCAGCGCTCGCTGCCGAGTGGCGCGGGGAGTGCGTTTGGCGGAGTGTTCGCCGCGGTCTTCGGGGTGATCTGGATCGGTGCCGCGGGCTCGATGGGAGCGCCGGCACCGTTCGTTTTGTTCGGAGTGGTATTCGTGGGATTCGCGATTTTTAACGCGGTGAATGGCGCGTCCAAAGCGAACGCCCACCAGAGCGCCGAGGCCCTGCATCAGGGCCAACGGGCCGAGATGATCCGGAAGATCGAAGCGGCGCGGCGGGAGTGAATCTGCGCGCCGTGGGGATGCTTCACGCCCGCTTCCGCCGGATCTCATCTAACAACCCGGCGCAAGCATCTTCCACCAGATCCGCGACCTCTTCGAAGCCCTGCTGTCCGCCGTAATACGGGTCCGGGACATGGTCGGCTTCCTTGTCGACGCAGTAATCGACCAGCAGGCGGATTTTTCCGCGATGAAGTCCCTCGCGGTCCAGGCGGCGGAGGTCGGCGAGGTTTTCGGGATCAGCCGCAAGCAAGAGGTCGAAGTCCGCGAGGTCCCGTGCCGTGACTTGCCGCGCGCGACCGGCGATCGGATAGCCGCGTCGGCGCAAGGTGTCGGCCATCCGCGGGTCGGGTCTCTTGCCGCTGTGGTAGCCGATGGTGCCGGCGGAGTCGATGTGGATGGAGTCGTTGAGACCAGCCTCGGAGACCTGTTGGCGGAACACGATTTCGGCGGCGGGGGAGCGGCAGATGTTCCCCATGCAGACGAAGAGGACACGGAAGGGCTTGCGGTCGGCGGGCATCGGGTGGAGAAGCTTTCCCATGCTCCGTTTTCCCGCGCTGGCGGCAATTGCAAAGATGCTGCTCGGCTCCGCCCTCGCGGCGGGACCGAATGTGATCGTGGTGATTACCGACGACCAGGGCTACGGCGACCTGTCGGCGCATGGCAGCACCAAGGTCAAGACCCCGGCGCTCGACAAGTTCCGGGGCGAGTCGACCTCGCTCGACCGCTTCTTCGGGAGCCCGACCTGCGCGCCGACGCGGTCCGCGCTGATGACCGGGCTGCACGAGTTCCGCTGCGGCATCAGCCACACCATCATGGGCCGAAGCCTGCTGCGCCCGGGGATCCCGACGATGCCGGAAATGTTCCGCGCGGCAGGTTATAGGACGGGGATTTTCGGCAAATGGCACCTTGGCGACGCCTATCCTTGCCGGCCGGAAGACCGGGGCTTCGACGATGTCTTCGTGCATGGCTGCGGCGGGATCGGCCAGACGGCGGACTACTGGGGCAACGGTTATTTCGACCCGATGATCCGTCGCCGCGGCGGCTGGGAAAAGACCAGCGGCTACTGCACGGATGTCTTCTTCACCGAGGCGATCCGCTGGATGGAAGGTCGGGTGGCGGAGAAGAAGCCGTTTTTCCTGCACCTCGCGACCAATGCCCCGCATGCGCCCTACGTGCCGCCGGTGAAGGATTCGAAGCTCAAGGACGCGGACGCCTTCCACGCGATGATCGATGACATCGATGTGAATTTCGCCAATCTGATGGCGGCGCTGGAGAAGAGCGGTGCGGCGGCGGATACCGTGGTGGTTTTCCTGACCGACAACGGATCGGCGATCGGTGCGGCGAATGCCGGAATGAAGGGCCTGAAGGGCAGTCCGGACGAGGGCGGGGTGCGGGTGCCGTGCTTCATCCGCTGGCCGGGGAAAATCGCGGCGGGCAAGGTGGTGCCGGAGATCGCCGCGCACTACGACCTGCTCCCGACGCTGACGACCTTGTGCGGCGTCGCGCGGCCGGATGGCTGGAGTGGCGGCGGTATGGACCTCTCGCCGGCCTTGCTGGGGAAGGCTGAATTCCCGCAGCAGAGGCTGGTTTTCACACAGGTCGGCCGTTGGCGGGGCGATGAAGCGGCGGGGCGCTTTCGCGGGCGGGATTTCTCGGTGCGGGATGCGCGTTGGCGCTTGGTCGGCCTGGAGCTCTTCGACATGATCGCCGACCCGGGGCAGTCCAAGGACCTGTTCGCCGAGCAGCCGGCGGAGGCCCAGCGGTTGATGACCGAATACGGGAAGTGGTGGGAAAGCGTGCTGCCAGCGGTGCGCGAGCCGGTGCGCTATGTCATCGGTGCCGAGGCCTGTCCGCTGGTCCGGTTGACTTGCCACGATTGGTGGCCCTCGAAGGAAACCGAGGCGGTCGGAGCCGAGAGAACGTTTGCCCATTCACAGATCCGGGATTTCCTGAAAAAGGCCCAGGTCGCCGGGACGCGCAACGAGCTGCCTTCCACTTCCGGCCACTGGAAGCTTGAGGTCGAGCGCGAGGGGAATTACGAGGTCGGATTTTCCCTGCTCCCGCCGGAAGCCGCGGCGGAAGAGCGCACTGCGATCGGCCAGCTCCGGCCGGGGGTGGCCCACATCCGCGCGGGGCAGGAGGAGATCAGGATCGAGATCAAGGCCGGCGCGACCTCGTTCCGGATGCCCGTGGACCTCGACGCGGGACCGGTCGACTTTGAAGTTTGGTTCGACGGCCAGTTGCTCAACGAACGCATCCTTGGGGCATTTTTTGTCTCGCTGGAACGGAAAGGCGAACGCAAGGCTCCCAAGTTGGAATTTCGCGCGAAGCCCCTAAAATGACCCCTGCGACACAACCTTCTCTCGCCGTCCGGGTTTCCCAAGTTTACTTCTCAAAATCATGAAAAACACCGCCACCATTGGAATTGCAGCTCTTCTCGCGGGTGCCGCAGGAGGATACGTCGTCGGCAATGCCGGCAAGGGGGCCGGGAAAGACACGGCCAAGGTGGAGTCGATGGCCGAGGCCAGGAGCCAGCGCCGGGCCGGTTCGTCCGCCTCAGCGGAGTCCGGCAAAGGACGCGAGAAAAAGGTCAACGACATCCTCCGCGAGCCCGGCCAGATGGCCCGCATGCAGTCGCTGCTGGACCTCTACGCCGGCATGGATGCCTCGCAGCTTAAAGCCGAAGCCGCCAAGCTCGACAGCCTGCCGATGGCGCAGCGGATCATGGCCTCGTTCCTCCTTTTCGGCCGCTGGGCGGAAGTCGATCCGACCGGCGCGCTCGCCTACTCGAACACGATGGGCATGGGCGGCATGTTCGTGCGTCCGACGATCCTCCAGAGCTGGGCCAGCGTGGACCCGGCGAACGCCGCCAAGTATTTCACCGAGAACCCGCGTGAATTCGCCATGATGGGCGGCTTCGGCGGTGGCCGCGGTCCGGGCGGTGGCGAGAGCGGTGCATCGGTGATCGCCGCCGAATGGGCCAAGCTCGACCCCGAAGCGGCGCTCGCTTGGGCGAACGGTCTTGAAGGCCGCGACAAGAGCGGAGCGCTCAGTTCCGTGATCAGCGAGATGGCTTCCAAGGATCCGACCAAAGCCGCCCAGGTCGCCGCGACCTTGGAAGGTGACGACCAGGCCCGGGCCTGCGGTGAGATCGCCGGCAAATGGGCCAGCACGGATTTCGCCGCAGCCGAGTCGTGGATTCAGAGCCTGCCGGCCGAGGCCCGCGACCGCGCCATGTCGCAGGCATTGCAGAGCCTGGCCGCGACCGATCCCGAAGGTGCCGCCGCGAAAGTGGCAGGCATTCCGGTCGGCCGCGACCGTGAGCGCGCGATCGAGGACATCGCCGGATCCTGGGCCCGCAAGGACCCCGCGTCCGCCGCCGCCTGGGTGATCCAGCAGCAGCAGGAAGATCCCGAGGATGCGATCCGCAGCGTGATTTCCACCTGGGCCGGTCAGGACAGCGCCGCGACGCTTGCCTTCATCCAGCAGCAGCCCGCCGGGGAAATGCGCGACGACGCCACGTCCACCTACATTTGGTCGAACCGCGGGGCCGATCCGCAGGAAACGATCAAGCTTGCCGAGTCGATCTCCGACGAGGGTTCCCGCAATCGGACCGTCGGAATGGCCGCGATGCGTTGGATGCAGGAAGACAAGGAGGCTGCCACCGCTTACATCCAGCAGTCCACCGCCCTCAGCGATGAAGCCAAGCAGCGTCTGATGGAGGGCGGTGACCGCGGCTGGGGCGGTCGCGGCGGTCCGGGTGGCCGTGGGAATTGATCTCCGCACTTTGAATCTGAAAGGGCCGCTCGGAAGTTCTTCCGCGCGGCCCTTCATCGTTTCGCGGATCGAGCCCCCCGGGACCTCGTGCCACCGGATCGCAGAACGATCGCCCAGAGCCCGCCGCCCGTTTCAGCCCGCATCGCCGGAGGGCGGACCTCCCGGTGCTCCGGCGAGCAGTGGCTTGCGGTCCCAGGTCAGTAGTCTAGCACGTGCAAGGTGCAGCGGTCCCGCGCGGCGCTGTAGTCGAGATAGAAGAACCTTCCCGGCTCATCAGCCTGGACCATGGTGGGGGTGGCCCAGGTGGCGGTAGAGCCCGCCGACGCCTGGTAGTCCCGGAAGCGTCGGATGGTCATGTAGTCAGTGGAGGAGAGCGAGAATTCGAAACGTCGGGTCGGATCGATGCCCCCTTCGTAATGGAGGGTGAAGTCGCGGGCGGAGGCGGGCAGGGGGCCGCCGAGGAAGCGCTGGAGTTCGTTGCGGGCGCGACGTTCGGGAGGGTAGAGGGATGCGGTCGAGGCCAGCGCGCCGAGCATCAGCAGCGCCGCAGGAAGCAGGACCACCGTGCTGCGCCACCATGCGCGACGGCGGCGGGTCATGAAGATCAGCGCGAGGACGGTCTGGATCACCAGGAGCACGATCAACAGCGGCAGTCCGAAGGTGAAGAACAGCGAGACCACGAAGCCGCGTCCCGGATCCGACCATTGCAGGGCCTGGGCGAGGGTGATTAGTAGCGCCGACGCCGAGAGGGAGCCGAGCACCAGCATCAGCGGGCCGACCTTGAAGAAGGGGTGGATCTCCCGGGGAGGCGCGGCCGCGGGTGGCTGGGGCATCTCCATGGCGGCTACAATTTGACGGTCGCAGGCTGGTGGGACAAGCCGCGAGTGCCCACTGCAGGGCGCGTCGGCCAGATTGGCGGATTTGAGGCTTGGAAATGGGCGGATGGCGGGCTGAATCCCCGCATGTTCAGCGCCAGCAAGCTATCCGACGACCAGAAGACAGCACTCCATGCCTGGGCTGCCGAGGGCGCGTCGATCGCGGATCTCCAGAAGCGGCTGAAGGATGACTTCGATATCGCCATCACCTACATGGACGCCCGTTTCCTGGTGCTGGACTTGGGGATCGTACTCCAGGACACCCCGAAGGAGGAGGCAAAGCCCGCCGACGAGGTTCCCGCCAAGCCGGAGCCGACGGGTGTTGTCACCGTGACCATGGACAGCCTTGCCCTGCCGGATGCGCTGGTGTCCGGCAAGGTCAGCTTTTCCGATGGCGAGACGGCGATCTGGATGCTCGACCAGTATGGCCGCCCGGGTCTGGATGCCGACACGCCGGGCTACCGGCCGTCGCCGGAAGATATTGTCGAATTCCAGAAGCAGCTCGCGGAGCTGGTGCGGAAGACGGGGTATTGAGGCCCCGCATCTCGACCGTTTGCTGGCGGATCGGAGTCCGCCACTCCTTGTTTTTTTAGTTCTTCGGGCGGATCAGCACCTTGAGGGCATTTTTCTCACCGAGGAATTTCTTGGCGACGGCATCGAGTTCCTTGGTCGTGATCGCGGCGTAGTCGGCATCGCGGCCGCGGATCAAATCAAGGCGGGCGGGGTCCTCCTGCGATTGGGCGAGCACGGTGCTCAGCCAGTAGCTGTTGTCGCGCTTGGACTTTTCGAGCTGGGACTGGAGCGGCTTGCGGGAGCGCTCGAGTTCGTCGTCATTGGTGCCTTCGGCGGCCAAGGTGGCGGCGAGCTTGGCGGCTAGGTCGGCGAGCCGCTTGGTGTCCTCGGCTTTGCCGCTGCACTCGGCGAGGAGGTAGCCGAAGCCCTCGAGACCTTCGGAGCCGCCGGCCCCGGCATTCGGGCTGTAGGAAGCGCCCAGCTTCTCGCGGATCTCCTTGCGCAGGCGGTCGCTGAGGATGTCGGCGATCAGGTTGAGGCGGCGGAAGGTCTTGGTGTTGCC
>NEUO01000192.1 GCA_002304315.1 Verrucomicrobiia bacterium Tous-C4TDCM
TCTCTTGATCAGTTCTTCGAAGCCGACGAATTCCGCACCGGCGGCCTCGGCTGCTTCAGCGGCGGCACCGGCGGCGAACACGGCGACGCGGACGTTCTTGCCGGAGCCGTGAGGCAGCGGGCAGGAGCCGCGGACCATTTGGTCGCTCTTGCGGGGATCCACGCCAAGGTGGAAGGAGACGGTAACGGTGGGATCGAACTTCGGAGCCGGGAATTTCTTCACGGTGCCAACAGCCTCTTCCAAGCCGTAGGATTTGCCTGCCGTCACGAGGGCGGAGGCTTTTTCGTAGCGCTTGCTGCGGTTCTTCATGTTTTCAGTTTGCAGTGCTGGCGGACCCGTCCGGATGACGGACCCTCCTGCGGTTTCGGTGCCCCGGCTCGGAAGCGGGGGCGGAAAATCACATGCCTTCGATCTCAAGGCCCATCTGGCGAGCGGTGCCGGCGAGAATGCGGGCGGCGGCTTCCGGGTCCTTGGTGTTGAGGTCGGGCATCTTGATCGCGACGACTTCCATGAGCTGCGCCTTGGAGATCTTGCCGACCTTGATCTTGTTGGCTTCCTTGGAGCCGGAAGCAAGACCCGCTGCCTTTTTCAGCAAGTTGCCTGCGGGGGGCTTCTTGGTGATGAAGGTGAAACTCTTGTCTTTGTAAACGGAGATCACGACCGGCAGGATATCGCCCGCTTGGCTTTGGGTGGAGGCATTGAACTCCTTGCAGAAGCCCATGATGTTCACACCGGCTTGGCCGAGAGCGGGACCGACGGGCGGGGACGGATTGGCAGCTCCGGCGGGAATCTGGAGCTTGATGACTTTAACGACTTCCTTGGCCATGGTGGTAGAGAGGTATCAGTGACGGGGTGTTTGAGAGCGAAAAAATCAGGCGCGTTCGACTTGCCAGTATTCAAGTTCCACCGGAGTGGAACGGCCGAAGATGGTGACCGCGACGCGCAGTTTGCCGCGCTCGGGGTCGATCTCTTCAACGATGCCATTTTGGCTCTGGAACGGGCCGTCAGCCACCTTCACGGTGTCGCCGACTTCGAAAGTGATGGCGGGGCGGACACTTTCCTCCCGCTCCTTGATCTGGGAAAGCATCCCGTCGACCTCGCTCTGGCGCATCGGAATCGGGCGGTCTTTGGTGCCAGCGAAGCCGATCACGCCTTCCATCTCCTTGATGAAGTACCAGGTCTTCTCGACGAGTTGGTTGTCAGGAGTGAGGAGGTTCATGTTCACGATGATGTAGCCGGGGAAGAACTTCCGCTTGGTGGAGGTCTTCTTGCCGCGCCGGATCTCGGAAACCATTTCGGTGGGCACCAGGACTTCGAAGATGAAGTCACCCATCTCCTCCGACTCGCGCTGGCGGATAATCCGCTCGCGAACCCGTCCCTCTTGTCCGGAAAGGACATGAACGACGTACCACTGGTTCTCTGGGGATGGGGCGGGCATGATGGGGATGGGAAAATGGCGTGCCTGGAGGGCAGTGGACTTCAGTGTCCGAAGGACGTGATGAAGTTGATGACGTAGATGCAGATGAAGTCCCACATCGAGACGAACCCGGCGAGCAGGATGGTGGCGATCAACACGACGATGGTCGAGTCGACGAGTTCCTTGTATTTCCTGAAACCCTTGATCTTCGGGTCGGACTCCCATGGCCAGTTGGCCTTGCGGAGCTCGCCCTTCACCTCACCAACAAAACGTGAAACCAACGCGGCATTCCGGAGGGCGATAATCACCGCTACCGCAAGCACACCGTAGACCACGCCCGTGACGATCCAGTTGTTGCTGATCTTGAAAAACTCGAGGAAACTCATGCTACGAACGGGTTGACTGAAGAATGGCACGGAAGGAGGGACTCGAACCCACAACCAATGGTTTTGGAGACCACTACTCTACCAATTGAGCTACTTCCGTATTCTTCGTTGTGACTGGTGGAGGCGATGGCGGGGCACCCCGGCGTTTCGCCGAAGTGCCCCGGAAATCGTCCCAGCCAGAGGTCGCGGGGCGACAGACTGGGGACCAGTTTGGGGATTAGTCAAGGATTTCACCAACACGGCCGGCACCGACGGTGCGACCACCTTCGCGGATGGCGAAGCGCATGGTCTGCTCCATGGCGATCGGCGTGATAAGCTCGACCTCGAGATTGACGTTGTCGCCAGGCATCACCATTTCGACGCCGTCCGGCAGCTTGATGCTTCCGGTCACGTCGGTGGTGCGGAAGTAGAACTGCGGGCGGTAGTTCGAGAAGAAGGGGGTGTGACGGCCGCCTTCGTCCTTGGACAGGACGTAGATTTCACCCTTGAACTTGCGGTGCGGCTTGACCGAACCGGGCTTGGCGATGACCTGGCCGCGCTCGATGTCGTTCTTCTTCAGACCGCGGACGAGGAGACCGACGTTATCACCGGCGCGACCTTCGTCGAGCAGCTTGCGGAACATTTCGATGTCCGTAACGGTGGTCTTCTGGGTGTCGCGAATGCCGACGATTTCGACTTCTTCCATCTTCTTGACGATACCGCGCTCGACACGGCCGGTGCAGACCGTTCCGCGACCTTCGATCGAGAACACGTCTTCAACGGGCATGAGGAAGGGCTTGTCGATCGCGCGTTCCGGCTCCGGGATGTAGGAGTCGACGGCGTCCATCAGCTTGAAGATGTTTTCCTTCTGGGCCGCGTCGCCTTCGAGGGCGAGCTTGGCGGAGCCCTTGACGATTGGAATCTCGTCGCCTGGGAATTCGTAGGTAGAAAGGAGGTCGCGAACTTCCATTTCGACGAGCTCAAGGAGTTCTTCGTCATCAACGAGGTCAACCTTGTTCATGAACACCACGAGGGCGGGAACACCGACCTGACGGGCGAGCAGGATGTGCTCGCGAGTCTGGGGCATCGGGCCGTCGGCGGCGGACACCACGAGGATGCCTCCGTCCATCTGGGCGGCGCCGGTGATCATGTTCTTCACGTAGTCGGCGTGACCCGGGCAGTCGACGTGCGCGTAGTGGCGCTTTTCGGTCTCATACTCCACGTGGGCCGTGTTGATCGTGATGCCACGCTCGCGCTCCTCGGGAGCGGCGTCGATGTCTGCGTAGCTCTTTTTCTCTGCAAATCCCTTGTCCGCCAGCGTGTTCGTGATCGCTGCGGTAAGTGTGGTTTTGCCGTGGTCGACGTGACCGATGGTGCCGATGTTGACGTGCGGCTTATTGCGCTTGAATGCTTCTTTGGCCATGGTGGTGGTGATTTTCGCTTTGGCTGCTGTCCGGTCATGTTGCCGATGGAGCTCGTGGGGGGAATTGAACCCCCGACCTCGTCCTTACCAAGGACGCGCTCTACCCCTGAGCTACACGAGCCTGACGGCTTTTTATGAGGCTTTTACCGGAGTTCACCGGGAAATCCGGAGGGGCTTCGTGAAAAGAAAAACCCCCGCGAATTTCCTGGCCGGTTCCGGGAAAAGCGGGGCGCAAGCTGAACAAAGGCGTTCACACTGTCAAAAAAAATATCAGTCGTCAGAAGATTTATCTGTCGCCGGGCGAAAATTGCTGAAATCCAATAATTTACATCGATCACAGCACCCCTTGCGCCGGAGTTTCCTGACCCTCGCGCAAAGGCAACAGGCGATTGAAGCGGACAATCGACAGGCAATGGCCGCTCTCCGGGTCGATCTCGGCCACCAGTCCGCACATCCGGACCGGTCCGGTGGCGATCGGGAAGCGGGTCGGCATTCCCGTACGAAAACGCCACACCACCGATTCGATGGACCGCCCCAACACGGAATCGTCCGGGCCGCACATCCCTGCATCGGTCAAGGCCCCCGTGCCTTCCGGCAACAGACGCTCGTCCGCGGTCTGGACATGGGTGTGGGTCCCGGCGACGACCGAAACCTTGCCATCGAGAGCCCAGCCCATGGCGATTTTCTCGCTCGTGGTCTCCGCGTGGATATCGACAAAGATCATCCGCACCCCTTCCACCCGCAAGCGCTCGACCTCGATCTCCGCCGCGAGGAAGGGATTTTCCAACGGAGGCTGCATGAACGAGCGGCCCTGCACCTGGATCACCGCCACCTTGCCTTTCGGCGTCTCCAGCACCACGGATCCTTGGCCCGGGGTTTCGGCGGGATAGTTGATCGGACGCAGCAAACGCGGCTCGGTCGGGAAATAATCGACGATCTCCGGCTGGTCCCACACATGGTCGCCGGTGGTGATCACGGCGGCACCGGCGCGCAGCAGGTCGATGGCGATCCGCGGCGTAATTCCACGGCCTCCGGCCGCGTTCTCGCCGTTGACGATGATGAAATCGAGCTGCAGCTCCTTGCGCAAACCGGGCAGATGCTCGATCACGGCCTTGCGGCCGGGCTCGCCCACGATGTCACCTAGAAAAAGTATGCGGAAAGGCTCCATGAAAGCGGTAAAGGCTGGCGGGGACGGAATTCTCCCGGCCCGCGAGGCTTACCCCCCCTGCAACCGGCGCGCCAAGTCAAATCCCCTTTCAAGCCCCCGATGACCTCCCGAGCCACGCCCCTTTGGATCGCCCTTTTATTGGCAATCCCGGTGATCGCGCTGTGGCTTTCCCGGTCGACCGCCCCAACGCAGCCCCCGGTGCCGACGGCAGTTCCCGCAGATCTCTCCGACCTCGGCACGATACCGGATTGGAGCCGGCTCAACCGCTTCCAGTCGACGATCAGCCGGGCGGATTTCGTCCGGCAAACGGACGAAATCTTCACCGTCTCGCCCGCCTGGCGCGATTGGTTCGAGGTGGGCGGGACCGGGGTGAAGATCCGCACTTCGGCGGATCCGGCCGGAGATTTCCACCTGCGCTTCGCCCCGGAGGGGCTCGAGAATCCCATCCCGCGCGACTGGCGGCCGCTTGTCGAGCTGCCACCAGCCCCACCCGACCGGCCGCTCGAAGGGCTGAAAATCGCCATCGATCCCGGCCACATCGGCGGCCGCTGGGCGACCATGGAAGAGCGCTGGTTCCAGATTCCCGGTGGCCTGCCGGTGCAAGAGGGCGACCTGACCCTGGCGGTGACGAAGCTGCTGAAACCGCGCCTCGAAGGCCTCGGCGCCAAGGTCGATCTGGTCCGCGGCGAAACCGAACCGGTCACCACCATGCGCCCGGAAGGGCTGCGCCAGGAGGCCGGCAAAAGCAGCGCGGGCGGCGACATCGCCGAGCTGGCGGAGCGATTGTTTTACCGGACCGCCGAAATCCGGGCCCGCGCCCGGCACGTCAACGAAACCCTCAAGCCCGACCTCGTCCTTTGCCTCCATTTCAATGCCGACGCCTGGGGCAATCCGGCGGCACCCACGCTGGTCCCGCGGAATCATTTCCACATGATCCTCAACGGTGGCTACACCGACGAAGAACTGGCGCTCGCCGACCAGCGTTACGATCTGCTGTTGAAGCTCTTGCAGGGCGTCCACCGCGAGGAGGCCGGGCTCTCCGCCAGCGTCGCGGCGGCATTTGTCGAAAAAACCGCGATGCCGCCCTACCTCTATGATCCGCAGGCCCGCAACGCCCGCAATGTCGACGGCAATCCCTACCTGTGGGCCCGCAACCTCCTCGCCAACCGGCTTTACCAGTGCCCGGTGGTCTACTTCGAACCGTATGTCATGAATTCGGTGGAAGATCACCAACGCATCCAAGCCGGCGACTACGAGGGCCTGCGCACGGTCGCCGGTAAGGCCCGGCCTTCGATTTTCCGCGAATACGCCGACGCGGCCGCCCTCGGTTTGCAGCGCTACTACCAGGCCCGGACCGCCCCACCTTCGTCCCGCTAATTTGTCATTTCACCAAAACCGGGGATAGGCAGGCTCCCGTCCCTCCGTTAGATGAGTTCCCGAAAAGCGCGGCCGACCTTCGGGACCCATTTTTAATGGTTTGCACGCCGCGCCAGAATCTTCCGCCGAATCCAGTTCCAGCCCTATCCCATGATCCACCGTACTTTACCGATCCTCCTCGCCCTAACCGCGGCAGCTTCCGCCCAGGACGGCGGCCAGCTCTACACGACCCATTGCTCGGCCTGTCACGCGGCGGACGGCAAAGGTGCCACCGGCGGCCAATTCCCCCCGCTCGCCGGCAGTCCATGGGTCAAAGGAGATCCGCAGCGCACGATCAAGCTCGTCCTGCACGGACTCACCGGCCCGGTCGAAGTCGCCGGCCGCACTTACAATCTCGAAATGCCGCCGCAGGGATCGGTCATTCCCGACGACCACCTCGCCGCGATCCTGACCCACGTCCGCGCCTCGTGGGAGAACGCTTCCAGCCCGGTCACCGCCGACATGGTCAAGGTCGCCCGCGCCGCCACCGCCGACCGCAAAACGCCGTGGACCGCCCCGGAGATCCTCAAGCTCCACCCGCTGCCGGCCGTCGCCCCGCCGATCGCCAACCTCATTTCGAGCATTTACCCCGGCGAATGGCAGGACTTGCCGGACTTCAGCAAGCTCAAGCCGATCAATGTCGAAGAGGAGCACGACGGCCTGATCAGCATTACCCACGCGGACCGCAACGAACAATTCGGGCTGGTCTGGGAAGGCGAAATCACCGCCCCGAAAGCCGGCAAATTCACCTTCAGCCTCGACGCCGACGACTGCGCCCGGGTGATCGTTGACGGGAAGAAGGTCGCCGAAGTCCGTGGCATCGGCCCCCTCAACGGCTCCCGCGCCAAGCAGGGGCAGATCAAGCTTTCCGCCGGCCGCCACCCGATCCGCATCGAGTACGTCGAGTTCAGCGGCCAGGAAGGGATCGCCCTCGCCATGAAAGGCCCGGGCATCCCCGGCTGGCGAAACCTTTCCGACCAGCCGCTGCCGCCCGAGCGACCGTCGCTGATGGTCACTCCGACCGAGGAGCGCGCCGTGATCTATCGGAACTTCCTCGCCGACACCACCCCGCGCGCCATTGGCGTCGGCTTCCCGGGCGGCGTGAACCTCGCCTACAGCGCCGACAACTTGGCCCCGGAACTCATCTGGACCGGCAATTTCATCGACGGTGGCCGCCACTGGATCGACCGCGGCCAGGGCAACCAGCCACCCGCCGGCGAGCAGGTGGTCAAGCTCTCCGGTTCCCGCGCCTTGGCGGACACCGCCCGCTTCCGTGGCTACAAGCTCGACCCCGCCGGCAACCCGACCTTCTCGGTCCAGCTCGGCAAGCAGTTCGTTCTCGACTCCTGGAAGCCGGTCGGCTCCGAAGGCTCGCCGGCATTCCTCCGCACCCTCACCGTCAACGGCCAAGGCAGCCCGGTGGAATTCCTGATCTCCGACAAGCTCCCGCTGAAAAAAGCCGGCGACCAGGACTACGAACTCGGCGACGCCATCCAGCTCCACGCCGAAAACGCCGCCCTCGAATCCCGCGACGGCAAGACCTACCTCAAGCTCGCCCCCGGCAAGCCCGTCACCCTCACCTACCGCTGGAAGTGAAGTTCCAAGTAAGAAGTTCCAAGATCCAACCAATCCCCAGCGACTCCACTTCCATGTCCCATTCGCGTTCATTAGCGTCCATTCGCGGTTTCCTCTTCTGCCTCTGCGCGGCCGCCTCCGCCTCCGCCCAGCAGCAGTCCGACTTCTACCTCCGCGAGGAGATCCCGTTGCCGAAAGGCGAGGTCATGGAGCTCGGTTCGATCGCCCTGATGCCCGACCAGAAAATCGCCGTAACCTCGCGCCGCGGCGACCTCTGGATCTGCACCGGGGCCTACGAAACCGACCTCTCGAAGGTCACCTGGCAGAAATTCGCCGAAGGCCTGCACGAACCCTTCGGCATGTTCTGGAAAGACGGCTGGCTCTACCTGACCCAGCGTCCCGAGGTCTCCCGCATCAAGGACAGCGACGGCGACGGCCGCGCGGACATCTTCGAAACCATCAACTCCGACTGGAGCATCAAGGGCGACTACCACGAATATATCTTCGGCTCGGATCCCGACAAGAACGGCGACATCTGGGCGGTGCTCTGCCTCACCGGTTCCTTCACCGCCGATGTCCCGTGGCGCGGCTGGTGCGTCCGCATCACCCCGCAAGGCGAAATGATCCCGACCTGCTCCGGCATCCGCTCCCCCGGCGGCATTGGCTTCAATGCGGAAGGTGATGTGTTCTACACCGACAACCAGGGTGTCTGGAACGGCTCGTCCTCCCTCAAGTGGCTCAAGCCCGGCTCGTTCCAAGGCAATCCCTCCGGTAACATCTTCTACGATCAGGCCAAGAACATGGGCCCTCGCCCGGTCGAGCCGAATGACAAGTCGCGCATCCTCGCCGAGCGCAAGCGGATCAAGGAGTTCGTCCCGCCCGCCGTCATCCTGCCCCATGCCAAGGTCGGCAATTCGCCCACCGGCATCATCCCCGACCTGAGCGGTGGCAAATTCGGCCCATGGGACAAGCAGGTCTACGTCGGCGAGCAAACCGCTTCCGAAGTCCAGCGCGTCTGCCTCGAAAAGGTCAACGGCCTCTACCAAGGCGCGGTGTTCCACTTCCTCAGCGGCTTCGAGGCCGGCATCGTCCCGATCCGTCAGGCGGCGGACGGCAGCGTCTTCATCGGCGGCACCAACCGCGGCTGGGCCTCGAAAGGCAGCAAGCCCTTCACCTTCGAGCGCGTCCGCTGGAATGGCAAAACGCCCTTTGAAATCCACACCATGTCCGCCCTCAAGGACGGCTTCGAGCTGACCTTCACCGAGCCCGTCGACCCCGCCACCGCCGGCAAGCCGGAGTCCTATGCGATGGACGCCTGGACCTACATCTATCAAGCTGCCTACGGCTCGCCCGAAGTCGATCAGGCCACCCCGAAGATCACCGCCGCCGATGTCTCCGCCGACGGCAAGAAGGTCCGCCTCAAGATCGATGGCCTGGTGCAAGGCCACGTCCACCACCTCGAAGCCAAAGGCGTGACCTCGAAGTCCGGCGGCAAACTCTGGCACCCGGAGGCCTGGTACACCCTCAACGAGATCCCTCGCTGAGATGGGGAAGAAGTTGAGAGTCTATGGTTGATGGTTGATAGTGAAAGGCCAAGCTCCGCCCGGTCTTTACCCGACTATCAACTCTCAACCATCGACTCTCAACCCCTTGCACCTCCTCCTCTGCGGCCACGGCTACCTCGGCCAGGCGATTTCGCGTGAGTTCCTCGCCGCCGGCTGGGACGTCACCGCCCTCTCAAGAAACGCCGTTGTCCCGGCGGCATCTGATAGTGGCTGCGGCATCCCGGGCCTCCATAGCCCTGGCGACGGAGGCTTGCCGCAAGCCTCTCCAAATCTCCACGAGCTGACCTGCGACCTGACTTCCGCCTCCGAAGTCTCGTCCCTCCAGGTCCGCCCCGACTTCATCGTCCACTGCGCCTCTTCCGGCCGCGGCGGGTCCGATGCCTATCGCGCGGTCTATCTCGACGGCTGCCGCCACCTGCTCGACCGCTTCCCCGGCGTAGCGCTGCTCTACACCTCCAGCACGTCCGTCTATGCCCAAACCGACGGCTCCGTGGTCACCGAGGAAAGCCCCGCCCTGCCCGATCGAGAGACCGGTAGCATCCTGCGCGAGGCCGAGGACCTCGTCCTTTCGAACGGCGGCATCATCACCCGCCTCTCCGGAATTTATGGACCAGGTCGGAGCGTCATCCTGAAAAAGTTCCTCTCCGGCGAAGCCGTCATCGAGGAAGACGGCCGCCGCTTCCTCAACCAGATCCACCGCGACGACGCCGCTGCCGCGATCTTCCACCTCGCCCGCCTTCAATCCACAATCGGCAATCATCAATCATCAATCGTCAATCTGCCCCTCTTCAACCTCTCCGACTCGCATCCCCTGAGCCAGCTCGCCTGCTACGAGAAGCTTAGTCGCCACTTCCACCACCCGCTTCCCCCCACCGGCCCGCGCGACCCCGACCGCAAGCGCGGCTGGACCCACAAGCAGGTCTCCAACGCGAAACTCCGCGCCACCGGTTGGGAACCGCGCTTCCCTTCCTTCCTCGATGCGGTGGAAAGCATCGTCCCAACTCTGGAACTCCCTCCGCCATGATCCGCCTGCTTTCCATCCTGGCCTGCATGCTCGCCTCCTGCGGCTTCGCCGGGAAGCCGGGAAGCAGTGCCGGCTACCAGCCCGTCGAAGGCGACATCCTCTTCCAATCGCTCCCGAATCCCGCCGGTCTTGATCTCATCGATGCCATTGAGGGTTCAACCGGTTCACCCTATTCCCACTGCGGCATGGTTTTTCAGGAGAGTGGCGAATGGCGGGTCATCGAGGCCATCGGCCCGGTGAAAATCACGCCGCTCGACGACTTCATCGCCCGCGGCCGAGGCAAGCAGGTCTGGGCCTACCGCCTTGATGACGCCTTGAGGAAAGACGTCCCGGCCGCCCTTACCGCGATGAAAAAGGACCTCGGCAAGCACTACGACCCGCGCTACCGCTTCGACGATCACGCGATCTACTGCTCCGAGCTGATCTGGCGTGGCTGGAAAGCCGCCACCGGCAGCGAACTCGGCACCACCGTCACCCTCGGCAGCCTCAACTGGCAGCCCTACCAGGCGGTGATCGAAGCCATCGAAGGCCCCGGAAACCTGCCGCTCGACCGGAAGATGATCACCCCGCGCGACCTCGCGAAGGCGAAGGAGCTGACGCGGGTGTTTCCGACAATCTAACCGACCGCCTTTACTCGCAAGTCCCGCAAGGCGTGCAGGTTTCCCGCCGCGTCCTCCCGGATCTTCCGCGCCCCGTCCTTGCGCTTCGCCCCGAAGTAACTCCGGCAGCCGTTGAACACCCCATCCACGAAGCCCTTGCTCCCGATCGCCACCCCG
>NEUO01000193.1 GCA_002304315.1 Verrucomicrobiia bacterium Tous-C4TDCM
CGCGACTTCCATACCACCCTCATCACCGCGCTCCTCCATCCGCTGGCGGATGGCCGCTGGTTCGTCGCTGCCTTCTCCGTCGGCGACGGTGCGGCGGCCATCGTCGCGGGCGGCGATACCTGCCTGCTGACCACTCCCGACGGCGGCGAGTTCGCCGGCCAGACCGTCTTCCTGACCATGCGGGAAGCGCTGGCCACCGGCGAAGCGATCATGGCGCGGATCCAGATGGCGATCGTGCCTTCCTTCGACGCCCTGCTACTTGTCACCGACGGCATTTCGGACCCGCGTTTCGACTCGGAAACTTCACTGGCCGATCCCTCCGCCTGGCACGCGCTGTGGCAGGAAATCCGCGGCTCGATGGCCGCCAGCGATTCCCGTGAATCAGCCGCCACCGCTCTCCTCGACTGGATGGGCTTTCATTCACCCGGCCACCACGACGACCGCACCCTTGTCCTGGCCACTTCACCTGCATTGTTCCCGCAGCCATGAGCATCATCCGCCTCAAGTCGACCGACGGCACCTCCTTCGAGTTCGATGACGAAGCTCCGGCCGGTTCCGGGGGCATGAAGGACGTTTTCTTTTCGAAGGACCGCAAGCAGGTCGTCGGCTGGTATCGCAAGACGCCGGACGCCAACGCGATGGAGCGCTTGAAAAACATCACCAACGTCTATCGCCAGCGGATCTTCGAACAGGAGGGCGGTGCCTACTGGGAGCCGCTGTATTGCTGGCCCAGCCACATCATCGAGGAACGCGGCATGGTCGGGGTGGTGATGCCGACGTACAAGTCCTACTTCTTCTTCGAGCACGGCTCCAAGAACAGCGACTTCCTCGGCATCAAGGGCAAGGAGAAGGAAGGCAAGTGGTTCGCCTCCGCCAACCACCAGCAGAAGCACCTCGACCCGCGCGAACGCGGCAACTGGCTGAGCTACTTCACCACCTGCATCAAGATCTCCCGCGCGGTGCGGCGGCTCCACATGGCGGGCCTCGCCCACTCCGATCTATCTTACAAGAACGTGCTGGTCGATCCCGCCGGCGGCAACGCCTGCATCATCGACATCGATACCCTGGTGGTCCCGCAAAAGTACCCGCCGGACGTGGTCGGCACGCCCGACTTCATCGCGCCGGAAGTGATGCGGACGCTCAAGCTGCCGGTCGGCGACGCGGCGAAATTCCTGCCGCGGATCGAGACCGACCGCCATGCGCTGGCGGTGCTGGTTTACATGTACCTGCTCTACCGCCACCCGCTGCGCGGCCGGAAGATCCACGACTCCGACGCCCAGCGCGACGAGGAGCTGGCGATGGGTGCCCACGCGCTGTTTGTCGAACACCCCGGCGACCTCTCGAACCGACCCGACCCGACCTCGGTGAAGCCGGGCTTCCTGCCTTTCGCCGATGCCTCGCGCATCCCCTATGATATCTGCGGGCCTTACCTGAAGGAGATCTTCGACCGCGCCTTCATCGCCGGCCTCCACGATCCCTCGCTGCGGCCGACCGCCGATGACATGGAGCGGGCCTTGGTCAAGACCGTCGATCTCATCCAGCCCTGCGCCAATCCGGCCTGCGACCAGAAATGGTTCGTTTTCGACAACTCCACCCGGCCGAAGTGCCCGTTCTGCGGCACCGCGTTCGTCGGTCCGCTGCCGGTGCTGAACCTCTACTCGTCGCGCGGCGGCGGGAAGTTCCTGCCTGACAACCACCGGCTGATGGTGTACTCGAACCAGTATCTCTATCCGTGGCATGTCTCCCGCTCGGTCTTCCCGAACGAACGGCTGACCGCGGAACAAAAGCGCCCGGTCGGCTACTTCGTCTTCCACGGCGGCCGCTGGCTGCTGGTGAACCAGACACTGACCGGCCTCAAGGACGTCACCTCCGGCGAGGGCACCCCGCTCCCGCCCGGTAGCCAGGTAGTCCTCGAAAACGACCAGAAGCTGCTGCTCAGCCCCGAGGACGGCGGCCGCCTCGTCCACATCCAGATGGCCAACGTTTAATCTTCACCTTCATCCCTTCCACCACCATGCGCCGCCTTCCCATTTACGTCCTGCTCGACTGTTCGGAGTCCATGATCGGCACCGGCATGACGGGCGTCCAGACCGGCATCGAAACGATGGTCCGCACGCTCCAGCGCAATCCCCACGCGCTGGAAACCGCCTATCTTTCCTTCATCACCTTCGACAGCCGGGCCGAATTGAAAACCCCGCTGCAACCGCTCGACGAGGTTCAGGTGCCCAAGCTGCGGGTCCGTCCCGGCACCGCCTTCGGCAGCGCGCTGCTGCTGCTCGCGGAACGCATCCTGCAAGAGGTCCGCCGCAACCAGCCGGGCTCCAAAGGTGACTTCCGCCCGATCATCGTGCTGATCACCGACGGCCAGCCGAGCGACGATTGGCGGACTCCTCTCAAGGAACTCCACAAGACCGCCAGCATTGGAAATTTCTACGCCATCGGCGCCGGCGACGACATCGACTTCGCCGGGCTCAAGGAAGTCACCGACATCGTCCTCAACCTCCAGCAGACCGACGAGCAGGGCTGGGCCAAGCTCTTCGTCTGGATCAGCGACACCCTCAGCACCGCCAGCATGGGCGTGGCCGACGGCGACGAGAAGGAAGCCATGCTGGCGAAGCTGCCGGAGTCCATCGAGAAGGTCGACGACACCCATTGGGGCCGCGACCGCGGCAACGACGACCCTCCGCGCCAGCTCTTCCTCTACGGCCTGTGCGGGGTGAAGCGACTGCCCTACCTGATGCGTTATGGCTTCGATCCCTACAACGGCATCTATCATCCGACCGCGGCCCACAAGCTCGACCAGGAAAACGCCGACTTCGGCGACCGCGGCGGGCGGCTTCCGCCCATCGATTCGCGGGTGGTCAACGGCTGCCCCGACTGTCCGCACTGCGGCAGTTCCGGCGCCGGCTCCTGCGGCAACTGCGGCACCGTCTTCTGCGGCGGCGCCCGCCAGGACGACGGCAAGAGCGTCTGCCCCGGCTGCAACGCCCAGCTCACCATCAACCGCGGCGACAACGGCGGCTTCAAAATCCGGGCGAGCGAGGGGTGAATCCTTACGCCCATGACCACATCCTAACTCCTAACATCCCATGGCGGAATTCTCCATAGTCGGCAACGTCGATCCCTTCCTTCACGTCAGTCTCAAGAAGGGCGAAAGCATCTACGCGGAACGGGGGGCGATGGTGTCGATGGACACCACCCTCGAACTGAAGGGCGAAGCGCGCGGCGGCGTGCTCGGGGCGCTGGCGCGGCGGCTCACGGCCGGCGAGTCGTTCTTCCAGCAAAGCATGACGGCCACCAACGGCGACGGCGACGCGCTGTTCTCGCCGAACCTGCCGGGTGATGTGATGGTGCTCGACTGCGGCGCCCGCCAGTTCCGTTTGAACGACGGCGCCTTCCTCGCGGCGGAAACCTCGCTTGAAATCAAGATCAAGAACCAGGGCATCGGCCAGGCGCTGTTCGGCGGCACCGGCGGTTTGTTCATCATGGAAACCCAAGGCAGCGGCAAGCTCGCAATCGCGGGCTTCGGCGCGCTGTTCGCGATGGACGTGAAACCCGGCAGCGACTCGATCGTCGACAACACCCATGTGGTCGCCTGGGACGCCAGCCTGAACTACAGCATCAGCGCGTCCACCGTGCAGCGCGGCTTCCTGAGCGGCCTGGTCAATTCGATGACCAGCGGCGAAGGCCTGGTGAACCGCTTCAGCGGCTCCGGCCAGGTCATCGTCGCCTCACGGAACCGGATCGGCTTCGCGGGCTGGGTCGCGTCCCTGATCGGTGGTCAGGCACGTGGTTGACGGAAGACCCGCCGCCCGATGGAGTTCGGCCCGGTGAATCAGGCGGCGGGCCCACTCGCCGTGGCAGGCGGGTTCCAGCATGCCGCCGTCCGAGCCGAAAACCGCGGGGGCGTCGGGATCGAGGATCTGCCGGGCTTCCCCGATCTCCGCGGGCAACGGCTGATAGGCCTTCCAGATCGCCTGGACCTGCGTCGGGTGAATGGCGGTCTTGGCAAACAGCCCGCGATGGATGTCCTCCTCCACCTCGCGTTCCAAGGTGCTGAGGTCGCCGAAGCGATCGCATACCGGCGCGCAGAGTTTGACCCCCTGGGCGCTGAAAACCTCTAACAATCCGTCGATCACCCGGCCGACCGGGGTTTCATAAATCGTCCGCCCCGCCGGCCGGCGCAGGCCGCCTAACAGGGCGAAAAGATCGTTGGCCCCGATGCGGGCACCTGGAATAACCGGCGGATGCGCGGCGCAGGCCTGGGCCAGTTCCCGCCGGCCCACCGGATCGAGTGCCTCGCGGGTTTCCAGGATGGGCAGGATGGTGTGCAGCCCGAAGCACTTCTCGGTCCACAGGTGGATCGCGTGCACCGTCGCCTTCGGCAGGATGAAGCCGGCGATGCGGTCCATCGGCAGGTGGTCGAGCATCCACTCCAGCGCGTCGGCATCGGCCGGCCGGATGAAAACCGGGCGCGGCATCCCGTTTGCCCGGGTCAAGGCGCGGCGAAGCTGGCGGGCCGCCTTCTTCCGGCTGTCGGGGCGCACCGCGTCCTCCAAGCAGACGGCGATCGAGCAGACCCCGAGCTCGCGCTGGCCCTCGAGCACGGCCACCAGATCGGGCCGGTCGGCGGGCACGTAAAGCATCGGGGCCAGCATCGGCAGATCGGCGAGGATTCGGTTCATCGGTTGCGGTTGTAAGCAGGATTTCAGGCGGCTGCAATCACGGCAACCGCATCGAAGGGCAGGCCCGCTTCGGCGGTCACCGGGACGTTGCGCAACTTGGCCAACCGACGGATCAGGTCGGCATCGGTAGGGTTGGTGCGATCGCTCATCCAGACGGTGTGGGGCTTGCGCCGGAGCAGCACGCGGACGGTCTCGCCGATCCCGAGCTTGATGCGGTTGCGGTCGGAGAGCCCGTGGCGTGCCAGCATCGAATCGAGGCAGCGCGCGGTTTCCCCGCGCCGCGCCGCGCCGCCGCTGGCATTCGGTGGTGAACCGTCCGGGCTGGCGATCTCGGCCAGACGCGACCGGATTTCCCCGATGAACCAGCGGCTCAAATCGTAGCGGCGTAACGAGTCCAGCGGCACGCAGCCGTGAAAGGCATCGCCGCCTTCCTCGCCCGATGGCAACACGCTGCGCGAGACCAGGCCGGAAAGCGTTCCGCCTAACAGGGTCGAAGGAATCAGGTAATCGTCGCAGCTCGCCGCGTACTTCGCCGCGCCGCAGACATCGAGCGGCACCCACAGGCCGGGATCGAGATCCGGCGGAGCCTCCGGCCAGCCGGCGATCGACACTCGGAGTTCATCCGCGATGGTCCCCTTGCCGGTCCAACCGTCGACGAATCGCAGGCTGGCGGGCGCGTGCCGCCTCATGATCCAGCGCAGTGCCGCGTAGTCCACGCCGCGGTCGCGGATCACCGAAATCGAATAATGCTTCAGCCTCAGGTCGGGCGCGATCTCGCGAAGGCGATGCCATAGCAGCACCCCGACCGGTGTGCCGGCGCGGGCGATCGAGACCACGGTCAGTTCGCCATTCACCGCCGACGCCGCCATCGAGGCCGCCAGCAGCGACAGATCCCCGGCCATCCTGTCGCCGTTCGACGCCAGGCATTCGCGGAACAACTTCATGCGGTCGCGGGTCGGCGCGTCTTCCGGGCCGATCATTTCGCTGTAATGGCGCTGGCCGCTCTGGATCATTCGCTCGCGCTCGTCCAGCGCGGTGGTTTCGAGGTGAATCCGGCGCATCAGGAATCCCACCTCGGCCGGCGCGTAGCTTCCGGAAAAGGGTTCGTTCATGTCGGCCAGGATTGATCGAGGGTGGATCCCGCGGGCGTCGCCAGCAGGCCGCCCAAGCGCATGAATTCAAGATCCAGCGGCATGTCGCCCATGCACAGCAGCGGCGGCCGGCCATCGAACCAACGTTTCTGGACTTCCAGCGTCGCGTCGCGTTTTCCCACGCCGGGCGGTAGCACTTGCAGTTCCAAGCCGAGAACTTCCACGCGGCAGCCCCGCCAGTCCATTTCGGCAAGGATCTGCTTGCCCTCCGGCGAATGCCACCAGCCGGGGGCGGCCTTGGCCACCAGATAGGCGGGCAAGCCGCCGGGCCCGGGGATGAGGCGCGGCCGCGCATGGCCGGCGCTTTTTCCGATCAACCAAGAGCAAAACTCGTCCAGCGTGGGTTCCCACGAAGCGAGCTTGGCGACCATGTGCTGCTCCCATTGCGGGTCCGGCAGGCCGTCCCAGCCGAGAATCACCGCGCCGTTCGCCACCACCGCCGGCCCGCGGAGGTTCAGCTCTTCCACCTCGACGCGGCTGAAAGAGTCCAGGTCGCGCGCGGTCACCGGAACCAGCGCGAAGGATTTTCCCAGCGACGACAGCAGCCGGTGGGTGCCCGCTTTCATCCAGCTCGATGGCGTGCGAGACGAGTCCTCCGCCGGGCTCCAGGTGGCCGCGATCGCGTCCTCCGCCAGCCAGGCGCGGGCGAAGAGCGTGCTGTCCAAATCCGTGGCGATCCAATCCGTCATGAACGTAATTCCGAGCGCGGGATGTGCCGGATCGGATGCCTCGCATCGGGCGGGAGATCCTCCAGGCACAGCACCACCCGGTCGTAATCGTGGTCGTCCGGGACATTGTAAAGAAACTCCGCGTGGCCCTCGCCCGACAGTGCGTCGAAGGCCCGGATGTGGCGGATCGCGCCGCCGGCGAGAATCGGCGATCGGGTGGTGGCCTGGATCCACGCGAGCGCTCCCCGCGCTTCGAAGGCCTCGGCCAGCAGCAGCGGTTGGAAGCCATACTCGCCGTTGCCCACCACCAGAATTTTCTCGCCCGCCCGGGCGCTGAGGTCCCAGTTGGCAGGCAATGTTTGCGGGGACCTTGCGCCGTGGCGGATCCCTGGCCGCGCGGTGACCCGGCTGTCGATGTGGTCGTTTGCCTGCGGCGCATCGGGCAGCTCGCCCTCGGGACGAAAGGTGAAGCTTCCTTCGGCCAGCGATTCGATCCCGGTGAATGCGGAATCGTCGTCACCACCCTGCTTCCAGCGCAGGAGAACCGCGAGCCAGGCATCGAACGCGACACCGCCCTCCCCCCGCCATTCCTTGAGGGCGTGGATCAAACCGGCCGCGGTGCGCGCGGTGGTCGCCTCGTCGTCGACCACCACGACTTGAGTCGCGTTGCGCAGCAGATCGTCGGGATCGTCCGCGGGCGACGGCAGATGAATCACGTGCGCCGTGGCATGGGAGTGGCTCTCGGCGAAGCCGAAAGCCTGTGCCCCACCGGTCGCGCGGCGGGTGCTCTCGATGTAGAATCCGCGGCCGCCCTGGACGAGGTATTCACGGAACACCGCCTGGCCGAGCGTGGTCGCGGTTTCCGCCATGCCGATGAACACCGCCGGCTCGTCCTTCAAGCGCTTCCGCAGCTTGCGGGCAAGTTGACCCGCCACTTCGCGCAGCACGCCGGGCCGGACCGGGCAATGGCGGCCGAGCACCCTGCTGACAAAAAGAAATCGCCGCCGCGCGTTGTTGCGGACTGCCAGGTCGCACATCTCGCGGAATGGCAGGTCCTCCCGTTCCATCGCCAGCGTGAAGCGGCCGCCCGGCAGGCGGGCCTCGTACAAGCCGGCCTGCTCCTGCCGCCATTCGGTCGCGAAGGCGGTCATGACCGGTCGGGCATGATGAAAACGTCCGAGCGGTCCTGAACCCTCAGTGGCAGCCGCGGTTCAGGAATCTCCGGCATGGGGTCACCCGGCCCGCGCAGGGCGATCCGGATCGCCAGCAGCGGAAGGTTGAGACCGGAAAGACCGATGTAGGGCAGCCCGCCCGCCATCCGGCCGTTGATCTCCAGCAAACACGGCCGCTCCGGCAATTCGGCCCGCGAGCGGAACTGCGCGTTGAAGAGCCCGCCAAGTTGAAAGTGCCGGGCGAGCCGTCGCACCATCTCCTCGATCTCCGGTTCGCGCGCCAGCAGCTGCGATTGGCCTTCCTCGACCCGGATCGTCCGCGAGGTTCCGCTCAGGCGGACGCGGCCGTTGATCGGCTTCCGCCGGCAGACCATCGCCACCACCTCGCCCTCGTGAGCCAGCGCATCGACGCTGAACTCGCTGCCGTCGAGATACTCCATCACCAGCAGCTCGGGGAACGAATCCGATTTCTCGAGCACCCCCCGCAGCTCCTCCTTGGTGATCCGGTGCGCCTCGCTTCGCAGCAGGCGCTTCAAGGGCGTCATCCCTTCGTCCAGGATGTAAAAGCCGAGCCCGAAGGTCCCGGTCGCCGGCTTGAAGCAGACCTTCAGGCCTTCGCCTTCAAGCTGGTCGCAGGCCGCCGCAAAATCGTCCCAATTGCGGACGCGATGGAAAGGGTGCGTTGCCACCCCTTCCGGCACCTCGCCGAGGAAGCGGCCCTTGTCTTCTAACAGGCGCAAGGTGTCGCCGCTCCCTGCCAGGATCAATCGGGTTCCGCGCGCCAGGAACTCGGCGCGACGGTCGGAAATCGCCTCGCGACGGCGGCCCGGCACGAAGACATCGACCCGGTGCGCCGTGCAAAAATCGAGGCACCAGTCGACATACTCGTCTTCCGTCTGCCCCACCGGCTCGGTTTCTGCGAGGTCGCAGGCCGACAAGGGTCCGAAGTCCCGCTCGGTATGGCTGCCGATCAGGTACAAGCCGCTTCCCCAGTCGTCCCGCAGCTGCCGGAGCACGCCGTGGACGCTGGAGAAGCACTTGTTGAACCAGACTCGGGCCGGCGGCAGGGCCGGCACTGTTGAATGAACCGGGGCTTTCAAAGTGCGGCCTGCATCGCTGGCATCATGTCCTGGAAGGTCCGGCCGGTGGCATTTTCGCCGATCGCGTGCATCTTCCATTCGCCGCTGTGAAGGTACACCTTTGCCATCAGCATCGCGGTGTGGGCACCGTTGCACGTCAGGTCGTAGCGAGCCAGCTCCTGACCGTTGGCGCCGTTCACCACCCGGCAGAAGGCGTTCTCGATCTGGCTGAAGTTCTGCCCGGTGAAGCTGTTCACCAGGAACATGATCGACTTGACCGTCGATGGCACGCGCGACAGATCGACGATGATCTGCTCATCGTCGCCATCCCCCGCGCCGGTCCGGTTGTCGCCGGTGTGCTGGATGCTGCCGTCGCGGCTTGCGAGCTGGCCGAAGAAAATCGCGTCCAGCGGCTGGCGCGCTTCGTCGAACAGCACGCACGAGGCGTCGAGGTCGATCTCCTGGTCCTTGGAGCCCATGCCGAAAAAGCCCTTGGTCTTCTTCGCATCCCATCCGAGGCCCATCACGATCTTGGTGAGGGTGGCTCCGCCGGCTTCCTTGCTCAGCGAGATTTTCTGTCCTTTCTGCAGGTTGATGGCCATAACCGGGTCAAGTTAAGGATGATGAATCAGATGTTCACACCGTAGTTCTTGGCCATCGCGGCCAAGCCACCCTGGAAGCCCTGGCCGACGGCGCGGAACTTCCACTCGCCGCTGCTGCGGTAAACTTCGCCGAAGATCAGCGCGGTCTCCACGCTGAAGTCCTCGCTCAGATCATAGCGCACGATCTCGGCGTTGTCGGCCTCGTTGACCACGCGGACGAAGGCCTGGCTGACCATGCCGAAGTTCTGGCGGCGGGCTTCGGCTTCGTGGATCGTCACGGTGATGGCGATCTTGTCCACATCGGCCGGCACGGTCACGAGGTTGACCTTGACCACCTCGTCGTCGCCGTCGCCGGCACCGGTGGTGTTGTCGCCCATGTGCTTGACCGCGCCTTCGGCGGATTCGGGCTGGTTGAAAAAGATGAAATCGGCGTCGCTGCGGACCTTGCCGTCTTCCTTGATGAGGAAGGCGCTGGCATCGAGGTCGAAGCCGGCGCCGTCGGTCGCACGGGCGTCCCAACCGAGACCGATCAGGATGTTGGTGAGTCCGGGTGCGGATTTGGTGAGGGACACGTTGCCGCCTTTGCTGAGTGAGATAGCCATGATATTGGTAGGTCTGGGGTTGATTTGAGGAGGTTCTATGAATCGATTTTGGTTTATGGTCAATGCCAAGTTAGATGTACCGTCGGTTACTACCATCGCTCGAGGCAGACGGATCGTTACCCTTGAATACTTCGGGACCATTCATGGTGATCCTTACACCAGAAGGACCAGCCCATGTCAACCAAGGGGTGTTCTCACTGCCAGGATCCGATGTGATCCCGGAAGGTTCAAGCCTGACATGGTCGCAGTCAATGACCGCAGTGCCTATCACGTAAGTGTAAACGCTATCGTCGAAGGCAGCTTTGGTCGTTGTGAAATCAAAAGCACACTCCACTACTTGGTTCCCATATTCCATACGCATTACGGGCCTTAGCGAAGCGACTGAAACAGCCCCGTTTGACACTGCAGAGAACACGCTGAAAACGAGGGCGACCTTTCCTCCGCATCTTTGAGCGATCGCTGGATTTACCTCTACGGTCTCGGTGGCCGGTTCTGCAAAGGAAGCAGAGGTTACATCACCAGTGTGCCTCAAAAACGGCTCAGTATCGAAATTCCCAACACGATCCGGGGCGCAAATAAACCTCATGCGGCCATCCGCTAAAAGCACTCCGACCCGCAAATCAAGGTCGTCGTTGTCGTCGGAATCGTCGCCATTGTCGATCCACGTAGCTTTAACAAGCAGTTTGCGCGGCCCGCCGG
>NEUO01000194.1 GCA_002304315.1 Verrucomicrobiia bacterium Tous-C4TDCM
GCCGTGATCGGCGCCGAGGGCAATGCGAAGGGACTTCTGGCTCATGGTGATGGCTTGGGGCGCGACGGAAATTGGCGCGGAGTCTGAAAGTGCCAAGTAAGAAGTGCCAAGTGCCAAAAAAGGCGTTGAAAATCCCGTATTGCCGCGACTCAGCGGCGGTTCCTTTGGCACTTGGAACTTCTTACTTGGCACTTTCCCTACTTGGCACTTCCCCCCAGCCAGGTCTGGTCGATGAAGGCCACCAATGTTGGAATCGCCCGGTCGAGGGTATTACCCACCTCCTCGTAGGCCTTCTTCCCCATGCCGATGGGGTCCGGCACGTCGGCGGCCACCCCACGACCGGGGATCTCCACGAATTCGCAGACGAGGAAGAACTTATCGGAGTAATCAGGGAACAGGTTCTCGAGGGTTTCTAGATGGCCGGAGGTCATTGCGAACACGTGGGTCGCCTGCTCCAGCAGTTCCGGCGACACCGGCTGGCTGGAAAACCCTTCGAGCGTGATCCCTCGGCCGGCGAGGAATCTCACCGTCTCCGGATTCGCCTCGTCGCCCGGGTAGGCTGCGATGCCGGCGGAGGCCACCTCGAAGTCCCCGCGCTTCTCTACCGCCTTGCGGAACAGGCCCTCGGCCATCGGGCTGCGGCAGGTGTTTCCCGTGCAGACGAACAGAATCGATTTGCTGGCGGACATCGCGGCCACCATGCCGCCCCGCGGGGCTCCGGTCAAGGCGGCGCCAAGGTGACGGTCACCCGGCCGAAGCGTCGCGGCAATCCGCTCCCGGCAGGATCGGAGATCGTCGCCCGCTCCCAGTTCGCGTCGATGGACTCGATCAGCGGCGAACCCGGCGCATCGATGAAGTTGTCCGGCGAAGAGCCGAACTGCGGGCGATAGCCCAGTCCCGCGACGCCTTTCCGCCGGAGATACTGGAGCGAAAGCGCCGGGCCCGGGGTCACGATCATTCGCGGCAGCCCGGATCCGGGCACGACGGCGGGATTGTAGATCGAACGGTCGGGATCCGCGGGGTCGAGATTGAAGGCGAACTCCAGCAGTTTCGCGATCCCATCCCCATCCTCGTCCGCCAACTGCGAAGCGGCCGATCCATCGACTCCGTTCATGAAGGCCCATTGCTCGTAGGGCGTGCGGTGGAACACGGTGAGAGGGTTGGAGACGTAATTCCCGTCCCCACCGGCATCCACGACGGTGTTTTCGGGCAGGGAAAGGGCAAGCACCGGGCCGGTGGGCGCGATGGTCAGGCTGTAGGCGGCCCCGGAGCCCGTGAGCGAAAGGATCGATCCCCCGCTGATCGAGAAGTCCCCGGCGACCAGTCCGGTCACGCTTTCGGAGAAACTCAGGTTCGCGGTGAAGGTGCCGTTCACGACCCCCGATGGTCCGCTGAGAGTGGCCAGCGGACGGATGCTTTCCAGTTCGAGACGGTCGAGGCGAGTCCCGTCGTCGCGGCCGAACACGGTCACCGTGTGGCTGCCGGCGGAGAGGTTCAGCACCACCGGATCGGCCACGCCCCGGTTGTTCATGTAATCCCAGACGTAGGCGGTCCCGACCGGGCCTGCGTCCCACAGGTTGACCGTCCCGGTGGCCTGGTTGCCGTCGATCTCCACCCAGAAGGAATCGCTCGATGCGTCCGAAGACCGGATCAAACCACGAAGCATCCATTGGCCGGCATGGGGGACGACGAAGCTGAACTCGGCGCGGTGCTGGGGTTTCACCGGCAGCTGCCAATTGTTCGGATAGGCGGCGTCGGGCAGCCAGAGATACGTCCCGTGCGGAGCGGCGGGATCAGTCACCAGCACCATGCCGCCGCCGATGTAGGACGCTTCGGACGCGTTGCGCGCAAGAATCGGCGGGGGGTAAAGGAGCGAGACCGAGGTGCCCGCGCCCATCGGGATCCCTGCGGTATCACTTACCGCCCCGCTGAGGATCCCGATGCCGACCGTGCCCTGGGTGATCGGCGTCAGGTTGAGAAGATAGTCCGTCCCCGAGGGCACGATGGAGTTGAGCGTTGCGTTGAGGACCGTGAAATCCGCGGAGGTAAGCCCGGTGACGGGTTCGCCGAAAGATATCCCGATCTGGAAGGGCCCGCTGACCTGGGCGGGGACGGAGGTGAAAGCGGGGACCGGCGGCTGGCTATCGACGAAATCCACGTCGATCACCGCCGAGGCCCGGCTGCCCAGACCCGCGGCATTCGCGGCGTCCTGGGGGACCGTGACGGAGACCTCGGAAGAGGTCGGGGAAATCGTGGCGACGTAGTAGTAACCTTTCCCACGGAGGTCGGTCACGCCGCCCCCGGCAACCTGGAGATCGGCCGCCGTGAAATCCGTCACGTCCATGTCGAAGACCACGGTGACCTCGAAGGGTCCGGGCACCACGCCGGACGGTCCGGCGATCTCGCAGCGGGCCTTGCGCTGGCCGGCCAAGCCGTCGAAGCGCTTCACGATGGCGTCGTTCGGCCAG
The DNA here is from genome assembly GCA_002304315.1 of Verrucomicrobiia bacterium Tous-C4TDCM. Lineage (GTDB taxonomy): Bacteria > Verrucomicrobiota > Verrucomicrobiia > Verrucomicrobiales > Akkermansiaceae > Haloferula. Next base: position 2,469 of record NEUO01000194.1, read on the forward strand.
GAGCCGGAGGTCATCAGCGTCCAGTTCACCGCATCGCTGCTGTAGTGGACCTGGTAGTTGGCGATGCGCCCGTTCACGCCTGCCTGGCGGGGGGTGTAGATGAAGCCGCCGATCGGACGAAGCGATCCGAGATCGAGCGTCACGAAATGGGGCGGAGTCGGATTGGCGGCACCCCACTCGGTATGCCAGAAGGTATCGGGATTGCCGTCGATCACCCGGACCACCGGCGAAAACTCGTCCACCAGTTCCTCGCTGTCGTAGGCGAAGACCGACTGTTCCGAAATCGGAACCGGAGAGCCGTTTCCGTCCAACACCGAGAACTCGCCGACCGCCGTCCAGGCGCCGCCGTTGACTTCAGTCAGGGCGGTCAGCCGGACATAGCGGGCGTTGGGCGAAGGCGAAGTCTGGAACTCGGCCTCGGTCAGGCCCGTGACATACTGCTGGAGGAGATCGACCGCTTCCTGATCGACGACGTTCTTTGCCAAGGGCGGCATCGCGGCTCCGTTGCCGACATTCCCGAGCCGCACATGGACGGCGGAAAGATCCGGATTGCCCGGCTTGATGTAGCGACCGTCGGGCCCGAGGCTGAAAAACCCCTGGATCGTGCCGTTGACCAACCCCTGGGCATGGAGTGGCGTGCCGAGTCGGGCGTCGAAGAAATCGATGGTCCCGCCGGGTCGATGGCAGTGCGAGCAGTTCGAATCGAGGTAGGAACGCACGCGGTGCTCGACCGGTGCGGTCTCGTCATCGAGCGGGCGGGCCTCGAGGTAGTCCTCGATCTGCCCGGCGGTCAGCGTCGTATTGAACATCCCGAGGGCGTTGAAGGTCGCGAGCTGGTTCGCGTCGCGGCCGCTTGCCTCGTAGTGGAAGTACTTGTTGAGGGATGCCGTCTTGACCCCCAGCGCCTGGCCGGAGGCATTGTTGTGGCAGAGCATGCAATCGGCGCGCGAGGGGTAGTCCCAGTTCCGGGTTTCGGTGCCGCCGCCGGCGAGGGCCACGTTGTAATTCTCGGCCAGGCCGGTGGTCAGCAGTTGGGCATCCGTCCCGGCGGGGTTCCATTTATAGGTCACGCCGTACTTCCCGCCGCCTTGCGTGCAGATCAGAAAACGGGTCTCGAGCCGCTTCACCGCGGCCGGATTGTTCTCATTGAGGGAAACCTCGAAATGCTTCACGAAGACCGTCCCCGCGGGAAAGGTCCAGTTGCCCTCCTCGCTGAACACGATGTCTTCCGCGGCGCTGTTGTGGGTGCCATCGTTGGGCAGGATGATCCAGCGCTGCTTGGCGGCGGCATCGGACCACAGCGGATTCGCCGTGCTGTAGGGAACCACGCCGGGTGCCGTCGCCAGCGTCGCGAGATCGGTGAAGACGCCGGTTTGCGAGAGCAACGGCGGCGGCTCGGTGGAAATGCCCGCGGAACTCAGTTTGCGGATGGTGCCGCCGGCCGTGTTGGTGCCATTGACATTCATCAGGAAGATCTCACCGGTCGAGTCGGTGCAGAAATTCGCCAGGCCCGCCTTGTTGCCGGTCGTGAAGCCGGTGACGATTTCCTCGATCACCGGCGCGGCGCCGCCGGAGCCCAGCGTCGCGATCCAGATCCGGCCGCGGGCGTGGTCGCCAAACAGCAGCTTGCCGCCCAGCACGCTGTTCCACTTCGCGCCGCGATAGCGCATGCCGCCGATGATGCAGGTCCCGGTACTACGGTTGTAGTCGTGCGCCGGGGCGATGGGAGTCCCGATGATCGGCGCGGGCATGGCCCCCGGCCCGCCGATCGTGCCTTCCATGTATCCCCATTGCGCGTTGCTGCCTTTGGGAGCGCGGGTCATTTCCTCACGCGCGCCTTCCCCCACGTCGCCGATCCAGATATCACCGGAGACCGCGTCGTAGTGCATCGTGTGCGGGCTGCGGAGGCCCAGTGAATGGTATTCCTCGAGAATCCCGCCATTGACGTCCTGCCACGGGTTGCCATTCGGAATGCCGTAGCCCTGGGTAAAGCTCGCGGGCCATCCGGCGGGCTTGTTGGTCGGACTCGTCGGCTGGCGGCGGATCGGGTGGGACTTGAGCGGGTCGTTGTCCACGTCGATCCGGAAGACGCCGCTGAACAGGCCCCCATTGAGCCGCTGGGTCCGGCTGAGCGCGCCGTCCGCGCCGGTGAGCCCGCCGCCTTCACCGCTGTCGCCCCCGTCGCCGCAGTTGACGTGGAGAAAGCCGTCGTTGTCGAAGAACATCGCGCCGCCGTTGTGCCAGCGGCAGCGGTCGTACTGGTTCATCAGCACGAATTCGCTGGCCGGATCGAGCGTGCCACTGCCCGGCAACCAGGTGAAGCGGGACACCCGCCAAAACGAATGGTTGGAGTCCGCTCCGGCCAGCGCCGGCTTGTGGTTGTAGCAGACGTAGGCGTAGTTCGCATTCGGCGATCCCGCTTGGCCGAAGCGGGGGTGGAAGACCAGGCTGTAGAAGCCCTGATCTTCCGACGACTGGGTGTTCGCCACCCACTCGAGCACTTTGGTCACCTGAGCCTGGATCACCGCGGGATTGTTCGCGAAACGCCAGAGCTGGCCGTTCTTCCCGACCAGCAGGAGCTGGCTGGTGCCCGGAATTTCGGTCATCCACACCGGATCGACGAAAGTCAGGTTCGGAAACGCGTTCTCGGTCTGCCAGCCGGTCGCCTGCCCGGGTGCGGTCGCGGGAAAGACGGCGTTGAAATACGCGCCGACCGCCTGCGGAGCATCCAGCCCCCCGACCTGACCGGACGCGGGGAACGAGAAGCTCGTCATCGCGCACGCTGCTGCCAACATGGGAGCCCAGGTGGTCCGCCGGCAAATGGGTCTTTCCAGAATCATCGAAACGACCCATAACGGGATTCCGCCATTTTCCAATTGATTTCGTGCGCTTGGATGACTTTCCGCCGAACGTCTGCCCAAAGGAAAGCACCCGCCGCTGCAAGCATTCGAACCACCCGGCACGCATCCGTTTCGAAGCTGTCATCGTGGGGCCCGGCCCCGCATCCACCCGTCCCGATGTCGGAAGCAAGGCACCTCGGCGACCGACCCGCCCCACCCGGTCCCGGGCTTCACTTCCACTCCTTCAGCACCGCCAGAAACGCCGGCAGATACCGCTGCGCCTTTGCCTCGCCGATGCCGGGAACCGCCAGTCCCTCCGCCACCGTGGTCGGCCGGTAGCGGGCCAGTGCTTCCAGGGTCTTGTTGCTGAAGATCACGTACGGCGGCACCTCGTCGCGCTTCGCCAGGCTGGAGCGCAGGTCGCGGAGCATCGAGTAGAGACTGCCGTCGAAGCCCTGATCCGCCAGCGAATCGACGCTTCCGGCGGCGCTGCTGTTCGACGGCCAGGACAGGCGGTACTTGCCGCCGCCCCGCATGACCTTCTCGCCGAGTGCCGTCAGCGTCAGCAGCGGGTATTCCCCGGCATCGGTCCGCACCAGCCCGGCATCGCCCAGCGCCCGCAGCAGGGCGTTGAGGTAACCCGTGCCCTGCTCCTTCAAAATCCCATAGGTGCTGAGCTGGTCCAGCCCTCCAGCCAGGATCTCCTGCGAACGACTGCCGCACAGCATCTGCACGATCTTCCCCCGCCCGTAGCGGCCGTCCCAACCCTCCGCCGTCTTGCGCGACATCCGCGCGACGCCGCTCAGCGCCTTCCTCACGATGAGGCTCTCTTCCTCGGTCGGCGCGCGCTGGTCGTTGCCCTCGCTGTCGCGGCAAATGTCGCAGTTGCCGCAGACATCGGCATCCTCTTCGCCGAAGTAGCCGAGGATCCACTGCTGGCGACAGGTCCGGGCGTAGCAGAGCTCGACCATCGACTTCAGCTTGTCGCGGTCGCGACGTTCCTTTTCCTCCAGCGCCGCCTCGTCCAGCTCCAGCGCGCGGGCGAAGACGTCCGGCTTCTTCAGCCTCGTCCCGCGCAGCCGCTTGCCGGGAATGTCGAAGCGCTCGATGTAGCCGGCCCGCCCCAACGCGGCGAGAGAACTGCTCACCGCCATCGAGTTCTTCACGCCCGCCCCTTCCGTGATGTCCTCGATGGTACGATGGACCTCGTATTCCTTGTCCGCGGTGTTCAGCAGATATTGATAGACCTCGCGGATCGTGTGGGCACCGGGATTCGCGCCCTCGATGAAAAACTCCTGCGTCCGGGTGTCGGCGTAGTTGAAAAGCAACTCGCAAGTCGCCGCCTCGCCGTCGCGGCCCGCGCGGCCGGCTTCCTGGTAGTAGGCCTCGACGCTGCCGGGCACCTCGAAATGGATGACGAAGCGCACGTCGGAGCGGTCGATCCCCATCCCGAACGCGTTGGTCGCCACCGCCACATCGGCCTTGCGCTGCAGGAAGATGTTCTGGGCGTTCTCGCGCTCGGTGTCGCTCATCCCGCCGTGGTAGGCGATCGCCTTGATCCTCCAGGCGGCCAGAGTCTCGGCGACCTCTTCGACCTTCTTGCGGGTCGCGCAATAGACGATCCCCGTCTTGTTCGCCGTGATGATCTCGCGGATCCGGTCGTACTTCTGCTGCTTCTTTTCGACCGCCGTGATCCCCAGCGAAAGGTTCGGTCGGGCGAAACCGCTGACCACCTCGAAGGGTTCGCGCAGCTTGAGCACATCGAGAATGTCCGCTCTAACAACCGGAGTCGCGGTGGCGGTCAGCGCGACGCACTGCGGCCGGCCGATCTTGTCGAGCGCCTTGCCGAGTCGCATGTAGTCCGGCCGGAAATCGTGGCCCCACTGGCTCAGGCAGTGCGCCTCGTCGACCGCGAAAAGCGAGACCTCCACGCCCTTCAATGCGCTGAGAAAAGACTCCGCACGGAAGCGCTCCGGCGCGACATAGACCAGCTTGTAGCGCCCCGTCCGCATCCCGTCCAAGCGCTCCTTCTGGTCTTCCCACGCCACCGTCGAGTTGATCAGCGTCGCCGGGATGCCCTTCGAAAGCAGCGCGTCCACCTGGTCCTTCATCAGCGCGATCAGCGGCGAGACGACCAGCGTCACACCCTCAAAACAAAGTGCCGGCAACTGATAGCACAACGACTTCCCGCCGCCGGTCGGCATCACCACCAGCCCGTCGCGGCCACTGGCAATCTGCTCGATCACCCGGTCCTGTCCGTCGAGAAATCCGCCGTGTCCGAAGTGCTTCTTGAGCGCTTCGAGCGGGGTCTGGGTCAGGACTTTCGGCGTGGCGGACGGCATGAACTTGTTCAGATGAACGGAGGAAGCCCCAGCGGTCAAGCCGGGGTTCAATGCCGAGGCATCACCAGATCACCCTCACCCCCGGATAAGTGGGAATCACGCGGTCGGAAGTAAGCAGCACCAGCCCGCGCTCCATCGCCGTGGCGACCAGGACGCGGTCGAAGGGATCGCGATGGAGAAGTGGCAGGTCGGCGGCAGCGCAGAAGATGGATGAAGAACATTCATCGGCACTCCTCCGGCCATTCATCCTCGGACAAGGGCTCGGCGGGGTCGTATCCCGGTGCCAGAATCGGCCGCAATGCGGGATCGTGCTCGAGATTGCGGCGTCCCCGGGCAGGGGCGGCGGGCGACAAGCGCGCGACCGGCTTGCCGTTTCGGCAAATCACCACTTCATCCCCGCGCTCGACGTTCTGGACGAGTTCGGACAGCCGCGTCTTGGCCTCGTGCATGTTCACGATGATGATGGTGGACCAGCTTAGCTAATGACCGGGAGCTGTCAATACGTTGGCACACGGAGGCTGCGGAGGCTGGCTTGAGTTCCACCAGCCCTGCCGCCCCCGCGCTGCCCGCACCTAACAGCCAGGGTTCCTCCACAAAGGAAGAATCCAACCACAGATGAACGGGATGAACGCAGATAAACCCGAAAATCGACGAGCTTTCAAATCTAGTGCGGGAAATGGCAGCGGATGGGCCTTCTTCCCCTGAATCTGCGTCCATCCTGCTTATCTGCGGTTGAAAATCTCCCTGCGGTGGTGCCTCGACCACGTCGTCATCCCTCGCTAGGAGCCCCGCTCCTAACAGTGAGAACTTGCGGCTTGAAAACTTCGTCGTCCCGTTGTTTCTAAGAATCATGTATTTTTTCCATTTCGAGAATGCAAAGCTTCGCCTCAGGCGGGGACTTTTGGGAATTCTCTGTTTGGCTCACTGCCTGCCGGGCAACGCCGCCGATCTAGCCAGCCCCTCGCAGGCGGCGGTGAACGCGGCCGTCAGCACCCAGCTCATCAGCTTTAACCGTAGTTTCTCCGGCGGCGCCCACACCAACGGCGCATGGTTCGGCGGGGCCTCGATCACGCTGGCGGTCGCCAGCCACGCGGGCAACACCACCGCGGACACACGCTTGTTCGAACAGATCCGCCACACGCTGACCCCGGGCAACGAGCCCACCGCGAACGGCGGCTACCCCGCCCAACACGAGCGCCACGCCACCGGCATGTTCGTGATCGTGAAAAACACACCGCGGATCTGGGACCAACTCACCGCCGCGGAAAAGGCCCGCATCGATCTGATCATGAAGGCCACCCTCGTCGCCAATGCCTTCACCACCTCCGACAACAATCCCTTCGTCAAAGCCAACACCCAGGAATATGCGCTGGATGGCGATAGCAACCTGAACCGCGACTGGAACCCGAACTACCGCGAGGGCATGATCGGCGGCGTGCTGACCGGTCTCGCCTACTTCGGCGGTCCCACTCCGGCCCAGGCCATCCTTTCGAGCTACGACCACGCCGCATTCGTCACGGAACTCACTTCCAACAACCTCCCGAACATCCGCGAAACCTTCAACTGGAAGGTCGCCAACCCCACGTCGAAAGCCCCGAACGGCAGCTCCATCAAGTCGGCGATCGAGAACTACCAATACTACGGATCGACCCTCACCGACTAAATGAAGATCTATCTGGCCCTGGTGAGCGACACTTACGGCCGCAAGGTCACCGCCGGCCTGAACGGCGGGGCCGGAATCGGCGGGGCCGGCAAGATCGTCAGTGGCGCGGACACCCTGCCGAACAAGGGCGTGAACGGGATGTTGAAGGAATTCGACGCGGTCGATGCCAACGGGGCCCGCAGCTCTTTCGTCTATGCTTTCGACGGCTACCGGCCGCACCTGACCAACCAGCTCGCGTTGATCGTCGCTGGCTTTTGGACAAAGGGCAGCACCGTGGCGAACCAAGCCGTGTCACTGATGAACGTCGGCAACACCGACCTCTGGTACAAGGCGGAAAAGGGCTACATCGGTTACGCCAAGGGCAAAGCGCAGGCGACCGTGGACTACCCGTCCTACAGCGCCAGCCGGGGCTTCGTTTACAACCGTTCCCTGTGGGACGACGTCCTCCGTCCCTTCCACGATCTCCCGGCTGGCCCCGGTCCCGACCCCAATCCCAACCCGCCAGCCTTCGCCGCGGGAGCGCGCATCACCAATGCCGCATCCGCCCCGCTGTATTCCTCTGCTTCCGCAACTTCGGCTCTGGTCGGCACGCTGCCCGCCGCTTCGTTCGGCACGATACTCGCCGGTCCCACCGACGCCGGCGGCAAGAAATGGTGGCAGGTTTACTTCGACAACGGGCTCACCGGATGGATCGACGGCGACGCGATCGCCGCGGCTCCGACATCCGAATACCTCGTCACCGGCAGCGGCTGGCAAAACCGCTCGATCCCGTCCCAAACCGGCAGCTTCACCGTTTCCTTCAACATGCGCCCTTCCGCCATCGGGATCGATGCGATCACGGGCCTCTCCACCTCCAGCGCCTCCGCCTACGCGAATCTCGCCGTGGCCATCCGCTGTGCGCCTTCCGGCGCGTTCGACGCCCGCAATGGCGGCGCATACCAAGCGGCCAATCCCCTCGCCTACCAGGCCGGCGTGACCTACCGCGTCGCACTCACCGTCAACCTGGCGACCCGCACCTACTCGGCCACCGTCACCCCGCCCGGCGGCAGCCCGGTCACCATCGCGAACAACTACGCCTTCCGTACCGAGCAAGCCAGCGCCACTTCCCTCGCGAATCTGGCCGTCTTCGCCCAGACCGGCTCGCACACCACCTCCGCCATCACCCTCCAGACCGCCGGCGGCCCGCCCTCCGCCCCCACCGGACTGCGGGTCGTGGCGAACTGAACCCGAAATCCGAAGTTGAATGATTTCGAGCTAAGCGGCGCACGTTTTTGCCGCTGATGCTCCGTCTGCCATCTCCTCTCCGGGTGGCTCTGGCGGCAACTTCGGCGAAGTTGCTCCA
>NEUO01000195.1 GCA_002304315.1 Verrucomicrobiia bacterium Tous-C4TDCM
TGTTTGATCGTTCATGGTGTTGGTTGGTTTAAACGTTTGCTTAAACAGGCGATGTCGGAACATCGCTCGATCAACCAGCACCAATCGATTTTAACGTTTTAACGGGAAAAAATCCGCTTCCTCGTGACAACTGGACCTATGTTCCCAGCTATTACAACTGGTCCCCGCGCGGATACATTCATGTCAATGGTTACTGGGACTACTCGGTCGCCCGCCGCGGGGTGATTTTCGCCCCGGTTCACTTCCGCGGGGACTCTTACCGTCGTCCCGGATTCAGCTTTTCCCCGGTGGCGGTGATCAGCCTCGCCTTGCTGGCTGACCATCTCTTCGTCCGCCCGTCCTACGGCCACTATTACTACGGCGACTACTATGAACCCCGCTATCGTAACAGCGGCTTCTACGCCTCGTTTTCCTACAGCTCGGTGCATCGCGGCTACGATCCGATCTATGCCCACCAGCGCTGGAGTCATCGCGACGAACGCGACTGGGATCGCCGCCGCAGCGACGACTTCAATTATTACCGCGACAACCGCGATGCCCGGCCACCGCAAACTTGGGCCGCGCTGCGGGAAATGCCGAATGGCGGCCGTGGCTTCAAAGGCCGAAACTCCGATTACGTGGTCGCTGCGCCGATCGAACAATTTGCCAAAAGCGAGGGAGACGGAAAGCGTTTCAAGAAGCTGGAGCAACCGGCGCGCGAACGCATCGTCGCCCAGCGCCAGGAAATGCGCACCTTCCGCGACGAGCGGAAGAAGGTGGAATCGGGTGGAGGTCCTCTCCGCGAAAAAGCCGAGGGCTCGGAAGTCAAGGCCGCCAAGGTGAAGGTTGCCCGCTCGCCCATCATGGGGAAGAAAGCCGAGCAACTCGCAAAGGAAGAAGCACCGCCGCCCCGCCGCAAAAACGCCACTCCGACGGACGTCGATAAGCCTGACAAGGGAGACGCGTCTCGTACTGGCAAGGACACTCCCGACCGCGACGGTCAGCCCATGACGGACCGCGACCCCAAAGTGAAGCCCGAGCGTGAACCGAAGACCCAACGCGAGCCAATGGTGAAGCCGGAGCGCGAACCCAAGACCCAGCAGGAGCCAAAGGTCAAACCCGAGCGCGAGCCGAAGACCCAGCGCGAGCCGATGGTGAAGCCCGAGCGAGAACCCAGGACCCAACAGGAGCCCAAGGTGAAGCCCGAGCGTGAACCCAAGGTCCAACCGGAACGCAAGGTTCAGCCACAACGCGAGCCCAAGGTCCAACCGGAACGCAAGGTCCAGCCACAACGCGAGCCCAAGGTTCAACCGGAACGCAAGGTCCAGCCACAACGCGAGCCCAAGGTTCAACCCGAGCGCAAGGTCCAGCCACAGCGCGAGCCCAAGGTTCAACCCGAGCGCAAGGTTCAGCCGGAGGGCGAGAAGAAGGAGAAGCCCGCGCGCGAGAAGAAGGAGAAGTAATCCGCCGGGACGGACTTGGTCGCGGGAGCCGCAGGGCTCCCGCGACCCGGAACATCAATCAAAAGCGCCGGCGGGGACCAAGGCCTTGGGCAAGGGATCCGCGCCGAAAGCGGCAACGGCGCCGGGCAGCAGGGCGAACAACTGGATCGGGAATGCGTTCACGGTGACGCGATCTTCGGTTAAGATCCTTACCCTTTTGTCAAAACCCCCGTGCCCTTGATGAACTCGGGCGAATTCTTCGCATCATACCTGCCGGCGGGTTGCGGCTTCCCGTCGAAGAAGAGTTTCTCGACGCGCGCTTCACCCGTGAAGTTCAGCTCCAACGTCGCCCCTGCGGAGATATCGATCTCCGTGCTATCGCTGAGGCTACGAGCGTTCGAGAGGGAAAGAACACCTTGGGTCACCCTGGTCGGACCGCTGTGGGTGTTGGCTCCGGACAAGGTCCAGGTTCCACTGCCGGACTTGACGACCGATGTGGACGCCTTGCCCGCGCGGTCGTGGGGATCGATGATCGCTCCGGCAATCTCGCCGGTGCCCGCGGTGTCACCCCTGAGCACGATGGTTTTGTTAGCCCCGTAGCCGGAAATCAACAAGGAGCTGGTGAGTTTCAGCAGGCCGGTGCCGGATTGGTCGAACGTCACGGCGGCATTCTTCCCGGCGAGATTGATCACGCGGTCGGAGGTTTCACCGGGGCCGGTATAAATCAGGGAGCACTCCCCATCCCTGCCTTCCTCACCGATGAAGATCTCCCCGGCCTCGATGTCCCCCGGCGCTCCGAGGCTGCTGCTGGCCCTGCCCTTTCCTTTGCCGAAGCTGTTGAGGCTAGAAACACTCAAGGTTCCGCTCTCAAGGACCGTCCTGCCGGTATAAGTGTTGTTGCCTGCAAGCTTCATCACACCTGCCCCGCATTTCTTGAAACGAAACGAACCGCCACCCGGACCCTTGGAATCCGTGATGTTGGCGGAAACAATCACCGGAGCGCTGGCGTTGGCCGTATCCAGGGACAAGAACGAACCACCCATCAGGCCATTCTCATGGACCGCCGTGCAGAGATTCCCCAACAGCTTGCCAAGCTGCTCCCCGCTGAACTCGCCGGGCCCGCCGACATTGAGTCGCAGTGTCGCGGCCTTGTGAATGGTGATGTTCGCCGGAGTCCATTTTGCGCTGTCCCCGTTGTAGAGTCCCGCGGCCTTTTTCACAACCAGAGTCCCCGGGAAGATGGTGGTCGGACCGGTATAGGTGTTGGTGCCTTCGAGGGTCACGGTGCCACCCGGAACCATGTTGAGGTAGGTTCCATTGGTACCATGAAGGGTAAAGCCACCGGCACCGCTCATCCCGCCGGAAATCGTGCAATTGCCGATGAGGTTCGCGGTCCCGTTGAGCTTGATGGACCCGCTCAGCGAGCAATGGAAGAGCGTGCCATTTTGAATCACCAAAGGATTCGCGATGGTGCTCTCGGTGGACAGAGTGCCGAACTGATCCAGGGTTACCGTCCCGGTTCCCAGACCATCCTCCTTTCTCACGTTGATCTTGCCGCCGTTGATCAGGGTCCCGCCGCTGTAGGTGTTGGAGCTGTTGATCTGCAGGATCCCGAAATGCACATCGTGGAAGTTGATACCGGCGACATTGGGATCACCGGAGCTGTTGAGAATCAGCGCGTGGGGACCCGAGATGATCCCGTTGAAGCTGAGGAAGCAATTGGGGTCCTTGTCGGGTGCGGTGCTCACCATGAGATCGTCTTGAAGGTTCAGAGGCACATTGATGTCGACCCGTCCGCATTTCCCGGCATGGATCACCGGAGCGATGTTTTTGGCATGGCCGCTGGTGAAGGTCATGCCGCTGCCGTCCAAAACCAGACCGCCGGCACGATCTCCGAGGACGAGTTGATTCAACAGGAATCCTTCCTTCAAATCATTGCTGGCGATGCAAGCGCCACCCGGGTTGAAGTTCAAAATGTAGTCCGCCAGTCCAGCACTCTCCGGTGCGGCATTGCCCGACCAACTTGCCGCCTCGCTCCAGTCGCCGTCACCGGCTTTGTTCCAGGTGAATGCGTTCGGCTTGTCGCTCTTGACCACCGCCACCGTCACCGTCTGCGTGGACTTGTCCTGGGCGGTGATGGTGTAGGTCTGCGGCTTGGTGAAATCGAGAGTCGTGCCGGACGCGGGAACCGCCGTAGCGAAAGGCGAAAGCGTGAAGGTGGGGGCCAGGGCTTTGACGTCGCCGGCCTTTGGCATCTGGATCACGATGCGATTCCTGGAAACGGCGGCGGACAGGCTGCCCGTTAGCGTGAAGCCAGTCATCTCCTTGGCCTTGCTGACGGGAGTCCTGTTCACCGTGACGACATACTTTCTGATCGCGCCGTCTTGCCCCGTGACGGTATAGGTCTGCGGCTTGGTGAAGTCGTTGCCGACACCGGTGGCCGGGCTGACGGTGGCCCCCTCCGACACCTTGATGTTGGGTGCGAGTTTCGCGACATCCGTGGCATAAGGAACGGTAAGGCGGATGCCGGTCTTGGAAACATTCGCGGGAGGCAGGTCCGGAAAAGAGAATTCCCGGATCTCGCTCCTGGCAGGAGCGACGAAGGGCTTGTCGTCCTTGCGCGACATGAATGGAGGCGCGCCTTTTACGCCACTAGCCGTTCGGGGTAGCGTGGCGGCCTTCGCAGGATCGATGTATTCGGTCAAATCCCGCATGGCGATGCACTTGTAGCCGTTATCCTTGAGATATTGCATCATCGCCCTGAAGGTCGACGGCTCCAGGCTGACCGGCGGATGTTCCATATCCGGCACGCCGTGGAAACAGAAGACAACAACCTGCCCCTGGCAGGCCTGCTGGGCCTGTTTGATGAAGTTCTCGATCGGGACTCCGTCATGAATCGAGAACGACGGCACGTCGAATGGATGGTCCACCGTCGGGCGATAGGGCCGCTCGTGTCCCCCGCGTCCGAAGGTGTAACCGTGGGCGGCCAGTTTCGGACAGTCATTCCAGTTCACATTGTAGATCGGCCAGCAAAGTGTCGTCATCCGCGGACCACCATGGGCCAGAACCTGATCCTCCATGGCCATCACCGGTTCGTATCCCGAGGAATGCCCCAGGGTATGGTTGCCGATTTCGAGTCCCTCCGCATCCATCGCGATCATCTGGCGGTACGTCAGATACCAATCCTTGCGGGTCTTGAACGAATCGAAGTCGCAAACATAAATCGTGCCGCCGAATTCCATTTCCTTGAGGATCGGAGCCACCACCGTCGCATGGCTGGCCGGCGCATCGTCGAAGGTGAGCACGATCAATTTGTCGGGGATTGGCTTGAGCAGGACGCCGTTGGGGTCGGGATCGACCGCTGTCTGTTCGGCCGCGGCATGCAGCACGATGGCCGCAAGCAGCACTGTGCCCGCGAGCAGCAGGGGTCTTCCCAAGGGTAGCGTTTTCATGCGTTGGTCCCGCCATATTGGTGTTTCCGAGCGGAAACTCAAGACCGGATTGGCACTTCCTGGATGGCCGACCGGCTTGTCACAGCCGCCCCGCCGCCTTGATATCGAGATAGCGGTTCGCCAGCGCGACCGGGAACTGCTGCGCCGGCACGTCCAGCGTCAGGATCCCGAAGCCTTGAAGGACCGCCAGCACCTCCGACCGCTCCGCGTCATAGCGCTCCGCCGCGGCGAAGCGCAGCGCGCCGCCGAAATCCTCGATCGGCCGGGTCCGCGAATCCTCGACCGAACGCTCGCGCAGGCTGGCCAGCATCACGAGATGACGCGACCGCAGCAAGCGCATCGCCGGCACCAGCTCCGATGCATCCTCACCGCGGAGGTTGGTCATCACCACCACCAGCGCCCGCCGCTTCTGTCTCCCTAACAGCAACTCCGCCGCCGCAGCGAAATCACTCGGCTCCGGCGTGGTCTGGTAGTCGAAGAGATGGTTCAGCAGCACCGACATTGAGTGCGATCCCTTCACCGGCGGCAGCCAGCGCCGCGTCCCGCCGAAAGCCTGCACGCCCACCTGGTCGCCCTGCCGCAGCGCGACGTACGACAGCAGCAGCATCGCATTCAGACAGTGGTCGAACTGCGGCAGCTCTCCATCCATCGCACGCATCCGCCGCCCGGTGTCTGTTAGAAAGACCACCGTCTGGTTCCGCTGCTCCTGAAATTCGCGGCTGATCAGCATCGCCCGCCGCGAAGTCGCCTTCCAGTCGATCTGCGAAAGCGGATCGCCCTCGCGATACTCCCGGAGCTGGTGGAAATCCCGGCTGCTCCCCGCGAAGGCCTTCCTCACGATCCCCATCTGATCCTGCCGCGCCTGCATCGCCAGCAGCGCGAAACGCAGCACCGGCTCGTAGTCCGGATACACCTTCGCCTCCGCGGCCTCGCCCACCAGATCCTTCTTTCTCCACAGTCCCAGCGGCGAATCGCGACGCACGTGGATCCTCTCGAACTTCGCCATCCCCCGCTCGATAATCCGCACCGCATGCGTCACCCGAGCCTTGCCACCCGCCGGAATGCTTCCCGTCCACGGCATCGCCTCCGCCTCCGCCCCCGCCGGCACGCCGTCGAACACTTCCACCACCGCCGCCAGCCGGCCCGGATTCCCGATTTCCAGCCGCACCTCCGCCGCCTCTCCCACCGCAAAGCGCCCCGGCAGCCGCCGCGTGACCTCCACCTTCTTCAAGCGCGCCAGAGTCACCGCATCGAACAACGCCAGCACCCCGAAGCCCGCCCCACTCATCCACCACGCCGGCACCAGTTCACGCCACACCGAAGCGGCAAGCCCGAACAAGGCCCACCCCACCACGATCCACAGCGCTCTCCCGGTCGGACTCATCCCGTCTACAATCAAAAATCCACAATCATCAATCGACAATCATCAATGTCCTCACTGCCGCGGAGCCGGCACCGACTCCACAATCCCCTTCAGCACCTCGTCCATCGACTGCCCGCCCATCGCCACTTCCGGCGCGAGCTGCACCCGATGCCGCAGCACCGGCAGCGAGGCCGCCTTGATGTCGTCCGGGATCACGAAATGACGACCGTGCATCAGCGCGATCGCCTTGCCGATCCTCACCAGCGCGATCGCCCCGCGCGTCCCCGCACCGAGCCACACCGACCGCGCCTCACGCGTCGCCTGGACGATCGCCACCGCGTAGTCGACCACCTCGCGCACCACTTGCACCGCCGCCGTCGCCGCCTGCGCACGCACCACGTCGTCAGGTGAAGCGACCACTTGCAACGAGTCCGACGCCGTATCCCCCGGCGCTTCCGAAGAAGCCCTCGCCACAATCTCCGACTCGGCATCCGGCGACGGATAGTCGATCAGGATCTTCATCAGGAAGCGGTCGAGCTGCGCCTCCGGCAGCGGGTAGGTGCCCTCATGCTCCACCGGATTCTGCGTCGCCAGCGTCATGAACGGCGGCGACAGCTTCAGCGTCTCGCCATCGATGGTCACCTGCCGTTCCTGCATCACTTCTAACAGCGCCGCTTGAGTTTTCGCCGGCGCGCGGTTGATCTCATCCGCCAGCAGCAGGTTGCAGAACACCGGCCCGCGGCGGAGCTGGAAAGTCTGGCTTTTCATGTCGAACAAGCGGAAGCCGGTCACGTCGGATGGCATCAGGTCCGGCGTGAACTGGATGCGCCCGAAGTCGCCGCCAAAGGCCCGCGCCAGGGCGATCACGAGCTGCGTTTTGCCCAGCCCCGGCTTGCCCTCCAGCAGCACGTGACCACCGGCCAGCAACCCAGCCAGCACCTGGCTGACCACCTCGCGCTGGCCCAGCACGGCATGTTCGACCTGCGCCCGTAGGCGGGCCACCAGCGCGGAAGCATCCGACGACGGCGGGGCGGAATGATAGACGGCTTCTTCTTCAGTCATGTGAGGGATAAGTGAATCTTTTGCAAATCGGCCAGCACCCGCGTGAACGCCGTCGCGTCGCCCGGGTGCTCATGAGTCATCGCCCGCTGCGCGCGATCGCGGGTCACCCCGGCACGTTGGGCGATCCATTCGAAAAGGTCGCCATCGCGATGGCCCACGGCTGCCAACCGCTGGGCGCGGTCCAGCACCGACTCGCGCAGCGGCCGCAGCAGCGATGCGCCCTTGTCGAGCCGCCATTGGAAATCGCCGAGCGCTTCCAGGTGATGATCGTAGTCGCGCAGCTTCGAAGGCGGATCCTCGCGCCGCAGCGGGCCGAAGCGCGGCATGTTCTTCCACAGCCAGAACACCGTCACCGCCAGCAAGCCCGCCAGCGCCGGCCAGCCGTGCTTCCACAGCAGCGCCCACAGCGAAAGCGCGGCATCGCGCACGATCACCACCGTCCCCTCATACGGCGAAGCCTCCACCATCGCGAGCAACAGCGCAGCGTGGTCGTGGTCGCCGATGTAGCGGTTCCGGAAAGGCCGCGCGTCCACCATCACCGTGATCAAGCCCTCGCCGTATTCCGTCCACCCCATCAACAGCCGCTTCTTGCCACCATCGACTTTCACCCCGGTCGAAGACTCGGCCAGCACCTCATAGCGGCTTCCGTCTCTCCTCAGCCGCTTCGCCTCGATCTTGTCGCCGCGTTCCACTTCCACGCCGGCCTTCCCGAACAGCTCGACCAGCGGATCCGGCACCAGTGTCTTCGATTCGCCGGAGCCCCGGGGAAACCGCGACCAGTCGTCGTGATACGACTCCGCGTGCTCCACCAGGCACAGCAGATGCCCGCCATCCGACACCCACTCTTCCAGCTCGCGGGCATAGGACTTCGTGGTGATCACCGACGCTGGGACGATCATCACCGCGACATCTTCATCCAGCCCCGGCCAGCCCGGCTTGCTCTCCACCGTGTAGCCGTTCGCTTCGAGGAAACGCCCCGCCGCCAGATAAGCATCCAGCCGAGCCTTCCCCTTGTAGCCGGTCTCGACCTTGCGCGTCGTCCCGCCACCGTCGCATCCGGCTAACAAGGCCCCCACCAGCATCAGCATCAGCGCCCTCATTGCGCCCTCCCTTCCGCAAATGGCCAGCTCACACAGAGCTCCTGCATCGCCTCATCCGGCGGCGCGCTGCGACCATAGGCCAGCCGCATCCAGGTCTCGGTCAGCCCGCTGAAATATCCCGCGTGCGCCGCCGCTTCCGCCGTCACCCGGCGCAGGCAGTCGCTCTCGGTGTCCGACTCCGCGATCTCCACGCCGCCGGTCGCGATCAATCTCGAAATCGTCCCGCGGTAAAGCAGGCTCATCGCCTCCTGCCGACGTCCCACCCGCCATAACTCCATCGCCGCCGCGGGAATGTCCGGCGGCAAGCTCTCCGGCGCGACTTCCATCCCCATCACCACCCGCGCCTGCGGCGGTGGCACCCGCTTCGCCGCCACTCCACCGCTGCCGCGGAGCAAATGGCGGTAGCGCCAGATCAGCCATACCACGAAGGCGACGAAGGCACTCAGGATGAGCCACATCAACGCCTGCGCGATTCCCACCAGCCAGGATCCGTCCCAGTTCCAGGACGACGAACTGCCCGACTTCGGCACCCGTTCTTCGACCGCGTGCACCGTGAACTCCTCGTGCGACTTCACTTCCTCGATCGTCTCCTTCGGTCCCGCTTCGACCTCCGCCTCCGCCGCCGGCGTCATTCCAAAGGCCAGCAGCAGCGCGAGCAAGGCCGCGCCCGCGCCGCGCAAGCGGTTGCCCAGCCGCCGGAACGCCAGCTCGACGTCCCAGCCCTCGATCCACGTACGATGGTTCACGTAGATGCCGAAGCCCGCGCCGGTCGAGAAGACATCCACCAGCGACATCGACAGCAACATCGAAACCAGTCCCAACCAGCCGACCGCCGCAGGAATCTCGCCCCAGGAATCATCCTTCCATGCATCCAGCAGCGCCTTCCACTCCTCCGCCTGGCCGGAGGGCAGGAACATCATCGCCGTGAAGAACACCGACAGCGCCAGCCAGCCGGTCAAGGCCGCGCGCCAGAGCGCCAGCATCACCACCGTGGCATCGCCGCGCCGCAGCAGCAGCCGCACCCGCTGGGCATATTCCTTGCCGCGCAGGCCTTCCAAGTCCTCCACCGCCATCGTCAGCGGCCGCCAGGGCGAAAAGCGCGCCCACAGCATCCGGAACCCGAAGCGCCGGACACAGGCCCGCGGCAGCTCGCGAAAAATCTCTTTCCACCGCGGCAGCTCGCCGAACAGCCGCCGGCTCAGCACGAAGAGCACCAGCCGCGAGCCCACCGGCATCCACCACCAGCACAGCAGCACCAGCAGCACCGGATAATCGCGTAGCAGCGACGGCGATAGGGCGAGCACCGGCAACATCCCCAGCCACCAGCTCGCGAACAGCCGCCAGAAATCCCGCCGCACCAGCGCGAGCCCCAGATCCACCGCCTCCCAATCGCTGCGTGGCCGCAACTCCGCCGTCACCCCCTCAAGCCGCACGCGCCCCCCTTCCCATCGCCATGAAATACACCACGTGCAGCACCCAGCCGGCGATTCCCACCGCGTACTTCACGTGCGCCGGAAAGGCCTGCGCCGACCAGAAGCCTTCCACCACCGCTGCGAAGGCCGTCATCAATCCCGCTCCGGCGATCAACGGCAGCGCGCGCTTCGCCGCCTCGGCGATCGCCCGCCCGCGCGGGTAGCGCCCGGGCTTCAGCACTCCCAGCCCGATCCTCATCCCCGCCATCCCCGCCACCACCATGCCCAGCAGCTCGTACGACGAGTGCCCCGCGACGAAAGTCCAGAACGACTTAGGATTGCACGCATAGTGGACATAGCCCGTCGCCGCCCCGATGTGGATGCCGTTGAAGACAAGGAAGAAAATAGTACCAAGACACGCCACGATGCCACCGGCGAAGATCTGGAAGTCGATCCCCACGTTATTCTGGATGTAGTGGGTGAACATCATGAAGTTCGACCCGTAGGCGCTGCGCATGTGGCTG
Source organism: Verrucomicrobiia bacterium Tous-C4TDCM (assembly GCA_002304315.1). Lineage (GTDB taxonomy): Bacteria > Verrucomicrobiota > Verrucomicrobiia > Verrucomicrobiales > Akkermansiaceae > Haloferula. Next base: position 10,335 of record NEUO01000195.1, read on the forward strand.
ACCTGCTGCTCCTGGTCGCCGCCGTACATCGCTTCCATGCTTTGCATCCCTTCCGGTCCCAGCGTCGCGCGGATCCAGTCGATATCGAGCCAGGCCGACGCCATCATCCCGAAGAACGGCACCCAGAACATCGCATTGCACAGCCAGAACAGCCGCCATTCCGCGCGGACCGCTTGCGGAAAACCGACCATCAGGAACTTCACCACCGTCTCCATCCCCGCCCGCCGGCTCCGGTAGAGCAGCTTGTAGCCGCGGATCACCAGCGTGTTCAGCCGGTCGATCACCTGGCCGGAATACATCCGGTGCC
>NEUO01000196.1 GCA_002304315.1 Verrucomicrobiia bacterium Tous-C4TDCM
GCGCTGACCTGGGCATCGCCGATCCACAGGCCTGCCATGGAAGTGGTCGAGGCGCTCACCGGAAGCCTGACGTCCAGCAGGCTGGCGCTCTCGGTGAAGCGGAGGAGCGAGGCGTAGAAGTTGCTGCCGGTCATGCCGCTGCGGTTGATCCCGAACTTGACCTCCACGGTGGCTTGCGGGCCGACGACCTGGGTGCCGGAGGTGAAGGCGCTTTGGGTGTCGTCTGCATTGTAGCGGATCAGGGAGACCGGCCCGGTAACGGTGGTTTGGCCTGAAGGTGCCGCAAGGGAGTTCTCGGTGGCCATGTTGACGGTCACCGTCGCGGAAGTCCGGTTCCGCAGCATCACGCTGATGACCGATGCGCTTTTGCCGAAGTCGAGGCCGTTGGAGTTCGAGGGGCTGATCTCTACCGGGGCGTAGAAATTTCCCACCACCGCGGACTGGAACCAGTAGGCCTGGTTGCGGTCGACCCGCTCCGTCGCGGTGGAAAAGACCTGCATCGGGTTGCCCGCGCCGAGCTCGCCGCCCACATACTTGTAAACATTGGTATTCGTGGCAACGGCCGCCGGAAAGGTCGCGAAGTAGCTGGAGAAGGTCGGGAACGTGCTACCCGTCGCGTAGCTGGGGAACCCGAGCAGGTTCGCGCCGCTGCGCACCCAGGTGGCGGACGGGGGCATCGCCCGCTGTCGGATGGCCCGGGCGGAGGGAGACGCACTGCTGCATTTCACCAGATAGGCCGACTGGCCGAGCATCTTGTTGAGCGAGGTGACGGAGCCGTCCCGCTTCCAAGTCGACCACTCCGGCGTGCCTGCGGACGGGATCTGGGGAGAGTCGGTGAACTGGACCTGGGTGGGGTTCGGGTTCCAGCGCCAGACTTCGGTGACCTCGGGATAGGAGGCGAAGAGCGTCGCAGGCGTGGTGTAGCTGGCATCACCATGCAGGTAGACGGCGTTCCACCCGCTCTTGAAGGTGTAGCTGACGTCCTGCCACTGCGCGCGGGCGGGGGCGGCGAGGAAGAGCGTGGCGAGGGCGAGGGTGAGGGTGAGGAGAAGCGATTTCATCGGAAAATAAGGAGTGGGGACACTCTTGTCCCTTCTTCAGGATGCGGCAGAAACGATCGGAGCGCTGGCTTTAGCCGGCGAGTTGATCACGGCGGGGTTGGGCGGGCCGGCTGAAGCCAGCGCTCCGTCTCGAAAGGGATCAGCGAACGGGTTCATCGGACGGAAAGGCGGTAGAATTCCCGGGTGCCGGAGCGCGGCGTGGCGAAGGCGGAGACGATGCCGACCGCGCCGGCCTGGTGGGCGATCGCGCCGGTTCCCGGAGCGCCCACCGCGAAGGGCACCCGCGTCCAGGTCTTCATGTCGAGCGTGCTCTCCAGGGTGTAAACCTTCCCGGTGATCCCGTAGAATTCGAGCCGCACGCTCTCCGGCAGCTTCTCCTTGATCGCCAGGCTGAAGGTCTCCGTTGCGTCACCGGCGAAGGTGCCTGCGATGTATTCCAACAGGTTGCCCTGGCCGTCCTTGTCGAAGTCGCCGTTCTTGTCGATCAGGCTGAGGTCCCACCGCCCGTCGTCTCCCGGATAAAGCCCGGCTTGATAAAGCTGCCACGCCTCCCAGGTGTCGGGCAGGCCGTCCTTGTCGAGGTCCTCGCCGAGGGTCAGGTCGAGCTTCACCCGCTCGCCCCCCTTCCCTGCCGTGAGGTTGCCGGAGACTTCGATCGGATAGAACAGCTCGCCGTTCATCGCGACCACCACGCTGAACAGCCCGCCGGCGGCGACCGCCTTGTCGGTGTAGAAGGTGGTGCCGCTGCGGTTCTGGTCGATCCGCAGGTTGAGCTCGTAGCTCTGGTCGATCCGGTTGGAGACGATCGGCGTGCGGCCGACCTCGACGCCGCCCCGCAGCAGGATCACCTCCGCGCCCTCGGCGGTGACGGTCTGGCCGACCTGGTCGCGGACCATGCCGTAGAGCGTGTAGTAGGGGGCGGGCGGAAAGGCGCTGGCGCAGGAGGCGGCCAGGGACAGCAGGAAAATAGCCCGTTGAGACATCGTCATTTCATGTTCTCACCGGCGATCAACCGACTGAAAAGCCCCGAGCGACGAAACCGGCGGAATTTGCGGTGAACCCGGCAAACTCAATCCAAGGCCGGCCATTCTTGCCGCCGGAGTTCCAGGATCGCGGTCCGTCCCAACGGGATCGGTCCGGGATGGCCCTTCAACCACAGTTCGCCGTGATCCCGGCTGTGGGCCTTGAATCCGGAGATCGCATGACGGTTCACCAGCATGGTGCGGGACAGGCGCAAAAAGCAGCCCGGCAGGCTCGAGCTCCATTCCGTCATGGTTCGCCGCACCATCCGGGACGGCCCATCCGACATCAGCAGCCTGGTGTAATCCCCGTCGGACAGGATCGCGGAGATTCCCGTGACCGGCACTTTCTGCCAGCTCTTGAATTCCCCGACCAGAACCTCCGACCCGGAATTCGCGTGGATCACCCGCAGGCGCTGGAGGGTCATTGCAGGCGGTCCGGCCCCACCGGCTTGAGCAGGTAATCGAGGGCCCCCGCGTCCAGCGCGCGGATGGCGTCGGCATCCGAGCCGGTCACAAACACGACCGAGGTGCCAAGTGCCAGCGCGGGCAGCAGGCTGAAGCCGTCCGCGGGCGGCATCCCGATGTCGAGGAACACGACGTCCGGCTTGAGCTGGGCGGCCAGACGCTCCGCTTCAGCGAGATCGGCGGCTTCTCCGACGACCGGGAAACCGGCGTGCAGCTCCAAGAGCTCGCGCATCCGTTTGCGCGCGAGTCGCTCGTCGTCGACCAGAAGGACGCGGATCATGGCAGCAATGGATAAAAGTCGGCGGGCAACCTGACCCGGACCTCGACGTGGCCGTCTCCCTCGACCACCTCCAGGCGTGCCCTGCCGCCGTAGAGCAATTCCAGCCGCCTGCGGAGATTGGCCAGGCCGATGCCCGAGCCGCCGGAAACCCCGGGCTCCATCCAGCGGCCGCTGTTGGCGACCCCGATCACCATTTCCCCCGCTTCAAGGCGGGCCGAGATCCCGAGGCGGAGCGGCCACCCGCTGGTCAACTGGCCGTATTTCACCGCGTTCTCGAGCAGCGGCAGGACCAGTGCGTTGGGCACCTGGTGCGCGCGGGCGGCGGCCGCGGCCACCACCTGATATTCCAGCTTTTCCTCAAATCGGATCTTCTCGACCTGCAGGTAGTTCTCCAACGCGTCCAGCTCCCGGCCAAGCGGGGCCAAACCCGGTCCCTGTTGCAACGAAAAGCGGAGATAGCCGGCGAGAGACAGGACCAGCGACTCGACCTTCCCGGGGTCGCCCTTCTCCGCGACCACCGAGTTGAGCGAATTCAAAAGAAAGTGAGGATTGATCTGGGAACGCAACTGGGCGAGTTCGCCCGCGCGCGCGGCGAGCATCGCCTCGGATGCCTCGAGCCGCACCGCATGGTATTCCTTGACCAGCAGCACGCCGAAATAGGCGACATTCCAAGTCAGCAACGAGATCGCCCGGGCCACCGCCACGCTCCAGAACGGCGACTCGGATGGCAACTCGGGCAAGCCCAGGCTGATCAAGCCCGCCACCGTGGCGGAGCTGGTCACCACCGCGCCAGCATTCACCGCGAGAATCCAGCAGAGGCGCGACCAACCGCTCGCGCGCTGCAACCGGCGGCTGATATAAATCCGATGGAGCAGGACGGCCAGCCCCACGCCGATGGCAATGCGTCCGGAGACAATGGCAACACCCGCGCTGCATGGATAGAAGGTGGCGAGAAGGATCACCAGCGAAAGGGTGGCCCCCGTCCAGTAGAACCCCTGGAAAATCAAGAAACCGCGCGCGTCCAGCCGCGCCCCGGTCGCGGCCTGATCGAAGAGTTCGAGCCAGAGTCTCCAGCTCCAGGAACCGGCGGCCGGGGCGACCGCCGCGCCGCGGGAGCCAGCCGCAGCGGCCCCGGAGATCGTCCGCTCTAACACCCCGCGATCTGGCACCTTAGTGTCGATGTCGGCTAATGCGTTTCGAGGCTGTCATTTGTCGAGCGGGAAATCACGCAAGCCGGACCCATTTCGGCCGGCCCGCGGGAATCGGTGCAATTCTTGCACGACACACGGCAATTAACACCCCATCCGGACCTGACGAGGGAGGAACGCGCGGCACACTACGGGTGGAGAAGCATTTCCTCCGCGGCGGGGCGAAGACCGGAACCCGAGCCGTCTGGCGACTCCATGGATCGACCGCAAACAAGATGAAGCCCGGGTTCAAAACCGTCATTCGTCCCAATCCCAACGCGATGTCACCCGGGTGGTGGCTCGTCCTGGCAGGCGTCGGCATGACCAGCGCCCGCGCGGCGACTCCGCCGGACACCTCGCCGCCGCTGCAGCCGCTGGTGGTTTCCGGGACCATGCCGGCCCCGGACCGGCCCCCGGGCCCCGAGGTGATCGCCACCGCGTCCGACGCCAGCGGCACCTTCGAATCGCTGCTGGGAGTCGTCCCGGGCGGCTATGCCGGCAGCCCGACCGGAAGCGCTTTCAGCCTTCGCGGCATGGCGCAGGACAACACGGTGGGTTACGCCGGCACCGATTCCAATCCGCTGATCCAAGTGCTGGATGGCGGCCTCCCGCTCTCGCCCGCGACCCTCCGCTACCTGTTGCCCACCCTTTGGGATCTCGAGTCGGCGACGCTCCGCTACGGCCCGCAATTCCTCGGTCCGGGTCCGGCGGGACTTGGCGGAGCCATCCTGCTGGAGCGCAAGCGTCCGGATTTCACCGCTCAAGGCCGGGCGATGATGGAAGCCGGCGAATCCGGCACTTTCCGGACCGGAATCGCCCAGAACCTCGTTCTGATCCCCGAAGAACTCGCGCTCCGGCTTTCATTCGACCATCAGGAACGCGAAGGAGACGCGGAGAACCTTTTCTTCCGGGACGAATCGTTCGGAGCCACGGACCGCGAGGGCCTGCAGGCCGGCCTCCTTTGGAACCCCGGCAAGAACCCGGAACAAACCGTCGAGCTGTCGGTGGCCCGCGAGCGTTCCGGCGGCAATCCGTTCGCCCGGGTCGAGGAAATGCCGGGCTACGACCTGTTCGACCGGAAGACCAACCTCAACCGCACTCCTTTTTATTCCGGCGACCGCTGGGCCACCCGCATGCGGACCCATTTCCTCCTGCCGAACGAGCTGCTTTTTGAAAGCACGAGCGGCTTCCAGAGCCTCGACGTCGATTTGGACTGGGACTCGGACTACAACCCGGTTTTCAACTGGTTCACCCAAGGCCGGACGGAAGAGCGGCGCCTGACCCAGGATCTCGCGCTATCCGGGAAGCGGAACGGTTTCAGCTGGGTGTTGGGCGGCTATTTCGAAGCGAGCGAATACGACGTCGGATTCAAGGGCTCCGGCTATTCCCGCACCCCTTCCGGAATCCCCTTCGACAATGGCGCCGAAGAACGGGTGCGGGTCGCGGCAGCCTATGGCCGCGGCGATCTGGAGATCGCGCGGGGAATCCATCTGACCGCCGGCTTGCGGCTCAACCACGAGCGCCGCGAACTCGAAACCCGCTCCAAGGTCGGCCCGCTTCCGGAGGTCCGCTTCGCCGATGATTACTCCGGCAGCGACCTGCCCCTCGAGATCGGCCTCGCCTGGCAGGGGGAGGACGACCGGGAAATGCTCGGACTGCGGCTGTCGCGCGGCACCCGGGCCGGCGGCCTGAGCTACGCCACTTCCCTCGGGCTGACCCGTCCGTTCGAGCGGGAATCCGACTCGGTGATCGAGGTTTTCAGCCGCTGCAAGCCGCATCCCGACCTCGATCTGTCCGCCAGCCTGTTCCAGTCGTGGATCGAGAACCAGCAGGTCCCCTTCGCGGTTCCCGGCGGACTTCCGGAGATCGACATGCTGGTCATGAATGCCGCCAACTCCCGCCGCACCGGAGCCTCGCTGGAATCACGCTGGCAAGTGCTCAACACCCTTGGACTCGGCGGATCCCTGGCCTGGACCCGCACCGAATTCCGCGACTTCGACGACCAGGGCACCGACCGCTCCGGCCAGGCGTTCCCCAATTCGCCGGAATGGACAGCCTCCCTCCTCATCGATTACCAGAACCCTTCCGGCTGGTTCGGGAACCTGACCCTCGCCTTGGCGGACGGCAGCTACAGCGACGTGAGAAACCCGGAAGCCACGGCCCTCGAATCGCGCGAACTGCTGTCCGCGCGCTGCGGCTACTCCTGGGATCATGTCCGGCTCTATGTGTTCGGCAGCAATCTGCTGGACGATGAATACGCCCTTCGCAGGGCGGTCAATGCCCGGAACCGCTCGACGACCTCCGGGAATGTCGGGAAGCCCAGGATGATTGGCATCGGGACCGAGATCAACTGGTGAGGGACCCGGCCGCCCGGTCATCGGAAGAGTGAGCAACTCCGACAAGCCATAGGGGGCGAAGCGGACTCGCTGGATGAAGTAAGAAGAGCTGAGGTCAGCTCAGGTGGCGTGGGTCACGAGACGCTTGAAGAGCAGAATCCACGGCAGCCCGAACGAGTTCCCGCCACCGGAGACCGGTGGTCGGCGGAACGTCAGAATGAAGCCGCGTCGGAGTTAAATCCGGCGCGGCTTTTTTGTTTTCCGGCGGACACCATGACTTCCAGTCAAACCTCCCCTCCATACCACCCCGTCTGAAGTACCAGCGCCCCGCAAAAAACAATCCGAAGCCGAGCAACGACAGTGGACGCCACCCTCGCCCTTCAAAAAGTGGCGTAGAAGTGGCCAAGGTCGTAAAAATGCCTTGAAGTTTCGGTGCCGAAAAACACCCCTAACCCCCTTATCTTGAAATGGTAGCAGAGGGCGGATTTGAACCGCCGACCAAAGGCTTATGAGTCCTCTGCTCTACCACTGAGCTACTCTGCCATTTCAAGAAACACCCTTGCGGGCGGGCGAAGGCTGTAGCTTTGCGGGGGCGGACTGTCCACCGAAAAATCGGCTGCTTGCGCCTTCCCCGTTCCGTGGCACCCTGTGGGCCGATGAATCCTCTCCAAGCCCTTGCCGCCGTCGCCGCTCCTTTCGGCATCGCCATTTCCTCCGCCGCGCCGATCGAAATCGGAGCCGCACTGCCGGCGGTGACCGCCAAGGACCAGGACGACAAGGAGGTGAAGCTGGCGGAGACGGCCGCGAAGGGATGGACGCTGGTGTATTTCTACCCGAAAGCCGACACACCGGGCTGCACCAAGCAGGCCTGCTCGCTGCGGGACTCTTTCGCGGTGCTGACGGAAAAGAAAGTCCAGGTTTTCGGGGCAAGCCTCGACGACGCTGCGGCGCAGAAAGCATTCCAGCAGAAATACAAGCTCCCCTTCACCCTGCTCGCCGACAAGGGTGGCAAGGTCGCCGACGCCTTCGGGGTGCCGCACAGCATGGGCTTCGCAAAACGACAGGCTTTCCTGTTCAAGGACGGCAAGCTGGTCTGGCGCGATCTTTCCGCGTCGACCGACCAGCAGGCGGCGGATGTGCTGAAGGAGATCGGGGAGTGAGCCTCCGGGGGGGCTCCTTAGCCTTCATCGGATGACCGAAGCCATGGGCGCCTCCTTGCGAATTGGGACGTTTGCCCCCGAAGCCGCTGTCTTGACCGCCAGAGCTATTCCGGTAAGGTTGTGATCATGAAACACGCGAATTCGATCCTCGATATTCCCGAGGCGCGCGCCCGAATCTCGCCGATCACCGTCGTGCAGTATCACGAGTTCCCGGAGTTCAATGAGAACGGCAAACGCACGGAACTCATCCGCGGAATCGTCTTCGAGAAAATATCCAAGTCCCCGCTTCACAGCAGCATCGCGAAGTTCCTTTACGATCTCCTCCACGCGCTTGCCCCCCCCGGTTTTTCCGTGCGGCAGGATCAACCGCTGACTCTCCACGATTCGGAACCGGAGCCCGACATTGCGGTTGTTTCGGGTGCGGCCAAAGATTTCCGGAACCGCCATCCGTCTACCGCAGCCCTCGTCATTGAGATCGCCATCAGCAGCGTTGCCATGGATCGGGAAAAGGTCGCCCTCTACGCCGAGGCGGGTGTGGAAGAATATTGGATCGTCCTGCCGGTCGAGCGCCGGATCGAAGTTTACCGTCAACCCTTGGGCGGGAGCTACTTGGAGCGGTTCATCGTTGAAGGCGAGGTGCTTTTGAAATCGTCTGCCGTGCCCAAGGTTGAGATCCGACTCGCCGAACTCTTCGAGTGAGCTTGAAAGCCCAATTGAGAGGATCCGGGCACCCGTCCTTGAATTGAAGACCGCCTTGCCCCGGTATCCCTCCCCTGCTGATATCGCCGGATGAAACCGAGCGCCGCCTGGCTTTCCCTGCTGCTACCCGCGCTCGCCCAAGCGGCTCCGCTGTCGGAAGACGCGGCGACGAAGCTGGCCAATTACGGGATGGTGGTGATCGACGAGCCGCTCACCCAGGGTTTTTCCGCCTGCATCGGTCCGGAGCACCCGGTCTTCGTGACCAGCGACAGCCTGCTGATGGCCTACCACCGGCTGTTCGAGGAAGACGTCGCGCAGGGCGAGCTGCTCGACCTCGCAAACCAGCGGGAATTCTGGCCCGACCTGTGGAAAAAGCTTCCCGCCAAGCCGCTGAGCGATGCGGCGAGCGACCACGAGGGCCACCGCCGCTGCCGGTTGGTGGTCGCCACGGCACTGCGATTGCTGACCGGCAACCTTCCAGAGGGCTCGGGCGGGGAAGAGAAAGCCGCGGTGGAGGCCGAGGCCGGGCGGGTGGAGAAGGGCGAAGGGACCAACGCTCCTCAATGGCTGCGCGACGCCAAAGGGAACTCACCCTACATCAGTTACCAAGCCTTCCGCCCGGGATCCTTTCACGAAGGCGTCGCGGTGCTGGAGCGCTACTACCGCTTCCGCAAGTGGCTGCAGGAAATGCCGTTGGACCTGGCTGACGAGGCCACCCGCTCGATGGCGGAGCATCTGGGGTTTTCGCTGAGCGGCACCAGTCCAGGCCACCTCAGTTCTGTGCTCAGGCCAATGTTTCCCGGTAAGACCTGCCTCTTCTCCGCAATTCTCCGCGATGCGTGGCGCACGGCGGAGCCGGGCCGTCTCGAAGTCTGGCGAGTAGGGCTTCGGGAGATTTTCAAGGAACGCCAGGACTGGCGCTTCCTCCACGCCATGACAACCGCCGGCAGCGAAATCGCTCGCGAATTGCTGCCTGCAGGCCAAGTCGAACGGACACCGGAGGTTCTCGCCGCGGCGCTCGGCAGCCCGCTGGCCGCGGGCTTGCTGGGACCGGAACACCAACCCGCTCTGGCTGCGGAAAAGCAGCGGCAGGCTGAAACGTGGGGCTATTTCCAAGCCCTCCAGGCCCTCCACGCTGCCCCGGACCCTCGGGCTGCCGACCTCCTCCGCTCCGAGGCCTGGCAGCGCAAGCAGTTGAACGCAACCCTCGGAAGTTGGGCGGAATACCGCTACGCGCTGCAGCTCAGCAGTCGCGAGGAAATGCACTTGATGGGCCTCTCCAAGCAACCCGAGGGCTTCATCGAGCCGGTTCCGGATTTCTTCCACCATCTCGGCAAAGAGGCGGAATCGAAGGGGAGAACCGGGCTATCTCCGAAGGAATTCCTGAGGATCAGAGGGATCCAAATGGCGCTCAGACTTGAGAAACTTTCCGGTCACCTGGAAGGAGTCAAGGTCACCCACGACAAAAACTCCATTTCGGGAAACGATGACTACTTCGAGGTTTCTCGCCAAGAAAGTCTCCTGGATCGACTCCTACCGAAGTCCGATGACGCTAGGGTGCTCGACTCTTGGGACTGGATGGACGCCAACCAATGCCGGTTGGCCCGGGAACGTCTCGAAGGGCTTCTCCAACGCTACTGGTCAGGGGAGAGGGAGGCGCTTGAAATTCTCGACAAGGAGTCCGCCGATCTCGAAGACGACCTCTCCCCCCGCTGGGCTGCCCTATCCGCGACCTGCTTCCGGCTCGAAGCGATGGCCGAGCGCCAGCTTTCCGGCAAGCCGTGGCGGGAAAGCGACATCGGTTTCCTCAAGGGTTACGGCGCTCACCTCGGCTGGCTGATGTTCTACGAGGGCAACAGCTACCTTTCGCCCGACGACGACGCGCCGCGCATCGCCCGCTACGCCACCGATGCCAGTCCGCAGCAAACGCGGGTCCACCACGCCGCCGTCGCCCGGCCGCGGCGGCTGCTTCTCCACTATCCGGACCAAGCGGGGAAACCCGTCCTCTGCCAAGGCGCGGTGTACTCCTTCCGCCACGTCGAACGCGACCGCACACCGACCCGCGCCGAGTGGAATTCCGAGGCCGAGAAGGTCCCGCGACCCGCCTGGATGGACCCGATCACCGGGGCTCCCGCGCCGACCAAGGGCCGATAATCCCCGAATCTCCCTGAAAATCAGCGTTCGACATTTTCCAATCCATCCCCATCTTCCCGCCCCGTTCACTTTTACCCATGCTTTTTCGTAGTCTCTGCCGCCACGCCGAAATCGGCTCCAACTCCTACCTCATCGACACCGGAAAGGCCCGCGTGGTTCTCGATGCGGGACTTCACCCGAAGCACGACGGCCTCGAAGGCCTGCCCCGCTACGACCTGTTGAAGGACGGATCGGTCGATTCCGTGGTGGTCACCCACG
>NEUO01000197.1 GCA_002304315.1 Verrucomicrobiia bacterium Tous-C4TDCM
GGACGAAGTTGTCGGTCCCGTGGCAGGCCGCGCAGCCGCCGGCCGGTCCCTGGTAGATCTGGCGACCGCGGTTTTCGGAGGCGGTGAAGTTGGCGAAGTTCACCGGGACGCCTTGGTCATACTTGGAGTTACTGGAAATGATCGAGCGGACGAACTGGGCAAGGGCCCGGGAGATGCGGGTGCTATCGATGGTCGGCGAACCGAATGCCGTGGTGAAGAGCTGGGTGTAGAAGGGCTCGGCGGCGAGGCGGGTGATGAGGAGATCGAGCGACATGCCCATTTCCAGCTCGTTCTGGATCGGCAACAGCACCTGGTCCTCCAAGGTGGCGGCGCGCTCGTCCCAGAAAAAGTTTTCACGCTGATAGTAGCGGGCGTTGGTCAGCTCCATCGAGTTGCGGTCGGTCTCGCGGCCGTCGAAGCCGATGCTGAACTGACGCGGATCGGAGAAGCCGTGCTCGGCCTGGTGGCAGGACGAGCAGGAGACGGTCTGGTTTGCGGAGAGGCGGTTGTCGTAGAACAGGGCGCGGCCGAGGGCGGCCCCGGCGTTGGTGATCGGGTTGGCCGCCGGCGTGTTGATCTGGCCGAGGATCGGGAGGGTGGTCAGGTGGAGGGGCAGGACCGGGTTGGCGAAGTTGTAAGGACTGGCTGGCAGCATCAGCGCGGAAGCCGCGCTGGAGGAGACGGGGCCGGCGACGTCGCTGTTCAGCCGGTAGAATCGAGCGGAACCATTGCGGTTGACCGGGATCTCCAGCCGGCCGTTGAAGACGCGATAGGTCGTGTGGTTGGTCCACGAGCCGAGTCGGTCGGTGCTTTGCAGCATCCAGGCATGGTTGCCGGGATCGCGGATTTCGAGCAGCAAGCCGGTGGCGTTCGGGGTGGCGTTCGGGGTGGCGTTCAGCGCGGCGGATTCGGCGGCGACCTGCACGGGCACTTCGGCAGCGACCGGGAGGGCGAGACTTGCGAGAAGGATGAGGTTTTTCACATCGTCATGAAGAGCCCGACGGGAGCGGAATCACCAGCAACTTTACCTTCCCTTCACCTGGCGGGCGGGACTTTTACCAAGGCCTAACGTGGAGTCTCCCGGTCGTGCCATACAAGCGGGTCCGGACGAGCGGGGCTGCTACACAGTCGGCGGGATTTTCAAGGCGACGGAGCCCGGGCGACCTGCTCGGATGCCACCGCATGAAAGACGAATTGCTGCTGCGATTGGAGTCCTTCGAAATCGATCAACCCGGGGTGTCCTTCCCCTTCACCTCGCGGCTGGCGCGCGATCAGGGCTGGGACCGCGGGTTCGCCCGCCGGGTGACCGGCGAATACAAGCGCTTCCTCTGGCTGGCGATGCGAGCCGGGCATCCGGTCACGCCGTCCGAGGAAGTCGATGAAGCCTGGCATCTCCACCTCTGCTACACCCGGTCCTACTGGGACGAGCTGTGCGGGAAGGTGCTCGGCAAGCCGCTTCACCACGGGCCGACCGAAGGCGGACGGGCCGAGGATGAAAAGTTTGTCGATTGGTATGGCCGGACGCTCGACAGCTACCGCCTCCATTTCGGCGAGGAGCCACCGGCCGATATCTGGCCACCGGTCGGGCGGCGCTTTGAAAGGGTGGCGCGGAGAACGGTGGATCCCGCGGAATACTGGGTCGTGCCGATGATCAAGCTACGCCGCGTCTTGGCCATGGCGGCGGGGCTTGCGTTGATCCCGCTGCTGGCCGGCTGCACGCCCTTGCTGGGCGTCATCGACTTCAGCGGATTCCTCTGCATCGCCGGGGTCTTCGTGTTCATCGCGGTGCTCATCAAGGTCGCGAAGGGCGGAGGCAAGGGCGGCGGGGGATCGGGCTGCGGAGGGGGCGGCTGTGGGGGCGGGATCTCGTTCTTGGGCGGGGGTTCGGATTCCGGCTCCGGCGGAAGTTCGGACGACAGCGGTTCGTCTGGTTGCGGTTCTTCGGGCTGCGGTGGGGGAGGCTGCGGTGGCGGCGGGGACTGAAGCGCGGGCATCATTCGATGCGTTCGAAGGGCACCCCGGTTTTCTCCACGGCCGCGAGGAAGAACTGGCAGAGGTCGGCATAGAGCGCGTGGGAGCCGACCGACAAGACGTGGTTGTGATCGGCCCCGGCGACCACGCGGAAGCGCTTCCGGCTGCCCGGGATGGCGGCGAAAATGTCGCGCGCCTGATCGATGCCGATGGCGGCGTCGAGATCGCCATGGCCGATGAAGACTGGCAGGTTGAGCTTGGCAGCGGCCGCCACGGGGCTGACCTCGGACGGCCAGAAGCCGGCGCGCAGGCGGGTGCCGCAGCCGACGCTGAAGGCGGCGAGCGGCGAGCAGAAGCGGAGCTCGTCCGGGAGCAGGTTTTCGGCCGCGCGCAGCACCGGCCGGTCGAGCGAGGCGAAGGTGGCCAGGCTGGCAACGGCCTTCCATTTCCCCGGGCTGCGGGCAGCGGTTTGGAGGGCGATGGCCCCGCCCTGCGACACCCCGAAGAGGCAAGCGGGCGACGCGGGAAATCCGAAGCGCGCCGCGGCGTCGTTGAGGGTGGCCTCCACCAGCGCGGCCTCATTCAATCCGAAGCTGCCGAGCGGCGCGGGGTGCTCTCCCTGGCCCGGGATGTCCATCAGCAGGCAACGGAAACCGGCGGCACAAAAGCGCTCGCAGATCGGCAGGTGGTCTTCCTTCCGCCCGGCGTGGCCGTAGAGCAGGACCACGGTGCCGATGCGGGCTCCCCACGGCGGCATGACGACCCCGCGTCGGGTGAGTTCGGCACGGGCGATGTTCGATTTCACCGCCACTCCCGGCGTCGCGGAGGCGGTCACCATCAGGCAAGGCGTGCCGCCCGCGGTGGTGAAGGGTTCGATCTGCAAGCCATGCTCGTCCGGTTTGGCCAGGATCTCGCGGTGATAGTCCTGCAGGGCACGGCGTGCCGGTGACACCAGCCGGGCGGATCCTTGCCAGCCGACCACGACCATCGCGGCCAGCACCAGGAAGGCGAGGACGAGGCAAACGCGAAGAACGGGACGGCGGAATCGGCGCATCGGGCAGCGGGTCCATCCATCGCCGGTCGGGAAGATTTCGCAAGATCGCGTTTGCCAGTCCAGCCCGGGAAGACTAGGGGATCGACATGACCTTGCTTGCCGAGACCTCCGCCGTGATGACCAAGACCCGCGAATTGTGCGCCGCCATCGCCGGCGACGAGCACTTTTCCCGGCTTCAGAAAGACGTCGAGCGCTTCCTTGAAGACGACTGCGCCCGCCTGATGTACAAGACCGTCCACGAGCGCGGCGAAGAGCTTCACCAGAAGCAGCACGCCGGCATCAAGCTGGCTCCGACCGAGATCGGCGAATTTGAAGCCGCGCGCGACGAGCTGATGCGCAACGAGGTGGCCAGTTCCTTCCTCGAAGCGCAAGGCGAGCTGGAAGCCATGCAGCGGACCATCGGCAAATACATCACGATGACCCTCGAACTCGGCCGCGTGCCGACCGAGGGCGAACTCGCCGAGTCCGAAGGCGGATGCTGCGGCGGCGGTGGCGGCGGTGGCGGTTGCTGCTCCTAGTAAAGGGGGCTAGCCCGAATTTTTCAAAGGGCGGGGCGCGGTGCGACCCGCCCTTTTATTGTCGCTTGATCCTAAGGGGGAAGTTGAGAGTTGAGAGTGGATGGTTGATAGCTGATCCGGAAGAGTGCGCGTCGCAATGGAACCTCATTCTCCTGTTGAGCAGGGATTCGGCGCAAACCTCTTATTCTGAACTATCAACAATCAACCATAGACTCTCAACCCGGCTTTAGGCTTATTGCTGCTGCCGGTTGAAGCGGGCAACCACCCGCTCCGGCAGCGCCTGCGCATTGGAATTCAACCACTGGCGTGCCGCGGCTTCGTCGTCGTGCATCCAGCCACCGAGGTAGCGCTGGTAGTAGCCTTCCTGGGCCCGCACGTCGCTGATGCTGGAAACGAATCCGAGCGAAGTCTGCGGGGAATTGCGGAAGCTTTCCTCGATCAGGATGCGGCGCGCGCCGTCGAGATCGGGATTGTTGCCGAGGCCGGTGAGCCATTGCGCCGCGGCGGCCGGGTCTTCACGGGCGTAGCGGCGCGCGATGCCTTCGGCGGCCTCCGACTTGGTATCTTCCGGCAAGCCTTCTACCCAGGTTCGGGCGGCGGCCAAGTCGGCGCGGGCCCAGCGGTCGGCCACGGTTTCGGAGACGTCCCGGCGCGTCTCGACATCGGTCATCGCTGCGTTCCACTGACCCGCCTGCGCGGGATCGAGACTCGCCAGATCGCGGGCCATTTCGCGGGCGGCCCGGTTGCGGACGCCCTCGTCGCCGACGCCGGCGATCCACGAGGTGGCGTAGTCGAAGCCGTATTGCATGATGTAGGGCTTCATGGCATCCAGCGCTTGGTCACGCGTCTGACCTTCAAGCTGGCCGAGGAAATCGCGGGCCAGCTCCGGGTCCGTGGCGGCGATCCCGCGCGTCGCGCCGAGCAGCCAGTTGTTCACTTCTCCCTCGTCCTTGGCGCTGGAGGCCCAGGCAAAAGCGGCCTGAGGATCGTTGGCGGCCCAGGTAGCCACGGCGGTCTCGCGTTCCCAATCCTCGCCACCTTTTTCCTGGATGAAAGAGAGGGCGCTCAGCGGATCGCGCTCGGCCCAGGCTTGCAGGATCAGCGAGCGCTCGGAGCCGCGCAGGTTCGCGCCGGGGCTGTTGCGGAACTCCTCGTAAACCCCTGCAAACTGGTCGGCCGACAGGCGGTCGAGGAAGGCCAGCAGCCGTTGTGTGCGATCCAGCCGGCTGGTGGACTCCATGATGGATTGCAAATCCTTGTCGACCGGCTTGCTCCCGCTCTCCCGGGCTTCGCTGCCGCGCTTGCGCTGGAGTCGTTCGGCCAGGCTCGATCCTCCATCCGAAGCACGCCCCGAGGATTTGGCGGAAGTGGACCGCCCATCGGAGCTGCCCTCGCTTCTGCTATCGGCGTCGGGCGAGGAAAGGCGTCCGATCATCACACCGGCTCCCAGCGCCAGCACCAGTCCGCCGGCACTCCAGATCCATTGCGAATTCTTCGAAATCATGAGTCACCTTTTAACCGGCCGCGGGCCCTGATGTTTCGGGCAATCGTGACTTTCTGATCCCCGAACCAGGGTTGGCTCGCGCCGGCCCGGCAGGTGCCAAGGCGCATGGTCAGGCCGCCCGTCGATCTGTCACCTCCAGCCCGCCGAGGCGTTTGTGGGCCAGGGTGAAGACTTCGCGGGTGATGTCGCGCTTGTCGGCGGCCCCGTATTCGAGGGTCACGGTGACGACGCCCGCTTCGTTCGAGATGCGGATCACGCGGAAGACCGGCTCGCGGCGGAGACGGAGGAAGCAGAAGAGCGGGACGTCCGGGTGGAGGGCGTTCCACAGCCACTGGGCGGGCAGGAAATCCGGCACGTCGGCCAGGGCGGCGAAGACCGCGCGGATCCGCTTTTCGCCGTGTCGGGCGGCAAGGCGCGACGCGGTCTTGCGGGCCAGCACGCCTTCCCACCAGGCGGCGAGCGGGTTCTCGCTGGCCTCGATGACTTCCTCAATCACCGTCCGCGCGTGGAAGGCCATCGCCGCGTGAAGCTGCTCCCGGGTCATCAGACCGGCTTCGAAGTCATCGTAGAGCTGCGGCGGAGTGCGAAGCATATAGCCAAAGGAAAGTTCCAAGTAAGAAAGTGCCAAGTTCCAAGGGGAGGAAGTTCCAAGTGGGAAAGTGCCAAGTGCCAAGGAACAGCCATGGATGCAAGACGCGTCGTTTCTTCCTGCCTTTCTTGGAACTTCGAACTTCCTAACTTGGAACTTTAGTCCGCAGGGCCGCGGCCACGTCGCGGAAGGCGGCGGAGACGGGGTGCTCGGCGGGCGGGATGAGGGCGACCGGGGTTCCGGCGTCGCCGCGCTCGCGGGTTTGCGGGTCGATCGGGATCCGGGCGAGCAGCGGGACGTTCATTGCCGCGGCTTCCCGGACGCCGCCGCCCTCGCCGAAGAGGAAGTAACGCTGGCCGTGGTCGCAGTCGAACCAGGCCATGTTCTCGATCAGGCCGAGAATGGGGACGTTGACCTTGGCAAACATCGCGACGGCCTTGCGGGCATCGATGAGGGCCATCTCCTGCGGGGTGGTGACGATCACCGCGCCATCGACGGCGACCGTCTGGACGATGGTGAGCTGGATGTCGCCGGTGCCGGGCGGGAGGTCGAGGACCAGGTAGTCGAGGTTTCCCCAGGCGACCTGGCGGAGGAACTGCTGGGTGTAGCGTGTGGCCATCGGGCCGCGGACGATGACCGGCGAGCGGTCTTCTAACAGAAAGCCCATCGACATCAGCTTCAAACCGTGGGCCTCGACCGGGATGATCTCGTCGTTCTCATTGGCCATCGGTCGGTCGTGGCTGCCGAACATCTGGGCGACGGACGGGCCGTAGAGATCGCAATCGCAGAGTCCGACCTTCGCGCCGCTTTTGGCCAGCGCGACGGCGAGGTTGGCGGCAACGGTCGACTTGCCTACGCCGCCTTTACCGGAAGCGATGGCGATGACGCGCTTGACGCCGGGGATGGACGACTTGCCCGCCACTTCGCCGGCGGTGGCGCCGCCCTGCGGTTCCTTGACGTCGATCTCGACCTTCACGGTGCCGACGTCGGGCAGGGGATCGAGGATGGCGTGGCAGTCCTTGAAGATCTGCTCCGGGATTTTCGGGTCCTTGGTGGCGATTTCGAGGCGGACGGTCAGGATGCCGTTCTCGTGGCGGATGTCCTTGACCAGGCCGAAGGAGACGATGTCCCGGGAGAAGCCGGGGTAGCGGACGTTGCGAAGGGCTTCCTTGATGAATTCGGGACTCACGGCGGCGGAAGGAATGGCGCGTTCCCGGGTCCTGTCAACCCGGGGGGATGGAAGGATGCAAGTTCACACGAACTCACACTCCGCCCTTCAAGGTGAAGTCGATCACCTCGTCCCTGACCAAGATCTCGTCCCAGGCAAGGGGACGGCCGTCGCGGTTGGCTTGGAGATCGTCGGTTCTAATGTCGAGGCGGTTGCGGAAGCGCAACTCCTCGTAGAGTCCGGCCACGGTGCAGGCGAGGGTTTCGATTTGCTCTTCTTCCTGTCCGAGGACCTCGTGAAGGCTCCTGGAATAACGGACGATCACGGTTTTCAGCCGCACTCCGCGCTCCAGCTTGGCGAAGCACTCGGCGAGTTCGTGTGGGGTGTTCGCACCGTCAAGGGCGGCGGGCTGGGGGAGGTCCAGCGCGCGAGGTTCGAGCGATTCGAGGAAGTGCCTCGCGTGAAAGTCGCCGCGGGCCAGCCAGCCGGCGGCGAGCGAACTACCGGAAACCTCGTAGATCGCACAATGCGGCTCCGGCCTGCCATCGATGCGGTTGGCAAAGGCGGTGGCGCGGCGGGCCGGGTCGCGGTGGTCGAGCAGGTGCTTCAGCGTGGCCGCGTCGAGCAGGAATAGATCGCCGCCGAGCATCAGCACCGGCTGGTCCGGGCGCGCGGCATGGGCGGCGGCGAGCGCCGCCAGCGGGCCACCGCCGGGGTGGAGGTCGGCGATGACCGGGAGATCGACAGGCGGGGACGAATCGTCGCGACGGGAGAGCATCACCTCGCAGCCGGTTGCTTTTGCGAGGCCCGCCAGCCAGTCGATCTGGCGGATGCCGTCGGGCCGGGTGAGCAGCAGTTTGTCGCAGCCCATGCGTCGGCTTTTTCCGCCGCTGAGGATGAGGAGGATCATGGGACGTCGGCGTCAGAAGGGGCCTTTCGGCAGCCGCTAATCGCGGGGATAGGGCGGGGTTTCGCGGGGAGGAAGCGGCTCGTCCGGATCGTCGCGGGCGTGACGGGCGCGGGTCTCGTCGCTGGCGTGGAAGCGCAGCCAGAGGAGGTGGTGCTCATCGCTGCCGCTTCCCGTGCAATCATGGAACCACCCGCCCCGCGGCGTCTTGCCGGGTAGGACCGCTTCGGCGCGGAGTCCGTTGCGCCAGAGTTCCTCGTAAAGTTCGTGATCGCTCAGGTGGCCGGTGTTCAAGACCCAGAACCCGCGGCAGGCGAGTTCGTGAAGGAGCAACCAGAGATAGGCGGCCATCGCCTCATCAGTGATTTCGTCCGGTGGCAGCGGTGAGAAGCCGGCATGCGATAGGCTGTCCAGCGGACGCTCCCAGGTCGTGCGGCGACGAGCGGGCGGTTCGCCGCGGATCTCGCGGTCGACCGCGGCGAGTCCGAGCGGATCATCCTCGGGTTCTTCAGGCTCCGGGGCGGGTGGATAGGGCGACGGCAGAAAGCGATCCCGGTCGTGCGGTAGGGTTTCATGGGGTGGCATCGGGAACTCGGGATACTGGGCGGCCCAGTCGTCGCGATCGTCGGGACCCGCGTGATAGCGCAGCCAGACCTCCGCGCCCTCGTCGGTCTGGGCATCGGCCATGTCGACGTGGCAGTTGAACTCGTGCCGGGGATCGATGTCGGCATTCAGTTCCTCGAGGAGCTCCTCGTGAAGCCGGGTATAGAGTTCGCGGTCGCCGAGATGATCGGTGGCGAAGATGAAGAATCGCTGGGCGGCCAGGGCGTAGATCAATTCCCACAAGCGGCCGCGGAGTTCGCGCTCGTCCTGCACCTCGTCCGGCGGCGGTGACGTGAATCCGAGATCGGCCAGCATTTCGCGCGGCGGGTGCCAGGGGCAGTTGTCGTAGGCTTCGAACGGATCGGAATCGATGGAATCCATGGAGAAAACGTGGCAGGGACGCGCCGCCGGGGCGATGGCAAAAGCTCGTCGCGGCGTGCGGTGTCGATCACCGCACGATGTCCTATTTTGCCGGAACCGGTAGCAGCGCGGGCGCGAGGAAGGCGCAGATGGCGAGCGAGACGCCGACGTAGACGGGCAGGGTCAGGGTTTCCTTGAAGAGCAGGAAGCTCATCACGTTGCCGATGACGATCGAGCCCGCACCGAACAGCGCGACGCTGCGGCCGAGTTCCATGTTGGCGTAAATGTAGAGCTGACCGAAGACCGCGACCTGGCGGATCACGGTGTAGGTGAAAAACCACCAGGTAAAAAAGGAAGCGGCGGTGAAGCCGTGCGCTTTCATCGCCTTCGAGCCGATCACGTCGGAGATCGAGAACAGCAACTGAGCACCACTGATGATGAGGGCCGGTGATTTCCAGAAAGGCACGCCAATGCGATGCGCGAGAGTGCGGAGAGGGTCAAGCCCGGCATCGCGAAACCCGGACCGTAGGGTGGATCCCATGCCGTAGAGCAGGCTACGCCGCAATGGACCCCGAGGTCGACCACGCGGGTCGGGCGGGTCTTTAGCTGGCAGTCACCGAAAGACATCAGAATTCAAGGACTGGACCCCCGAAGACTTGCTTTAACCGAACACTCCGGTGCGGAGCTGGCGGAAATTGAAGAGCCGGTCTTTCGCGGAATCGCCCGCAAGTCCTCGCAGCGGCCGCGCGCCGTCCTTGCGCTTCGGCCCGAAGCGGTCGCGGAAGGCGGTGAACATGTCCTCCACGAAGGCCTTCCCGCCGATCACCGCGCCGTCGCTGAAGTAGCGCACCTTGCAGCGGAGGTAATCGGCCTCCGACAGCTTGCCGCCCCGGGCCAGCACCTCCAGCGCTTTCTCCCGCGGGATCCGGTCGCGGTAAACGGGGGTCATCTCGCCTTTCGCGGTCTCTTCCTTCTGTCGCACTTCGGTCTCCGGGATTCCGAAAAGATGGCAGCGCCAGCGGCGGAGGGCTTCTTTGGGCTTCACGGCGGCGGAGTCCGGCTTCATGCCGCCATGGGGATTGAGGCCGGCTAGGAATGCCACGGCTTCGCGGGCTTCCTTGTCGCCGGCGACCGCTTCGGCATAGCCGCACCAGCGGTAGTCCTTCGGGTCGTCGCAGATCTTGGCGCGGACCGGATTGAGGTCGATGTAGGCAGCCATTGCGCGAAGCGCCTGGCCTTTGCCCTCCACTAGCACTGAACGGAAGCGGTCCTCCCACAACGTCCCGCGGCGGGCGTGGCGACCGTTGAACCACTGCGTGAAGCGCTGTTTGAGCACTTTCATGAACGCGCTGATGTCCCACATCCGGCCGAACCATCGATCCCGCAGTTCTTCGGTCGCCGGGGTGTTGCCTTGCTTCCGGTGGAGTTCGAGCTGCCATTCGAGATCGTTGGCCAGCTTGTCGCCCAGGCAGGTGCGGACCTTCGCCACTAGCCCCGCGTCATCGGGCAAGGTCGCCACATCCGGCCGCTGGGGCACTTCCACCAGAATGTGGAAGTGGTTGGACATGATGCAGTAGGAGATCACGCGCAAGCCGCCGAAGCGCTCGTAAATCCGCATGTATTCGATCAGTTTGTCTTTCTCCTCTTCCCCGAGGACGAACTGCCGGTCCACGACCCGCGAAATGCAGTGGTAATACGCGACCGGGAGGAAAGCAGGGGCTTTGAGGCGTCGCAAGCGCATGGGCTGAGGGTCGAAGGGTGAGGGAATCGATGCAAGCTTTCTTTACGGAGGGACGGACCTTTTTGCTCTTCCGGACACCCATCGATGAAAACTACGCTTGGGCGCGTTTCACCCTCCAACTCCAAGGTTGGTCAGCCCCGCGCGAATTTTTCGCCATCCGCGAGCGCATCCGTGAAAACAAAAGCGCTGTCGGAC
>NEUO01000198.1 GCA_002304315.1 Verrucomicrobiia bacterium Tous-C4TDCM
CAAACTGACCGAACGCGTCGAAGCGATCTTGGACAGCATCGTGGTGATCCCTTTCGAAGCACCCGCGGATGATCACTATGCCACCATCCGCGGCTTCCTCGAACCGTCCGGTGATCCCATCGGCCCGAACGATCTGCTGATCGCCGCCCACGCGCGGGCTCTCGACCTGACGCTGGTCACCGCCAATTTCACGGAGTTCTCCCGGGTGCCGGCCCTCCGGGTGGAGAACTGGCTCGGGTAGAGGGGGGCGTCCGGCGGCGGCTTTGAAGTCGGTGGGTCGGCTCAAATCAAACTCGATGAGGCATCGGGTTGGAGTCTTCATTGGTCAACAGAGGAGAGCCATGCGGCTGGGAAAGGATTGCTGACAAAGCGGTAACCGTTCGACATCCTCCGATCGTGAAAAGATGGGGACGCAGGATGAAGTGGGTTTGCGGGTTACTTCTTCTGATCGTCGCGCTGCTCGCGTGGGACGGTCGGCCGCTCGCTATGATCCGCTTCATTGGAACCGCCCACCGGCCGTCGTTGAACCCCGACTTCGAGCGCCTGGAGGAGCTGCTGCCGGTCGATCCCGTGTTTGCGGAGCTCCATGGCGGGCTGCCACATCCTTTTCACGACAAAGGCGAATTCTTGCGCGAGCTTTGGAAAAGCAGCAACCATTCGATCCATGGCTATCGCTTCTACGATCGGCCGGAAACACCGTCCGCTGCGGTTGTCGCGGAGCTCGTGGGAGTTCTTGCCGACAGGCGGTCTTTCGTGGCCTATGGCGGCCCCAAGATGTGCGGCGGCTACCATGCCGACTTCGCGGTGAGGTTGGATTCCGGTGGCGAAAGCACCTGGTTCCTCGTGTGTCTCGGTTGCGGGGAGGTGCTGCTTTACTCGAAGGACCGCGAGCTCATCTGCGATTTGGAACCGGTCGCCGAGACCCGCTTGAGGGAAGCGTGGAGTGAACAGCTCGGCGAGCCCTTCAATCCCGTGCAGACCCGTCTGCCGGTGTCCCGCGACGAGTTGGAGAAGTGGGGATCTACCGAATACCGCCGCACTCATTCGGATCGGCCTCCAGGCAAGAAGCCCCGCGTGCTTCCCGGCAACGTTCGAGGGCAAACGATTTTCAGCGGGAGCACCGAGCCTGACGCCAAATCGCCCCTCGTAGTTTTCGACATACGGGAAGAGTCTTTCGCAACCGAAGAAGCAGCAGCGGGCCGGCTGGCCGAGTTGAATGAATCCGCGGGGAACGCCGCAACAAACCGCGACGGCACCGTTCACATCTGCCGGAACTTCGCGATAGGGACGTGTGTCTATACCATCTCAACAAAACCGATGGATCAAGCAGGTCCCATTCAATCGATGCTGGATCTCTTCCGTCGCCATATCGAGACGACACCGCCGCGCGAAGTGAAGCAGTTCGAGTAACCCCGAACGATCATTGCAGTTGAGGTTCAGTTCGCGAAAAAGCCAGCCCCGCGTTTGGCAGGGCTGGCCTTGAAGTCGTTGGTTTCGATTGCTCCCTTACGCCCCCGGCTTCTTCGACGTCGTGATCCGCAGGTCGCGGAGCTGCTTCGGGTCGACCTCCGCGGGCGATTGGCTCATCAGGTCGCTGCCCTTGTTGTTCTTCGGGAAGGCGATGACTTCGCGGATCGACGTCTCGTTGCAGATGAGCATCACGGTGCGGTCCAGACCGAGCGCCAGGCCTCCGTGGGGCGGGGCACCGAAGCGGAAGGCATCGAGGATGTGGCCGAACTCCTCCGCGGCGGTTTCGTCGGAAATGCCGAGCGCCTTGAACATCGCGGCTTGCAGCGGAGCCTCGTGGATCCGGATCGAGCCGCCACCGAGTTCGGTGCCGTTCAGCACCACGTCGTAAGCCTGGGCGCGGAGATCGGTGGAGAGCTCGCCGTTCAGCAGCTTCTCTTCGTCTTCCTTCAGCGGGCGGGTGAAAGGATGGTGGACCGCGACGTAGCGGCCGGATTCCTCGTCCTTCGCGAGCAGCGGGAATTCGGTCACCCAGAGGAAGTTCAGCTCCTCGTTTCCTTCGAGCAGGTTTTGCATGTCCGCGCATTCCAGGCGGACGCGGCCGAGGACGTCGCAGGCCGGCTCCCACGCGTCAGCGGCGAAGAGGATGAGGTCGCCTTCTTCGATGTTGAGCTTGCTGCGCAGTGCCTCGACTTCCGCGTCGGTCATCCGCTTGACGAAAGGCGAGCGCCACGACTCGCGGTCCTCGCCGCGTGCCTGGATGTAGGCGAGGCCTTTCGCCCCGGCGGTTTGTGCCAGCTTGGTCAGTTTGTCGATCTGGCCGGTCGAGATGTCGGCGAAGCCCTTGGCATTGATCGCCTTGACCACGCCACCGGCAGCGACGGCACCGGAGAAGACGCGGAATTCGCAGTCCTTCAGCTCTTCCGAGAGATCGACGAAGTTCAACCCGAAACGGCGGTCCGGCTTGTCGGAGCCGTAAACGTCCATGGCTTCGCGCCAGGTGATGCGGTCGAAGCTCGCCGGGATCTCCGTGTTGCGGGCTTCCTTGAAGACGCGGCCGAGCAGGCCTTCGACGAGTTTGATGATGTCGTCCTGCTCGACGAACGAAGCCTCGATGTCGATCTGCGTGAATTCCGGCTGGCGGTCGGCGCGCAGGTCCTCGTCGCGGAAGCACTTGGCGATCTGGAAATACTTCTCCATCCCGCCGACCATCAGGAGCTGCTTGTACTGCTGCGGTGCCTGGGGCAGCGCGTAGAAGGAACCGGGCTGCAAGCGCGAGGGCACCAGGAAGTCGCGCGCGCCTTCCGGCGTGGACTTGGAAAGGATCGGCGTCTCGATTTCGCAGAAGCCCTGCTCGTCGAGGAAGTCGCGGGTGGACTTGGTCACGCGGTGGCGGGTGCGCAAGTTCTGGGTGATCCGCGGGCGGCGGATGTCCAGATAGCGGTAGCGCATGCGCAGGTCCTCGTTGGAGAGTTCCTTGTCGAGCTGGAAGGGAAGGACGTCGGCCTTGTTCACGATCACCAGTTTGGTGGTCACGATCTCGATCTTACCGGTGGCCAGTTTGTCGTTCGTAGTGTCCACCGTGTCCGTCTTGAGACGGGCATCGACGGTCCCGGTGACTTGGATCACGTCCTCCACGCGCAGCTTGTGCGAGAGTTCCGCGGCCTCCGAAGAGATCTCGGAGCGGAATACGCACTGGGTCACGCCCTCGCGGTCGCGGAGGTCGATGAAGATCACGCCGCCCTGGTCGCGGGCGGAATTGACCCAGCCGATCAGGGTGACGGTTTCACCGATGTGGGCGGGGCGGAGTTCGTTGCAATGATGAGTGCGCATGGGATAAGAAGAATTTTAACCGCAGATGAACGCGGATGGACGCAGATGTCTGGAATCAGTGAAGGGGGCGTTTGAGAACCACCCGGCGGTATTCTAGGCGCGGGTGTTTGAAGTTGATGATGAGGCCGACGGGAAGACCGGTGATGCGGAGGTAATTGAGCTTCTGTCGGATTTCGAGGTCGGTGATTCTTTCAATGGTTTTGGTATCAACGATGACTTTCTCGAAAGCGATTAGATCGGGAACGAACTCGCCGACCTTCACCTCGCGATAGAGGAGGGGGAAGCGGGCTTGCTGCGCGAAATGTATGCCCCGGTGATTGAACTCTACGACAAGCGAATTCTCGTAAGGCTTCTCGTGGAAGCCATGACCCAACGAATTGTGAATCGCGAAGGCGCAGCTCAGGATCAACTCCGTCTCTTCCTTGCATGGAAAATCTGCGTCCATCTGCGTCCATCTGCGGTTGATTGACTTTCGCTTCACGCCAGCAGCGGCCCGTCGGGTTGCTTGAGGCGGTCGCTGAGCCAGTCGGCGAGGTTGAGGACGTGGCAGGCTTCCTCGCTGCGGGAGGAGAGGGCCTTGAGCTTGAGCTCGGGGAACTCGCTGCCGATGACCAGGGCGAAGCGGGCCCCGCTGCGCTCGGCGCTTTGGAACTGCTTGTTGACCTTGGCGGCGGTGAAGGGGAGGTCGCAGGAAATGCCGGCGTTGCGGAGTTCGCTGAGGATTTCGAGGGCTGCCGGGCGCTTGGTGTCGTCGGCGAGCACCAGGTAGATGTCACAGGCGGCGGCGTTGCGCTGGAGCCAGGCGGCCATGTTCAGCTCGGCGTGCGGGGTTTCCTCGATGAGGTTGCGGATGACGTAGTCGCCCATCGCAAAGCCGGTGGCGGGCATCTCGACGTTGCTATCGGAAATGACACCGACGAGCGTGTCGTAGCGGCCGCCGCCGGCGACGGCGCGCATGCTCTTCTTTGCGTCGAAGACTTCGAAGACGACGCCGGTGTAGTACGCCAGGCCTCGTACAATCGAGAGATCGAGCGACAGGTAATCCCCGAGGCCGCGCGCGGTGAGTTCGGCGCGGATCACGTCGAAGGCGGCGGAGGCGTTCTCCGGGTTGGCGATGAAGGCGGTGACTTCTTCGGTCGTGAGTCCCAGCGCGGCGAGCTTCTGGGCGGTGACCTCCGGCTTCTCGCGTTCGAGCTTGTCGATGATCTGGAGGAAATCCGGCGTGCTGGCTTCCGGCACGCCGCGGCGTTCCGCGAAGTCGAGCCACGCCTGGCGGTCGGAGACGCGCACGACGAAGTCACCGGGCTTGAAGCCGAAGGCGAGCATCGTGTCGATCGCCAGCGCGATCAGCTCGGCATCGGCCTGCGGGCCGGCTTCGCCGAGGATGTCGACGTTGAACTGGAAGAACTCCCGGCCGCGGCCTTTCTGCGGTTTCTCGTAACGGAAGCACTGGCCGATCTCGAACCACTTGAGCGGCTTCGGGAAATCGCGCTGGTGCTGGGCGACCAACCGGGCGAGCGAGGCGGTGACTTCCGGGCGGAGCGTCACGTCGCGGCCGCCCTGGTCCTCGAAGCGGAAGAGTTGGGAGTTCAGCTCGCCGCCGGCTTTTTTCATGTAGAGCGCGGTGTCCTCCAGCAGCGGCGTTTCGTATTCCACGAAGCCGTAGCGGCGGGCGACGCCGCGCCAGGTCTCGAACAAATAATTCCGGGCGGCGGTGTCTTTCGGGAGAAAGTCGCGGAAACCGGGAAGTGCTTGGAAACGAGGACCTGCCATGAGAGGGCGGGTAGGATGCACGGCAAAACCGGCATTTCAAGGGCGGAGAATGGGATGCCAGAGACCGGGAGGCAGGAGGCAGGAGGCAGGAGGCAGGAGGCAGGAGGCAGGGGACAGAGACCAGAGACCAGATGGTGGATGGTGGATGGTGGATGGTGAGGCAGGCGTCAGCCGCAAGGGAGCGCCGATCTTTAGTCGGCTTGGACGGTCGGGCAGGCGAGAGGAGCGCCAAGTGAGAAGTGCCAAGCAAGGAGTGGGCGGATAGCGGATGGTGGATGGTGGATGGTGGATGGTGGATGGTGGATGGTGGTGGAATCCTTTTGGGGCTGATGGGGCATGCAAGGCCCTTGAGCCGGAGCGCTGCGAATCCGCGGTTGCTTCTTCTTTCTCGTTTCTTGTCTCTGGTCTCTTGCTTCTGGTCTCTTGCTTCTGGAGTCTTGCCCCGTGATCCGCACGCTGCGCGCCGTTGATTTCCGCTGCTTCTCCAGCTTGTCGCTGGAAGTTCCGGCGGCGGGCGGGGTGTTTACGGGTGACAATGCCCAAGGGAAGACCTCGATCTTGGAAGCGGTCTGCCTGCTGGTGCGCTTGCAATCGCCGCGGACCCGGAAGCTGCCATCGATGTCACGCAAGGACGGCGCGGGTGGCTTCGGAATCTCGGGGGAGGCGTGGGGTGCGGAGCGCCGGGTGCGTTTTCAGCGCGCGCTGGAGCTGGCGGTGGAAGGCGAGCCGCGCGATGGGCCGGGCAGTTATCTGGCGGATGGCGGGCTGATCGTGTGGATGGGCAACGAGGACCTGGAGCTGGTCCGGGGATCGGCGGAAGCCCGACGGCGTTACCTGGATTTCGTCGGCTCGCAGGTCGAGCCGGGCTACCGGACTGCGCTGGCCCGCTACCGCCGGGCGCTCAAGGCAAAGAATTTGCTGTTGAAAGACCCCCGGCCACGGGAGGAGGAGATCCGCTCGTATGAAGAGGTGATGATCCTTGCCGGCGATGCGCTGGTGGCGGCTCGTGGCCGGCTGGTGGAGCTGCTTTCGCCGCGGGCACTGGCCGCCCAGCGCGAGGTCAGCGGTCGCGATGAAATGCTCGGCTTGGAATACCGGCCGGCCGGCGGCAGCGATCTGCGGACCGCGCTTGAGCAGGCGCGGGAGCGGGAACGCCGGCAGCGGCAGAGCATGGTCGGGCCGCATCGGGACGACCTGCTGCTGACGATCAACGGCCTGTCCGCCTCCGAATACGCCAGCGAGGGCCAGCAGCGGACGGTCGCGCTGGCCTTGAAGCTGGCTCAGGGCGAGGCGCTGTCGGCAGTCCGGGGAAGTCTGCCGGTTTACCTGATCGATGACATTTTCGGCGAACTGGATCCCGGACGCCGGAATGCCGTGCTGCGGGCGCTGCCGGCGGCGGCCCAGAAATGGATCACCACCACCCACCTCGGCTGGCTCGATGGGTCGCAGGGGCTGGCCGGGCTGGCGCGCTTTCCCGTCAAGGCCGGGCAGATCGTCCCGGGATCATCTTCTTGAGTCCCCGATGCCCGGAACGGCGGAATTTTTGCAGCGGGAGAGGAGGATTGATCAAGTGGCCCGCCTTTCCGCTGGCCCTCGTTCGACGCCTGTGGTGGCATCCGCAAACGGCTAATCCCGTGGGAAACCGCATGCAGACATTCCACACCACAAAGGCTCCACCCAAGGATGCCAACCTGCGCCTCGAGTTCCTGGTCAAGGAACAGCGCAAACGCGACGGGATCCAGTCGGCGGTGGTCGCGCTGATCGTGCTCTTCATTCTCTGCTTGATCCTGTGGCTGATCGCCATCTTGCCGACCTTCACCGAAGTTCCGGTTATCGTCACCTATCAAGCGCCGCCGAAGGTCGAGGAAAAGCCGGCGGATCGGCCCGACCTCGCGAAAGGGATGAAGCCGAAGCCCGCGAGTTCGAGTTCCTCGATGGCCCGGGTGATCGCGTCGTCAGCCGAGTCTCCCATATCGGTGCCGATGCCGGAAGCTTCGGCCGAGCCTTTGCCGTTCGGCATTGACGATGATTTCAATGCCGGCTTCGGCGCGGGCGACGGGGATGGCGACGGGGGTGGCGGATCCTCGTTCTTCGGCACGCCGCGCAAAGGCAAGCGGGTCGTGTATCTGGTGGACTTTTCCCTTTCGATGGAGTCCGACGTCACCGGTGGCGGGACCCGGATCGACGGTCTCAAGAAGGAGCTCATCCGCTCGGTCAACGCGCTGGATCCCAAGATGAACTTCAATGTCATCTACTTCTCCCACAACGCTTGGACCAACCAGACCGGAGGACCGGAATACGCCAACAAAGGTTGGAACGGCTTGAACCAGACGCCGATGGCGCCTTGGTATCCGGCGTCGGGGACGATGAAGTCGAACTTCGAAAAGGAGATCACCGCCATGCCGCCGCAGGGCAACACCGCCTGGTATCCGCCCCTGAAGATGGCCTTCGCGATGTCGCCGCCGCCGGACATCATCTACCTGCTCTCCGACGGCGAACCGCGGGACTATGACACCGTGATGGACGAGATGAAGGAGATCAATCCGACCGCCATTCCGGTGGACACCATCGCCTTCGAGCTGCCGGGAACCCCGGCCCGCTACATGCTCGACATCTCCCAGGAAACGGGCGGCAAGTTTTCCCTGGTTTACAAGGGCAAGCTGACTTCCGGCACTGCGGCCGAGCGTTACACCACCATGGAGTGGGACGACAAAGAGTGACCGGACGCGAATCCGGTGACCCTTGGAAAGTTCAGGTATGGTCGGTTGGTCCCCTGCGCTTCAGCGGGGGATCGCCAGCGACTGGCCGGGCCGAATGACCGAGCCCTTGATGCCGTTGGCCTTTTGAATGGCTCCAACGCTGGTGCCATAGCGTTTGGCGATGTTGTAAAGGTTCTCGCCGGAGCGGACCGTGTGGCGGGTGGTTTTGGGCTTTGCCTTCACCACCGGCTTCTTCGCGGCCGGCTTCGGCTTGACCGTGTTGCTCGCGACCGCAGTCGGGCGGGGCGTCGGCTTCTTGTGGATGACCGTCGTCGAGGTCGGCTTCGGAGTCGTGTTCGAAACGATTTCCGGCGGCCTGACGGGGACATCGGCGGCCGGGCGGTCCGGAGTGGCTTCCACCACTGGAGCAGAGCCCTTGCGCCACTGGGACGGGTTGTCGGCCCAGGCCTCGACGTAGTTGCCACGGCTGTCGAAGGGGCCGGTGCCGGTCGGGTTGTTAGAAGAAATAAGGCCGCCATTGTTCACACACGCGGTGAGGGCCACGGAGAGTAAAGCGGCGGGGATGGTGAGCCAACGCGGTCGCATGGGGGAGATTAGGGGAAATCCGAGGCCCTTGGCAAAGCTTGATTATTCACAAAACGAATTTGGCCCGCGATGCAAGCAAGCGAGGGCCAAACCGATGATGGATTTCCCCTTGATTCCCGCAGGCGTAGCTGTCACTCGTGGGGTGTTCACGAGGAAAGGGGCATTAGCTCAGTTGGTAGAGCGCTTCGTTCGCAATGAAGAGGTCAGGAGTTCGAATCTCCTATGCTCCAGATCCCGAAATCGCTTGGAATCAGCCCCGCTCTAGGGGCTTTTTTCGTCTCGGGGAGAAAGGTGCGACTCCGCCGGTAACCGCGGAAATCCGCCGAAATCCGGAAAAACGGTGCATTTTTGGCAACTGGTCTGGCAACTATTTAGGACATCTTAAGTAATTGCGCCCTGCTTCTCTGGAGTCGACGGGTAGCAGATCCAGCCGCGCGGGTAGGGGCTCCCACTGTCAAAAGGCAGCGATAATTTGAAGGACGTTGCACAAAGTTCGTGCCCGCCGGGACCGGACCGACTATGGCGGCGCCATGGCGTCAAAATCATCGAAGGAAGCTTCCACCGGTTACCCGGAGTTCGCCGTGCGTCGCGAGACGATCAGCGCCTATTTCCATCCACCGCTCCCTCGCAGTACCTTCCACGACTTCGTCAACAAGGGGGTCATCATCCCCATGAAAAGCATCCGCGGGTTCTACCTGCTCAACGCTTCGCTGCGCCGGCTCGGCCTGCGGGAGGTGCCCGAGCTACCCAAGGATCCCACGGAGCGATCCATGGAGGACATCATCCGGCTGGCGTTCAGCCTGATCGACCCTCTCGCGTTCCCGCCGCCCCCGTGGCTGCTGACGGTGGAGATGATCGACCTGAAGGATGCCGATCATGCGCGGCGGATTGCCGACCAGCACCAGGCGGCGGTCGATGCGCTCGACAACGTCTACCTGAAGATCGCCTATCAAGGCGTTGTGCTCGACGCCCAGGTCATGTCGGAGGAAGAGCATGCTTGGGACGACTGATCAGGGGTAGGGGATTCCTGGCTCGCCCTGGCTGCGGACGGGGGCCGGTTGCTGAGTCGTGACAGTGAATGCCAGAAAACTGCAACGAATTGTTGCAGGATAGAGGCGGTTGCGGCAGGCTTGCCGCATGAGTTCGAAGCCTGCCGTCATCAAGATCCCAGGCTCCGCCGTCCGTGAATTCGCGGAGGTCGAGCAGATGGATTGGTCGACGGGGCTGTCGTTGACCGACCTGCTCGACTGGATCAACTCGGTGGCGGAAAGGTTCCGGCCCTACGAGATCGACGTCAGCTCGCGGGCCGGCATGGAGTTCACCGCACGGACTTTCCGGCACTACCAGACCCTCGGCTGCATCGACTCGCCGGAGCGGGCCGGCAAGCAGGTGGTGTATCGATTCCGGCACTACGTCCAGGCGCTGCTGCTCCGCAAGCTGCTGTGGGAGCGGATGCCGTCGGAGAAGATCGCCACCTTGATGGCCGGCCGCGGCACAAGGGAGCTCAAGCGCCTGTTGTTTGACGGCATCGAGGTGGTGGCCCGCCAGTCCGCCGGGACGACAGGCGCAGTCGCGGACCCGGAGCATGCCGAACCGTGGAAGCGGATCGTCGTCGCGCCGGGGATCGAGCTGCACCTGCGCGCCGACCTGCCGAAGCCCAAGCCGGCGGAACTGACTCAGTGGCTCGCCCTGCTTGAAACCGCCCTCCGCAAGAACTGCTAAACTACCATCCCCCTGTCCTCCCATGAATACGACTTCAACCCGTTCCACCGTCCGCCAGCTTCGTGACGACGTGGCAGCCATCTGTCTTCCCCGCGGCCGTATGGTCGGCTCACCGGGCCACAAGAAGGCTTGCCAATATCTGGCCGGGCGACTGGAGGAGATCGGCAGCGTGCCGTTCGCCGGCGACTCGTTCGAACTGCCCTACCAGAGCCGCGGCGTCTCGTTCTGCAATCTTGCCGGCGTGATCCCTGGCCGCAAGCGGCGGCTCGCGCCCCTGCTGGTGGGTGCGCACTACGACAGCGTCATCGCCGCGCCCTGTGCCGATGACAATGCCGCGGCCGTGGCCATCGCACTGGCCGTAGGAACCTGGGCGGCGGAGCTGGGCCAGCTCGACCGGGACCTGGTAGTCGCCATCTTCGACGCCGAAGAGCCGCCATACTTCCACACGCCGAGCATGGGCAGCGAGCGCTTCTGGCACGATCAA
>NEUO01000199.1 GCA_002304315.1 Verrucomicrobiia bacterium Tous-C4TDCM
GATGGAATCTGTGCGACCCGATAACTCACTTCCGCCACCATGAATCCCCAGCACTTGTTAGAAATCGGTTTGTGGATCGGCGGCGGATCGCTCGTCGCGCTCGGCATCGCCAGCCTTTGGATTCCGAAAGCCCTCGGCTGGCGGGAAAAGCTGGCCGGGCTGACGCCGCTGATGCGCGAGTTGTGGTGGACCTACTCGATCTACGTCTGGAGCAGCCATGTGTTCTTCGCGGTGCTCGCCCTGGGCTTCGGCGACTGGCTGATGAGCCGGACCGCTCCGGCGACCGCGATGTCGGCGTTCATGCTGCTCTGGTGGTCGGTTCGCCTTTGGCTCCAGTTCTTCGGTTTTGACCTCCGCGAGATCGAAGACAGCCGCGCGCACCGGATCGCGAAGCACTTGCTGACCCTCCTGTTCATGGGCTTGGTCGTCCTTTTCGGAAGCCTGGTGGCGTGGAACGCGGGTTGGCTTCCGCTGCGATGATGCCGGCGATTCCATTCCTGGTGGTCGTGGGGATCGCCGCGGGCCCGGTGGTCGCGAAAGCGCAGCCGGTCTGGCTGCGAAGGCTCGCCGGGTGGCTGATCCTCGCCGCCTTGATGGCAGCTGCCGATCACGTGATGGCCGACGCCGCGGCCCTGCTCCGGATGATCGGGCTCTGCTGTGTGCTCCTCGCGGCCATGAAAGGCCTTGTGTACGCCGAGTGGGCCGGCACACGCCAGTTGCCGCTCAGCCGTTACCTCGTGTTCGCGTTCTTGTGCTTCGGCATGGACCCCGGCAGCTTCGAAAAGCGGCGCACGGGGCTGGACTGGAAAAGCGATGTCCGCCTCGGGCTGTTGCTGATGATCATCGGCACTCTAGGCGCCTGGTGGGTGGCATCGACGCCGTGGCGTCTCCTTTTGCTGATGTTCCTGCCGCTGAGCCTCGGCTTCCATTTCGGGGCGCTGCGGGTGCTGAAGGGAGCGCTGCGGGCGGCCGGCTTCCCGGTGCGGACGCTGTTTCCCAATGTTCTCGAGACCCGGGGAATCGGCGAGTTCTGGAGCAAACGGTGGAATGTCGGCTACTCGCAAATGATACAGCGCTTGGTCGGTCGGCCGGTGCAACAAAAGCTCGGCGAGGGCGCCGGCATGATGGCGGTCTTCCTCGGATCCGGAGTGCTGCACGAGCTGGCCATCACCCTGCCGGTGCGGTCGGGATTCGGTCTGCCGACCTTATACTTCACGCTGCATGGACTGCTGACCCTGTTAGAGCGGAGACTCGGGCGACCGATTGGAAAAATTCCCACTTTGCTCGCAGTGATCCTGCCCCTCGGGCTGCTTTTCCCGCCCGCGTTTCAGAAGGAAGTCATCGCCCGGTTCCTCGAGGTCTTCACGATCGCCGGGGCGGGCTGATCCGTGACCGCCGCCGTCGGTCCGATGGCCGCGCCCGCCACTCGCTTGATGTCGCGGGATGCGCCGTTCACTTCAGCTGAGGCGGCCAATGCGCGGCCTCCCACACGGCGGCGGCGATCGCGGTGAAGAGGGCATCGAGCTTCTTCGGGCGGAGCTTCTTGCCGGATTCCTTTTCCAGGAAGATCAAGAGATCCGCCGCGGCTTCACAGAGCGCGGGCTGGCGGGTTTCCGCGAAGATCCGGTCGAGATACTCGCCGATGGACTCCTTGTCGTCGCCGCTGGTCATCCACGTTTCATAGCGCGCGAGCATCCGGTCCGGGATCGGCTCGTAGCCCGGCGGCTGGTCGGGATGCAGCGCGCCAAGGGCGGATAGCACGGTGCTTTGGAGCGCTTCCAGTTCGTTGGGGTTGAGCTTGTCGGAGAGATCGTTGAAGGCGTCGAGGATGTCCGCCAGACGGATGTCGAGACGGTTCCACAAAGCCTCGTCGGCGATCACCCGGTCAAGCCGGCTTTCCAGTTCCTCACCGTCTAACAACTCCTGCGGCGGCGGCGGGTCGAGCGGGATGTCGTCATCGTCGTAGTCCTCCGCTTCCACGAATCCGAGCGGCGGCGGCGGGAGGACGAGCTCATCGAGGCCGAGCTCAAGGAGAAGCGGGTTCAGGTCGATGTCCACGCCGGCGGTCCGGCGCTGGCCGTCGCACAGGCTGACGTGGCCTTTCATCAAGTGCACGAGCCGGGCGCGCGACGCCGGATCCGCCGCCGCAGCGCGCGGCGTCATACCCTCGAGAGTGGGCACCGGCTTGTCGGCAAAGCCGCGGTAAGAGCGCGCCAGCGCAGATTCTGCGGGGCCGACGGGATCCTTCAGAAGCACTCTCGACGACATCTGGATCTTCCCGATGCCATCGAGAAAGCCCGGCGGCACGAGGTCCGGATCGTGCGGATGTTTCGGCAGGCTTTGGGCCAGATCGCTCACCACACATTCCTCCTGACCCAACGGCAGAGCGAGCGAGGCGATGAAGCGGCGGACCTGGGCGGCGTTTGCTTCGCCGATCACCAGGATCTCGAGCCGATCGGGATGCAAGCGCAGGTCGCCAACGACCATTGCCTCCTCGTCGACACCACGGTCACAGGACTCGTCGAGCAGAGTGGCTCTCATGAAGGCCTCACCGGCGCGCGGGGACTCACGGAATAGCCGTGGATGCTGGCCGAGAAGCGAGAGCAAAGGATCTCTCTCGGCCTCCCCGACGCCATAACCCAGCGCGAACTGCTTGAGGTCGGACAACGCCAACTGCTTTTCCTGGCGGGCCACGGCAACGGCCGTGAACGCCTCCGCCAGCAAGGGCATGTGCTCCATCAGCCAAGCCGTTGAATCGCCGGCGGGCGCGCCGAGATGATCTAACAGCTCCTTGAAAGCCGCCAGCGGATCCCGGGCATCCAGCGAGGGCATCGGGATCATCCCGCCGCTGCTGCGCTCGCCGGATGGCAGCGTGTAGCGCCAGCCGAGCATCACGTCATAGCGGCCGACCCGCGAGGCGGTGGAGCCGTCGATCAGCTTGAAGGGTGGGAGCTCCGGGCAGAGGAGATCGACCGCTTCGGAGGTGATCCCGTCGATCACCCCGCGGAACTCGAACAAGGCCGGGCGGATGGTCTCGAAGCACGACAACATCACCCGTTCATCGTTCTTCCAATCGCGCAGCAGGCCGGCGTCCTTCCACTTCGCCAGCCGGCCCTCGCCGTGGATGTGCCACATGTGGAGCGCGTGGCTGGTGAAGACGTCATCCTTGCCCATCGCGTCGGCGATTTCGCGGATCTGCGGCTGCGAGAGTTCGATGGAAAGCTTGCGGCTGAGGTGCTCGATCACCCGGATCTCCAGCGCGCCGAACTGGCTTTCGTAGTTGGCCGGAGCAAAAGGATTATGCATGCAATCCACCGGGCAGGAGATGGCCGAATTCCGGCCGCGGCCGCAGTCTTCCGGGGTGATGATGCCGCCCTTCGCCGGGCATTCGCGTTGCTTCTTGTTCTTGGCCTGACCCATGCGCGGAGCGTGGATTTCACGAAGCGCGGCGTCCATGCGAAAGACGGGGCGTGCATCGCGCGGTGGGTTCCGGTAGTTCCCGAACCATGGCGAAATTACTCGGTGATCGATTCGATCATGTCGGAGTACCCGCTGTAGATCCGGATGATGGTCGCCGCGACGAACAGCAGCACGAGGAAATAGACCGCCTTGGACACGATGTTCGACGCCGACTTGACGCTGCGCACGGCGTCTTCGTGGTAGAGGTTCGACCACCGCGCGAGGTCCTTGTCGAGGCCGCCGGATTCCTCGGCGGTGGCGTAGGAACGGGCGAATGCGGCCGGGAAGGCGCCGGAGTCGATGAACTTCGGCCCCAGCGCGCCGCCTTCTTTCAAGGTCGCCTGCAAGACGTCGCCCGCCTCGCGGATGACGCCGCTGTGGGAAGCGGTGCAGGCGGTTTCCACGGTCTCCTGCATCGAAAGTCCGGCCAGCAGGCAGGTGTGATAAACCTTGGTGAATCGGGCCATCGCCATCGCGCGGCGGGCCTTGCCGATCACCGGGATCAGGCGGATCACCCGATCGATCGCCGCGCTCCCCGGTGCCGATTTCAGCAGCGCCCGAATGGCAAGCCAGCCCGCGAAGACAACCCCGTAGAGCAAGCCCAGCATGAGCACGAAGCGCCCGAGAATCTCGCCGAATCCGCTTTGGCTCATCAGCCCGGGAGCCAGCACCGCGACGAAGAGTCCGAGATGGAGCAGCAAGACCGGATAGGCCATCGCCTGCCGGACATCGCGGCGCGCGGTGGCGATCATCCCGAAGTAGTCCGCCAGTTGCTGGAAGGCCGGGGCCAGCCGTCCGCCGCGCTCGCCCGCGCCGATGATGCTGCGCTCCAGGTCGCTGATCGACGCGAGGTCGGTGCCGAAGGATTCGGTGATCGATTTCCCGGCCTCCAGTCCCGCGTCCATCTTGCGCAGCAAGTCGGCCTGGAGCGACGGCAGCCGGGTGTCGAGCATCGCGCGGGCGGCGTCGCGGATGCCGAATCCGGCCTCCACCATCTTCGCAATTTCGGTGTAGAAGAGATGCTTCTGAGCTGGGGTGAAGGCCATGGTTTGGTTGTTAGGATGGCAGTCCGCGGGACGAAGGAAAGGTGATTTCCGAGAGGAGGAACATGGAGTGCTGCGACAAGGCCGGTTGTCGGGTTCGTATCACTTGGACTGGGTGCAGCCTGCTGCCGCTTTGTTGCCACAGCCTGCTGTGGATTCGGGCTGGACTCGCCAGCAGGCTGGCGGTCGAAAGCGGCAGCAGGCTGCACGCAGTCCAAGTCCATGTCCATGGAGCGATCCGCCGGATCACTCCGCCACCTTGATCTCCGTCCGGACCGGCGGCTTCATCCCTTCCCCGAGGAAGAACGAGGGATGCGGCGGCTTGTTGTAGGAGACATTCTGCCACGCGATGGAAAGCCGGTACTGGGGATCGTGCATCAGCGTGGTCAGCCGGTGCGACGTCGGGATCGTTGTGGTGTAAAGCCGCAGCGATTTCCCGCCCGGTCCGGGAACGAGCAGTTCCTCCCGCCAGTCGCCTAGCAAGTCGGCGGCAAGCGTCGGCCGCATGCCGGCGTAGCGGTTCCCACGCCCCCCCGGGAAGGGCGACTCGGCGCTGAAGATCCGCTCTTCGCGACCTTCCTTCTCATCCCATTTGAAGATCGAAAATTCGCCGTAAATCTCACGCAGCAAATCGCCGTCCCACCAGATCACCCAATCCGACATCCGCGGCCGCGCGCCGATTTCCTTGCCCTGGATCGTCCGCAGGCCGCCGCGCCCGCCCCACACCTCCGCTCCGGGATGGCGGGGATCGATGTCCGCCACCACGCCATCACTGATGTCCACGCCGGGGCTGTGGCTCCACAGCAGGCTGCCGGTTTTCGCGTCGTGCAGACCCGCCCCGGGTGTCTGGAAGCGCACCGTTTCGTCCTCATTCTCGGTCACCAGATAGAGCTCGGGGCCGGGGCGGGCGGGATCGAAATCTCCGACATGCAGCGCGTCGCCATGGCGGCGACCGGTCGAGTAGAGGCCCTTGCCATCGTCATCGATGGTCATCGCCTGATAGACGATCTCGTCCTTGCCGTCGCCATCGACATCCGCCACCGACAACGCATGGCCGCCCATCGCGGAGTAGGGCGATGCCTTGTCGTACGGGGCATTGCCGACGCCCGAGTCGAAGACCCAGCGCGAGGTCAATTCGCCGCCGAGCCAGTCCCACGCTGCCAGCACCGTGCGGCCGTAAACGCCGCGCGACATCACCACGCTCGGATGCTTCCCATCGAGATACGCCACGCAGGCCAGGAAGCGGTCGCAGCGGTTGCCGTAGCTGTCGTTGCCACCGTTGCCGCCGATCCCGCCCCAGCCGTCGATCGGGTCGCGGCCGGGAATGAAGTCCACCGTCTTGAGCGCGGCACCGGTCTTGCCGTCGAAGATCGTGAAGAATTCCGGCCCCGAAAGAATGCGCCCGTAGCGCTGCGAATCCGCCTCCTTGTTCCGCCAGTCCTTGTCCTTGTCGCCGATGATCTTGCCGGCGCCGTCCTTGGTCCCGTCGGCGGTCTTGCAGGCGATCTCCGCGCGACCGTCGCCATCCAGGTCGTAAACCATGAACTGGGTGTAGTGCTCGCCCTCGCGGATGTTGATGCCGAGATCGATCCGCCAGAGATGCGTGCCGTCGAGCTTGTAGGCATCGAGCACCGGCGTGCCGGTGATTCCGTTGAACGAGTTGTCGCGCGCGCCGGAGACCTGATGGAGGACGATCTCGTATTCACCGTCGCCATCGAGGTCGCCGACCGAAGCGTCACCCGGGCGGTAGCCGTCGATCGGCTGGATCGGGATCTCGATGAAATTCGCGCCGAGCACTTTCGCCCGGCCGCTGGGAGTTCCTTCCTTGCCGCCGATGACGGGCCGGACGAAATACGCCTCCGCCCCACCCGGCACCTCGTCGACGCGGCACGTGGCGCCTTCCAGCGGCACGTCGTTCACCCTTTCTTCTTTCCCGCCGGTCACCCGGTAAAGGTGGAACGAAACCGCACCCGGATCTGTTCCTAACAAACGCCACGAGGCGAAGACCTTCCCGTCCCCCTGTCGGACCGCCACCAAGCCGCGGTCGAGCGCTTCCATTTCACGCTGGGCATGGACCGCAGCCGGCGGCAGAAGGAGGGCGAGGGCCGTGATGGAGTGAAGGAAATTCATGAAGCGGAACGGGACACTATCACGGACCGGAGTCACACCGGTAGCTACCCCTTCAGGGGATGGCGATTCAGGAACAAGCCGGAATGGCCGCACCGCGACGCTTTCATCGTGGCGTGACTCCTGCTAACCCCCTCCCCATGCAGGCCGAAGAACTGGATACCCACCACAAGGCGCTCAAGATCAACCTCGATCCGCGCTGGTACGGGACCCTCGCCGAGATCGGTGCCGGCCAGGAAGTCGTCCGCTGGTTCTTCCGCGTCGGCGCGGCCGCCGGCACCGTGGCCAAAAGCATCTCGGCTTATGACATGACTGTCAGCGACGCGATCTACGGCAGCGGCGACCGCTACGTCTCGCGCACCCGCTTGCAGGCGATGCTCGACCGCGAGTTCAAGCTCAACGTCGAGCGCCTCGCCGATCGGCGCGGCGACTCCACCGCCTTCTTCGCCTTTGCCGACACCGTGGTCGCCCGCAGCTTCAAGGGCGGCAACGAATGCCACGGCTGGATGGGCGTGAAATTCCAGTCCCGCCCGCGCGACGAGGCGTCCCAGATCCTCATCCACGTCCGGATGCTCGACACCGAGGCCTCGCTCCAGCAGGAAGCCCTCGGCGTGGTCGGCGTGAACCTGCTGTACGGCGCCTTCTTCCTCCACCACGAGCCCGAGCTGCTGGTCGAAAGCCTGCTCGACAAGCTGACCACCGGCCGCATCGAGATCGACATGATCGAGTTCCGCGGCATCGAGTTCCGCTCCGTCGACAACCGCCTGATGAGCCTCCAGCTCGTCCAGCTCGGTCTCAGCGGCGCGGCGATGTTCGGCCCCGCCGGCGGGATCCTCCAGCCCTCCGAGGCGCTCTACAAAAAGGCCGTGCTGGTCGAGCGCGGCAGCTTCCGCCCGCCGACCCACGTCAACCTCGACATGCTACAGTGCGCGCTGGCGAAGTTCACCGCCGACCCCGATGTCGCGGGCAAGGAGGTGCTCCCCATCTTCGAGCTCACCATGCGCAACCTGCTGGCCGGCGGCGACGACGTTGATCGCCGCGACTTCCTCGCCCGCGCCGACCTGCTCGCCGCCTGCGGGATGACCGTTCTCATTTCCGACTACTTCGAGTATTATCGCCTTGCCGCCTATCTATCGTGGCGGACCAAGGAACGCATCGGCATCGTGATGGGCGCGCCGAGCCTGACCGAACTCTTCGACGAGAGATACTACACCCAGCTCCCCGGCGGCATCCTCGAGTCCTTCGGCCGGCTCTTCAAATACAACCTCAAGCTCTACGTCTATCCGCTCAAGGACCCGCAGAGCGGCGAACTGACCACCGTCGAAAACCTGGAAGTCGCACCCGAGCTGAAGAAGCTTTACGGCTACCTCGCCGACCGCGGCAGCTTCGTCGCGCTCGACAATTTCAAGGACGAATACCTCAGTATCTTCTCGCGTGAGGTGCTCAAGAAGATCGCCACCGGCGACGACACCTGGACCGAAATGGTCCCTCCGCAGGTCGCCGAGCTGATCCAGAAGCGCCACTTTTTCGGCTGCGGTTGAGATCTTGAAAGGCGGTGGGTCGGAAAATGGCAACTGACACCCCGTGAACTGCCGCTACCAGGATCGCGTCAGGGGTTCAGGGTCAACGAAAGCCTGAAGAAGCGCCCGGGACCCGAATGAAGCGTGATTAATGCTACATCAAGCCGCCCAGCAGCTCGGGATCGCGGCCGAATTTCGTACGATACTCCTCGTAGGTCGGCAGCAGGCGGACCTTCATCTTCGCTTCGTGGTTCAGCGCGATGGCCGACAGCTTGTGCTCCAGGAAAGGATTGCGGAAGCGGTCGAGGGTGGTGCGGGCGAAGGCAGCGGGATCGTCGACGCGGCCTTCGAGGACCGGGACGATCTCTTCGTCGAGCAGCCGTTGCAGCCAGGGGCCGACCTCCGGGTGCTCGACCGCCTCGCGGACCGTTTCGATGCCCATCGGCAGCGCCTTGCAGACCAGCGCGGAGTGGAGGCCGTTGAGGATGCGGACTTTCCGCAGGTAATACGGCGTGATGTCGGTCGCGGTGATGATGGCCGGGTGCTTGAGTTCGAAGTCGGCCGCGGTTTCAATTGCCCAGAAGGCGAACGGCTCGGCGGACAGGAGGAGCGGGTCGCTCTCTAACAGCGGATGGCTTTTCGGCGGGCCGGGGACGATGCGGTCGACGAGGTTGTTGATCCAGGTGCAGTCCAGCTTCAGCCAGGTGATTGCTTCCGGCGAGACGAACCAGCGGGCGGCTTGTTCCAGAACGAGGTCGCGGAGGCGGGTGCCGTTGTGTTCGATGAGTTCGCAGGGAAGGATCGTCGGACCGGGCTGTCCGGCGGCGTGACGGGTGAGCAGGACGGACAGGAGTTTCGCGGGGAAGGACCGCGGCACGCCGGTGTTGGGGACGTCGGCCTCGTCGAGCGCAAAGCCGGCTTCAGTGGTGTTCGAGACGATCCAGCGGAGGTCCGGATCGCAGGCGGCATCGAGGACTTGGTCCCACTGCGTGCCGGCGTGGAGAGCTTGCTGGATGGACGTGACTTCCTCGGTCTCATCGATCACCCGGCCGTCGGCGAAGCCTTGGATCGCGACGTGGTACTTGCCGCCCGCGCGGTTCAAGGCTGCCGCGCGTTCGATGCCGGTGGACTGGACGACGACGATCCCGTCGAAGCCGGTTTGGGAGACGAAGAGGTCGACGAACCCGCGGAGGAAATTGCCGGCACCGAATTGGAGGATCATGGGATTTTGGGATTTAAGGGAGCGCTGACTTTAGTCGGCTTGAATAGTCGGGGTTGGGGAGCCGACTCAAGTCAGCGCTCCGCCGGAGGATCATGGGATGATGGGAGCGCTGGCTTTAGCCGGCTTGGAGGGTCGGGCTTGCGAAGCCGGAGGTCACAGGGTCACGCCTTGCTTCCAGATGGTGATCTCGCGGAAGCCGTTGATTTCGTTGCGGGCTTCCCGGCCGGAGGCGACTTCGAGGATGAGGGACATCATGCGGTCGGTGATTTCATCGACGGAGACATCGGGCTCTAACAGCACGCCGGCGTCGAAGTCGATCCAGTTGGGCTTCCGTTCGGCGAGCGAATGGTTGGAGGCGATCTTGAGCGTCGGCACCGGCACGCCGAGCGGGGTGCCACGGCCGGTGGTGAAGAGGATCTCGTGGGCACCGGCGGCGGCGAGGGCGGTGCAGGAGACGCCGTCGTTGCCGGGGGCTTCGACCAGGCACAGACCGCCGAGGCCCTGGGTGGCGGCCTCGCCGTAGCCGACGACCTGCATCACCGGCGCGCGGCCGCCCTTCTGGATGCAGCCGAGCGATTTCTCCTCGAGGGTGGTGATGCCGCCGTCCTTGTTGCCGGGCGAGGGGTTCTCGTGGACGGCCTCGCCGTGGCGGCGGAAGTAGTCTTTGAATTCGTTCACCATGCCGAGCGCCTCGTTGAAGGTGGCCTCCGTGTCGCAGCGGTTGAAGAGCGGGGCCTCGGCGCCGAACATTTCGGGGACCTCGGTCAGGATCGCGGTGCCGCCCCAGCCGCAGAGGCGGTCGGCGATGCGGCCGACCAGCGGGTTCGCGGTGATGCCGCTGAAGCCGTCGCTGCCGCCGCACTTCATGCCGAGGACCAGCTCGCTCGCGGGGATCGGCTGGCGCTTGAATTGCGAGGCGTATTCGACCAGCCCGCGCATCGCTTCGAGGCCGTGCTCGATCTCATCCTGCACGTCCTGCGCGTTGAAGAAGCGGACGCGCTGCGGGTCGAGCGTGCCGGCTTCGGCGAGGAAGGACTTGAGGGTGTTGTTCTCGCAACCGAGGCCGAGGATCAGCACCGCGGCGGCGTTCGGGTGGCGGACCAGGCCGGCGAGGATCTTGCGGGTGTGGCCGAGGTCGTCGCCGAGCTGCGAGCAGCCGTAGGGATGGGTGAAGGCGTGG